>JBEVIH010000332.1:0-11660 GCA_040510815.1 Xanthobacteraceae bacterium | reverse complement strand
GCTGTCGGCGCTGGCGCTGGGGGCCTGCTCGACGGGGCCAGGCCCGGAGACGCGTGCTGCGCCGCCGCCGCAGCCCGAAATGCCGGCCAAAGTCCGTCCCTCGGAGATCATCGGCCGGTGGGGCTACGCCGCCTATCACAAGCCGGAGGATCGCGCGCGCACCGAGGCCAATGCCCGCGGCCAGTGCAAGCAGCCGTTCGTGATCGGCCAGGGCCCCAACGGCGGCGTCATGATGTATCTCGCCGATTCCAATCAGCTCCAGGAGCTTCGCCTCAAGGGCACGCCGGCCGGACGCGATTATATCGGCCCGGCGGGAGAGACGCCGGGCGTCCAGGATCGTGAGATCATGTCGTTCGACGGCCGCGTGCTGGTGATGAAATACGTGGATCCCGAGGTCGACGGCCGCTACGGCACCGGCGTGTTCGTACGTTGCGCACCGCGGGCCTGACCGGAACGAGCGCTCACCGCCGTCCGTCGGCGGGGGCGAAGGAGTCGCCGTCATGAGGCGCCGCCTGCTCGCCCTGCCGCTGGCCGCGTGGGAGCGCGACGGGCTCAAGGCCGCGCTGGTCAAGGCAGGACTGCCGGCCGACCACGTCGACGATCCGCGCCTGTTGTTCTGGCGCTTCGAGACCCACGAAGATGTCCCGGTAGGTTTCGGCGGCCTCGAGCTTCACGGCACCGACGCGCGTCTGCATTCGGTGGTGACGCTGCCGCCGCTGCGCGAGCTGGGCATGGGGGCAGCCATCGTGGCTGCGCTCGAGGACGAGGCGCGCGCCCATCGATGTCGCGCGATCTACCTCCTGACCGAGTCGCAGCGGGATTTCTTCGCGCGGCTCGGCTACGCGAGCTGCGCGCCGGGCGACGTGCCCGATGCTGCGCGTGGAAGCGGAGAATTCGAGCCGCTCTGCGCTTCAGCAGTCGTGATGGTCAAGCACCTAGGTTAGGTCGACGCCGGCACGAGCCGTGATAGGGTCGAATCCCTTCACACGCCGCGTTCCGTCATGCCTGCTCTCCGCGCTATCTTCGCCGGTCCCTGGCGCGCCGTCCTGGTGCTCGGCGTCACCCAGATCCTTGCCTGGGGCGCGATTTTCTATCCGCCGGTGCTGACCGTGCCGCTGATCGCGGCCGAGCGCGGCTGGTCGATGACCTTCGCCATGGGCGGCTTTTCGCTCGCGCTGCTCACCGCCGGACTCGCGTCGCCGCGGGTGGGGCTGTTGATCGATCGGCACGGCGGGCACCGGGTAATGTCGGTCGGCTCGCTCCTGGGCGCGCTGGGTCTGCTCTTGATCGTGTATGCCGATCATCCCGTGGCTTATCTCGCGGTCTGGATGCTGCTCGGCGTTGCCATCGCCGCGTCGCTCTATGATCCCGCCTTCGCTACGCTCGGGCGCATCTTCGGCGCGGCGGCGCGGCGTCCGATCACGGCGCTGACGCTGGCCGGCGGCTTGGCCTCGACGGTGAGCTGGCCAGCCACTCACGTTCTGCTCGAGGCGTTCGGATGGCGCGGCACCTATCTGATCTATGCCGGGCTGCTTGCTTGCGTCGCTGCGCCGCTACACGCCTTCGCGCTGCCGCGCACGCGCGCCGATCCGACCGCGCCGGCCGACGGACCGGCGCCGGTGCCGAGCGTCGTGCTGCCGCCGAAGGGAAGGCCATTCGTGCTGGTGGCGGCGGCCTTCGCGGCCTATGCCTTCGTGCCGTCGGGCATGTCAGCGCATCTGCTGGCGATCTTCGGTCGCGCCGGCATCGATGCCGCGACCGTCGTGGCGATCGGCGCGTTGTTCGGACCGGCGCAGGTGGCGGCCCGCATTTGCGAGCTGGTATTTGCGCGCCGCACCCATCCGCTCAATGTCGCGCGCTTTGCGGTCGGAATGCTGCTGCTGGCGTTCGCCCTGCTGGCGCTGTTCGGGCTCACGGTTGCGAGCGCCGCGAGCTTCGCGATCATGTTCGGAATGGCGAATGGCCTGCTCACCATCTCGCGCGGCGCCGTGCCGCTCACGCTGTTCGGGCCGGCCGGCTATGGACACCTTATGGGCCGCATCGGGGGACCGTACCTGGCGATGCAGGCGATCGCCCCGCTGGCGCTCGCCTTCGTCGCGGAACGGGCCTCGGATCCGGCGGTGCTGGCCGTGGTCGCGGCCTTCGCTACCGTCGCGTTCGTCGCCTTTGCAGCGATACGCCCGCCCAAAGCAACGCGTTAGAGCGCGTTCAGCAAAAGTGGAATCCGGTCTTGCGTCCGAACGCGCTCCCCTTCTTAAAGTGAGCGCGCGTTCCGGACGGCTAACCGGTGTCCACTTAGCCTGAAGGCGCGCGAGCCGGACGGAAACCGCGCGCCATGCTTACGGGACGCTTCGGCGCGACGCGCGGTTACTGGTCCTCGCCGGAGTCGGAATCGAAACCGCTGTCGTCGAAGTCGTCCGTGTCCTGATCGTCGTTCACGTCGTCGCCGCTGCTGTCGTCGAGCGCGCCATAGCTGCGGCCGCTCGCGCTGTCGCCGGAGGAGGACGCCCGCCCGATGTCGTCGAGACCGGCCTGACGCGAGAGGTCGCCGCCACTGCTGCTGCCACTGCCGCTCCAAGGGGACGAGCCGGTTGAGCCGGCAGCGGGATCGAATGCCGCCTGCGCGCCGTGCGAGCCTCCCATCATGGAGCGAATGCCCCCAAGCAGGAGAGAGCCGCCGACGACGCCGGCCGCAGCCGCGGCCGCGGTGCCCAGAAACGAACCGCCGCCCCCGCCCATCGGTCCGCCAGCCATCGGGCCGCCTGCCGCACCGGGGCCCATGGGCATCCCGGCTCCTTGTCCCGCCGGCATCGCCGGCGTGCCGGTGCGCCAGGCGGACGACATGCCCGGCGTGGCCTCGGACCGCGGCACCGAGGGAACGGAGCCACGCCCCTCGCGTCGGCCGAAAAGACTTTCGCGCACGCCGCCGAGAAAGCTGGTGTCACGCGGCGCATCGCCGGCCGGCTCGCCTTCGAGCTCCCGGATACGGGCGTCGGCGCGCTTGAGCGCTTCGTCCTGCACCAGCACGGTCTGCACCAGTGCGTAAGGCGCGTTGGGCGCTTGCCGCAGGCCGTCCCTGATCAGGCGTTCGGCGCCCCGATCGCGCTGAGCGTCCTCGAGCGTGGCCAGGCGGTCGAACAGTTCGATGACGAGATTGCGTTCCTCTGGAGTCATTGGCCGTCTCCTTGGTGCCGTGACGACGATGATTCATGTAGGCAACGGCCGCGGCAGCGGAATGACCCGCGCCAACAAAAAAATTCTGGTTCGCTTTCTTTTGTGCGGTCAGCGGGATAGCGGCGGGCCCGCGTCTGCCAGCGCGACCCCTTGGCTTGCGAGCGCCGCCGGGAAGGCAGCCCCGGCGAAGTAGGCATATTCCTTCTCTCGCAACGTCGTGAGCGGATCGAGCCGCTGCAATTCGGCGTCGACGAAGCCCGGATGACACATCACCACGCTGCCATCGGGCAGGCGATCGAGGAACTGCGGGAACAAAGCAGGGAAGTTCGCCGTATCCTCGAAGCTATACGTGCCGGCGAACCCCGGATTGGTGCGCAGGCCGAGTGCGGCCGCGCGGCGCCGAAACCGAAAGCTCATGACATCGAGGAGTAGCCCCTTGCGGTCGGCAAATCTCGCCGCAAGCGGGATCACGCGGCCGCATTGTCGCACCCATGCGTCCGGCACGGTCTGCTTGATGACGGTGAGCAACGCGTTGCCGATTTGCGGGAGCAGATGGACATGCTGGTGCCCGTCGACGAAGTCGGGGGCGCGGCCGAAGGTGTCGAGAAAGCTCTCCATCTGGCAGGTAATCTCAGCCACCAGCGTGTCGTGGTCGAAGCGGCGCATGGCCGCATGTCGTGCCGTTGCAGTAAGCGGCAGGAAGGCGCCCTCGCGCACGGGCTCGAAGCTCTTGCTCAGCGGACGAAACGGCGCCGTCAGCCCGAGATGCAACCCGATCGCCACCCGCGGCGCGATGGAATTGAGCGTATTGAGCGAGATCGCCTCCGAGCGGGAGAAGCTCGGCGCCACCACCAGCACCGAGGTCGCGTTCAGCCGTCCGCGCACCACCAGGTCGCGAATGGCAATGTTGACTGAATTCGAAATGCCGAAGTCGTCGGCGCACAGCCAGATGCGACGGCGCTCGGCTGTGCCTGCCGCGGTCGCGTGCGTCGCCGTCATTCCGCCGCCGACCGCGCCTGTGGATCGCCGGCGCCTGCGCTCTCGGCCGTCTTGAACGTATGCTCGGCCACGAAATAGACCGGCCGCGCTTTGAGCTCGGACAGGATCTTGCCGATATATTCCCCCATGATCCCGATCATGATCAGTTGCACGCCGCCGAGGACCATCAAGCCGACGATCACCGAAGGATAGCCCGGCACCTTCTCTCCGAAGATGACGGTCTCGACCAGGATCTGCACGCCGAAAATGAAAGCGCCGGCGGCGAGCAGGAGTCCCAGCAGGCTCGCGACCCGCAGCGGCGCGACCGAGAACGAGGTCAGTCCTTCGATCGAAAGCCCGATCAACGAATACAGATTCCAGGTGGTAGTGCCATGGATGCGCTCTGCCGGCTCGTAGTCGACGCGGATCTGACGAAATCCGATCCAGCTCGCGAGTCCCTTGAAGAACCGGTTGCGTTCGGGAAGCTGTTTGAGCGCCGCCGCCGCGCGCGGCGAGAGCAAGCGAAAATCGCCAGCGTCCGCGGGGATTTTTTGCCGCGCGCCCCAGTTGATCAAGCTGTAGAACGCCTTGACCCCGAAACGGCGGAGCCACGGTTCGCTTTCGCGATGCGCCTTGGCGGTGTAGACCACGTCGTAACCCTGATCGAGCCAATGGCTCACGAGCTTCTCGACCAGCGTGGGCGGATGCTGTCCATCGCCGTCCATGAACAGTACGGCGCCCAAGCGGGCGTGATCGAGGCCGGCGAGCAGCGCCGCCTCCTTGCCGAAATTGCGGGACAGCGAGATCACCTGCACGTCGAGATTTTCGGCTGGAAGTTCGCGCGCAGCGGCGAGCGTGCCATCGCGGCTGCCGTCGTCGACATAGACGACCTCCGTCGTCAGGCCGCGTGTCGCCTTGAGGGCGCCGGCAACCTCGATGATGCGGGCGTGCAGGGCGGAGAGGTTGGCAGCCTCGTTGAACAGGGGAACCACGATCGAAAGGCCGGCCTCTGCCATTCCCCGAGGCCGCGCCGGGGCGCCAGTGCCGCCCGCTCGGGTCATCGCATCGGATGCCATCAGCCGCGCCTCTTGAGCCGTTGCCCGCCGCAGGGGGTTATAGCCCAGGCGCGGACGGCTGTCGCGCGGGGCGCCAGGACCGGGGCGGGCTCGGCGGGACCGGATAGACGTGCTAAGCGGGGCCTGCCATGAGGTCGCCCCCGCCGCTCGATCGCCTTCAACGCCGCCTCAGGCAGGCTTGGCAGACGCGTGGCGTCACGCTCAAGGCGGCAAGCTTCGCCATGGTGGGCGTGGTCAATACCTTCATCGACCTGGGCATCTTCCTTGCCGCCTACAATGTGCTCAAGCTGCCGCTGATTCCGGCAAACGTGCTCGCCTGGCTACTCGCCGTTTCTGGCTCCTATGTGATGAATTCCTTCATCACCTTCGCGGCCGAATCCGGTCGCCGGCTGCATTGGCGCGCCTACGGCGCGTTTGTTGCGTCGGGCGTCGCCGGCGTGATCACCAATACGACCATCCTGGTCGTGGCCTCTTACTGGCTGCCGGTCCTGGCGGCGAAACTGTTGGCCATCGCCGCCAGCTTCGTGGTCAATTTTTCATTGTCCCATTTCGTCGTGTTCAGGACTCGCGAACGGCCGGCGGAACGCTCAGTCGAATGATGAGGGGAGAAGGGCTTTTGCTGACACGCAACGCCAAGATCGAACAACACGCGCGTGACGACGAAAACCTGACGGTGGAGCGCCCGACATTCGTCACGCATCTGGAATGTTCCATGACCGGCGAGCGCTATCCGGCGGATGAACTGCATAATCTGTCGCGTGCCGGCAAGCCGTTGCTCGTGCGCTACGATCTGGCGGGGGTCAAGAAATCCTTGAGCCGGGAGGCTCTGGCGCGGCGGCCGCAGGATCTCTGGCGCTATCGCGAGCTGTTGCCGGTGCGACGCACCGAAGACATTGTCAGTCTCGGCGAGGCCGTCACCCCGATCGTCGCGATGCCCAAGCTCGCCAAGATGCTGGCGACGACGGAGATCCTGGTGAAGGACGAGAGCCGGCTGCCCACCGGCTCGTTCAAGGCGCGCGGGCTCGCGATGGCGGTGTCGATGGCAAAGGCGCTCGGCGTCGCCCACATGGCCATGCCGACGAACGGCAATGCGGGCGCGGCGCTTGCCGCCTATGCCAGCCGTGCCGGCATCAAGACCACGGTCTTCTGCCCGCAGGACACGCCGGAAGTGAACGTGCGCGAAATCGCGCTGCAGGGCGCGACCGTGTATCGGGTGAATGGCCTGATCGACGATTGCGGCAAGATCGTCATGCAGGGCCAGGCGAAGGTCGGCTGGTTCGATACCTCCACGCTGAAGGAGCCGTATCGAATTGAGGGCAAGAAGACCATGGGGCTTGAACTTGCCGAGCAGCTTGGATGGGAATTGCCCGACGTCGTGCTCTATCCGACCGGGGGTGGAACCGGGCTCATCGGCATGTGGAAGGCATTCGCGGAGCTGGAAGCCATCGGTTTCATCGGCAAGAAGCGCCCGCGCATGGTGGCGGTGCAGGCGGCGGGCTGCGCGCCCATTGTGCGCGCCTACGACGCGGGCGTGGAGCATGCGCCGCGCTGGGAGGACGCGCAGACCATCGCCGCCGGCATCCGGGTGCCGCAGGCGATCGGTGATTTTCTGGTGCTGCGCGCGGTGCGCGAAAGCGCCGGGTTCGCCATCGCGGTGGCGGACGAGGCCATCAGCGCGGCGATCGACGAGGTCGCGCGTGCGGAAGGATTATTGCTGTGCCCGGAGGGCGCTGCAACCTACGCGGCGCTCAAACAAGGCATCGCCGACGGGCGCATTCGCCGTGACGAACGCGCGCTGCTGTTCAATTGTGCGACCGGCCTCAAGTATCCGATGCCCCCGGTCGACCGGACGCTCGACCGCTTGCAGCCGATCGATTTCGCCGCGCTGTGATAGGGTCATCGAATCCACATCGAGAAGGAGAGCCATGACGAAGCTCATCATGGCGGCCGCCATTGCAGCGCTGGTCGCGACCATCGGCGGCGCCGAGGCGCAGACCTATCCGTCGCGCCCCATTACCATGATCGCGCCGTTTCCGGCCGGCGGCCCTTCGGACGCGCTCGCACGCATCCTTTCCGAACCGCTCCGTGCCGCGCTCGGCCAGCCGATTGTGATCGAGAACGTCGCGGGCGCGGGCGGCAATATCGGCGTCGGCCGGCTCGCGCGCGCCGCGCCCGACGGCTACACGATCGGCATCGGCCAGTGGAGCACCCACGTCGTCAATGCCGTCACCTATGCGCTGCCCTACGACGTGCTGCACGATTTCGAGCCCATCGCGCTGCTTGCCATCACGCCGCAGCTGATCATCGCGCGAAAGAATTTCCCCGCGAACAGCGTCAAGGAGCTGATCGAGTGGCTCAGGGCCAACCCCGACAAGGCGAGCGCAGCCACGGTGGGCGCTGCCGGCGGCGCGCAGGTCACCGCCGTCTATTTCCAGCAGGCGACCGGGACGCGCTTTGCCTTCGTGCCCTACCGCGGCGGCGCGCCGGCGATGCAGGATCTGATCGCCGGCCAGGTCGATATCATGTTCGACCAGGCCGCGAACGCCATCGGCCAGGTGCGCAACGGCACGATCAAGTCCTATGCCGTTCTCACCAAGGACCGATGGTCGGCGCTGCCCGACGTCCCCTCGATCGACGAGGCCGGTGTGCCGTCACTATACGTCTCGTACTGGCACGGCCTATGGGCGCCGAAGGGGACGCCGAAGGACATCGTGGGCAAGCTCAATGCCGCGGTCGTCAACGCCTTGGCCGATGCGACCGTACGGCAGCGGTTCGCCGATATCGGCCAGGAGGTTTGGCCGCGCGACCAGCAGACGCCGGAGGCGCTGGCGGCGCACCACAGGGCCGAAACCGAGAAATGGTGGCCGATCATCCGGGCATCGAACCTGAAGGCCGAATGATCGCGGCGTGACCAGTCGACGCAGCATGCACGCGTGCGGCTGGGCGCGATGAATCTGCGAGGCGGCCTACGACATAGAACAAGCGGGAGGTGGGTATGAGAAAACTGTTTCCAGCCATCATCGGGCTCGCCACCGCGCTCGGCATCGCGAGCGCGTGCGCGCAGACCTATCCGTCGCGCCCGATCACGCTGCTCGTGCCGTTCGCCGCCGGCGGGCCGGCGGATGCGCTCGCGCGTGCGCTCGGCGAACGCATGCGCGCCTCGCTCGGCCAGACCGTCATCATCGAGAATGCGACCGGTGCATCAGGCACGATCGGCGTCGGCCGTGTCGTGCGGGCGACGCCAGATGGCTACACGCTCGGCATCGGCCACGTCGGCACGCATGTGGTGAACGGCGCGATCTTCGCGCTGCCGTACGACCTGTTGAACGATCTCGAACCGGTCGCGCTGCTGCCGAGCAACTCGCTCCTCATCATCTCGAAGAAGGCGTTTCCGGCGAACGATCTCAAGGAACTGATTGCCTGGCTCAAGGCCAATCCGGACAAAGCGTCGGCGGGAACCTCGGGGGCAGGAGGCGGCTCGCACGTCAACGGCGTCTATTTCCAAAACCTCACCGGCACCCGGTTTCAGTTCGTGCCCTATCGCGGCACCGGCCCGGCGCTGACCGATCTGATCGCGGGGCAGATCGACCTGATGTTCGACCAGGCTTCCAATTCCCTCGGGCAGGTGCGCGCCGGCACGATCAAAGCCTACGCGGTCACCGCCAAGGCGCGGCTGCCTTCCGCACCCGAGATTCCGACGGTCGACGAGGCCGGTTTGCCCGGGTTCTATACCTCGACGTGGTACGGGCTGTGGGCGCCGCGGGGCACGCCCAGACCGGTGATCGCCAAGCTCAATGCCGCGGTCGTGGAGGCGCTGGCCGATCCGGTTGTGCAGAAGCGGCTGGGCGACCAGGGCCTCGAGTTTCCGCCGCCCGAGCAGCAGACCCCTGAGGCGCTCGGCGCTCACCACAAGGCGGAGATCGAGAAGTGGTGGCCGATCGTCAAGGCGGCGAGCATCAAGGCTGAATGAACGTGCTCGCCGCATCGGAGCAGCCCACCCAGCGAGGTAACTCATGAGAATACTGCGGATCGCGGCAGCCTTCGGCGTCCTTTGGGCCGGCTGTGCAGTTGCGTCGGCGCAGGTCTATCCATCGCGGCCGATCACGATGGTGGTGCCGTTCGCCGCCGGCGGCCCGGTCGACACGGTGGCGCGCATCCTGTCCGAGCCGATGCGCGCCTCGCTTGGCCAGAGCATCATCGTCGAGAACGTGACCGGAGCGGCGGGCTCGATCGGAGTCGGTCGCGTCGCGCGCGCGGCGCCCGACGGATATACGCTCAGCATCGGCCACTGGAGCACGCATGTGGTCAACGGTGCGATTTACCCGCTGCCCTACGATCTATTGCGCGATCTCGAGCCGATCGTGCTGTTGCCCAGCAACCCGATGATCGTGGTCAGTAAGAACGGCGTGCCGGCGAAGGACCTCAACGAGTTCGTCGGCTGGATCAAAGCGAACGAGGGCAAGGTCTCGGCCGGAACGGCGGGCGCAGGTTCCGCGACCCATGTCGCCGGCGTCTATTTTCAAAACGTCACCGGCACCCGCTTCCAATTCGTCCCATACCGCGGCACCGGCCCGGCACTGCAGGATCTGGTGGCCGGTCAGATCGATTTCATCGTCGACCAGGCATCGAATTCGCTCCAGCACGTGCGCGACGGCAAGATCCGCGCCTACGCCGTCACGGCCAATGCACGCCTGCCGTCGGCGCCCGAGATTCCGACCGTGGCCGAAGCCGGCCTGCCGTCGCTCGACATCAGCGTCTGGTATGGCCTGTGGGCGCCCAGGGGCACGCCCAAGGAGATCATCGGCAAGCTCAACGCCGCCGCCGTGCAGGCCCTGGGCGATCCCGTGGTGCGGCAACGGTTCGGCGAGCTCGGCCTCGACATCCCGCCGCGCGACCAGCTGACGCCGGAAGCGCTCGCCGCCTATCAAAAAGCCGAGATCGAGAAGTGGTGGCCGGTGATCAAGGGCGCCAACATCAAGACGGAATAGCAGGGCCTGCTAAGTCAGTCCCGCCTCGAGCTTGGCATAAAGCGGATTGGCGCGCGCAAACACGTAACCGATATCGGCAACCACGACGTTCTCGGCGCCCTTCTCACGCAAGCGGGTTGCCAGTGCATGGACGTGCTGCGGCGGGCAGTGCAGCGTCAGCATGCCCGAAGAGGTCGGCCCCCCGAACGGGGTCTCGACCCCGAAGCGGTCCTTCGCTTCTGCCAGCAACGCTGCGTCGCAGCCCGCAAAGCGCGTGCGCACCTCGCGAAATGCGCGCGCGCGCGTCTGCGAGGCGATGCGGTCGAGCACGATGCGCGCCATTTCCCGCTCGGCGGCGCCCCAGTTGGCCGCGCGTGCCGCGACGAGATTGGCTTGTGAGCGCAGGATGACACCGTCCTCGATCACCCTCAGCCCGTTGGCGGCGAGCGTGGCGCCTGTCGTCGTGATATCGACGATGAGTTCGGCGGTGCCTGCCGCCGGCGCGCCCTCGGTCGCGCCCGCGCTTTCCACGATCCGATAGTCGGTGATGCCATGCGCAGAAAAGAAATTGCGCGTGAGATTCACGTATTTCGTGGCGAGGCGCATCTTGCGCTCGTGTTTGAGGCGAAACGCGGTCGCGACATCGTCGAGATCGGCCATGCTGTGCACGTCGATCCACGCCTGCGGCACCGCCACCACCACATTGGCGTGGCCGAAGCCGAGCCCGTCGATCAGAATGACATGCTTGTCCGCGTCCGCGATCTTCTCGCGCACGAGGTCCTCGCCGGTCACGCCGAAATGCACCGCGCCCTGCGCCAGCAGGTCCACGATCTCGGCGGCCGAGAGATACGCCACCTCGACATCGGGAAGATCGGTGATCGCGCCGCGATAGTCGCGCATTCCGCGCGGCTTGACGAGCTCGAGCCCGGTGCGCGCGAAGAAGGCCTCGGCGTTTTGCTGCAGCCGGCCCTTGGCGGGCACGGCGATGACGAACGGCGCGGTCATGGCGCGCCCCGCAATTGCGCGAGCCGTTCGATCCAGACCGCGAAGCCGACCGCGGAGATCGCGCTCGCGCTGCCGAGCCGGGTGAGCAGACCGTCATAGCGTCCGCCTGCCACCAGCTGGCCTGCGGCGGGCGCGCTCGGGTCGTAAAGCTCGAACACGAACCCGGTGTAGTAGTCGAGGCCGCGGCCGAAGGCGGTGGAGAAGCGGATGCGACCGACGTCGACGCCGCGCGCGGCAAGAAATCCGGTGCGGCTCTCGAACAGGTCGAGCGGGGCGTCGAGCGCGATCCTGGCCTCGCGCGCGAAGGCGCGCAGGTCCGCCGCGGCTTCATCCGGATCGCCGCCGATGGCGAGGAATTTTTCGATCAATGCGCGGGTTTCCCGCGGCAGCGAGGTCTGCGCGCCGAGCGCCGACTGCTCGAGAAAGCGGTCGGCGATCTCGCCCACCGAGCGTCCGCCCA
>JBEVIH010000331.1:0-18279 GCA_040510815.1 Xanthobacteraceae bacterium | reverse complement strand
CGCTACTCGATCTTGGCGACGCTGGCCGCGGTGGCAGCCGGGATCGTCGCCGCCTGGAGCCTCGGCGTCGCGGCGCCGAGCGCGCCGCCCGTGCTCGCCGACAACAGCCCGTCGGCGATGCCGGTCGATGTCGAGCTCGTGCTCGCGGTCGACGTCTCCTATTCGATGGATCCGGAGGAGCAGGCGTTGCAGCGCGAGGGCTACATCACCGGCATCACCTCGCGCGAATTCATGCAGGCGCTGCGCCACGGCATGAACGGCAAGGTGGCGGTGACCTATTTCGAATGGGCGGGCCCGTTCGACCAGAAGATCGTGGTGCCGTGGCGGCTGATCGACGGCCCGGAAGGCGCCGACGCCTTCGCCAACGAGATCGCGCGCGCGCCCTACCGGCGCGCCTCGCGCACCTCGATCTCGGGCGCGCTCAATTTCGCCAAGCCGTTGTTCGAGGGCAGCGGCTACCGCGGCTTCCGCCGCGTGATCGACGTCTCCGGCGACGGCTCCAACAACAGCGGTCCGCTGGTGACCCTGGTGCGCGACGACGTGGTCGCCTCCGGCATCACCATCAACGGGTTGCCGATCATGCTCAAGCGGCCGAACTCGTTCACCATGGATCTCGAGCACCTCGACGTCTACTACGAGGACTGCGTGATCGGGGGACCCGGCGCCTTCGTGATCCCGATCCGCCAGCGCGACCAGTTCAGGGAGGCGATCCGCACCAAGCTGGTGCTCGAGGTCGCCGGCCGCACCCCCGAGGGGCGGGTGATCCCCGCGCAGGGGCGCGCGCCGCGCATTTCCTGCACGATCGGCGAGCAGATGTGGCGGGAGCGCTGGGGGAATTGAGCCGGTGGTGGTGCCGCCGCGCAGCCAACCTCGGCGGACGATCGGTATTTTGGAAACCTGCCGGGCGGAGACCCGTCCCGCCGGCGTGATCGATCGGGCAAAGCCCGCTGGGCGGGCCGTCAGTCCTCGGCCGGGACCGCGAACATGGCGGCCATCACCAGGGCGAAACTGCCGAGAACCCAGACGGTTGCGAGTGCGATGGTCATTTGCTGCCCCCTCGGCCGCGGTTTCTTGCGGCTTTCACGGGGTTAGTCGTTTCGGCAGGCGGGCCGGTTCAGCGGCCGCCGCGCTTGGCCCGCCACCGTGACAAATTTGCACCAGTTCTGTTCGCGACTGCAGCAAAGGCGAGCGGGATTGAAGGGTGCGCGCAAGCGGCGTCTAATTCCCCGAAACATCGGGGAGAGAAAGCGCCATGCGCAAGACAACCACGATCCTCGCCGCCGTGCTGGCCTCGGCGGTCGGCACCCAGGCGCAGGCCGCCGACCTGCGCGTGCTGATCAGCGGCGCCATCAAGGCCGCCATGGCCGACGTCAAGCCGCTGTTCGAGCAGGCGACCGAGCACAAGCTCGTCGTCCTCTCCGACACCTCCGGACGGATCGCCAAGCGCATCGCCGAGGGCGAGGAGACCGACCTGATCATCGTCACCAGCGGCGGCATCGATGACCTGATCAAGCAGGGCAAGGTGGTGGCCGGCAGCAAGGCCGTGCTGGCGCGCTCCGGCATCGGCGCGGTGGTCCGCAAGGGCGCGCCCAAGCCCGACATCTCGACGCCGGAAAAATTCAAGCAGGCGCTCATCGCCGCCAAGACGGTCGCCTATACCAGCCCGGCGAGCGGCGGGCAGAGCGGCATCTACTTCGCCAAGATGCTCGGCGAGCTCGGCATCGCCGACGAGGTCAACAAGAAGGCCAAGTACGGCCAGGGCGGGCCGGTCGCGGCGATCGTCGCCAGCGGCGAGGCCGAGCTCGGCATGCAGCAGATTCCCGAGCTGATCAATTTCCCGGGCGTCGACTATGTCGGCCCGCTGCCCGGCCACCTGCAGTTCTTCACGGTGCTGGCGGCCGGCATTGCGGCAAACGGCAAGCAGCCGGACGCCGCCAACGCGCTGATCCGGTTCTTCGCCACGCCGGCCGCGCTCGCGGCAATGAAGAAAAACGGCATGGAGCCCGGCTGACGCGCGTCGCGCCGGGCCAGCCGCGCGGCAAACGGGATAGCGGGACAGCGAAAAGCCGGGCCCGCGAGGGGCCCGGCTTTCCACTGTCGTCGAACGCTCTACTTCACCGCGGTCTGGACGCTGGTGAAGGTCGTATTCAGCGAGCTGCCGAGCGAGCCCACCACGGTGATGATCGCAACCGAAATCCCGGCGGCGATCAGGCCGTATTCGATGGCGGTGGCACCCGACGAATCTTGCATGAAACGCGCGAACATTTTGGTCATGGCCAGCCCTTTCCCTGTGGTTCCATGATTGGAGACGCGTGATTGGGATACCGCCAACTTCCTTCATTTCACAGAACGAGATTGTTAAAAGCCGAATAAAAAAAGCTCGCATCTTGTCGGCGCTTTCCGGGCAAATCGGCCGACCGCCGCGGCCGCTACACCAGCCGCGCGATTGCGGATAGCGTGAGGACGACGGGCGATCGAGGGATGCCGGGCATCATGAGGCGATTGAGCGGCTGGATTTTTGCGCTGCTGGTCATCGGGCTGGCGGTTTGGGCCGTCGCCGGCTCGCAGCGGTTTCGCGACTGCATGGACGCCGGCGGGCTGCGCACGGTGCTCGACGGATCGCAGTTGAACATCGAGCACCTCGCCGCCGTGCTCGGCGCCGGCCGGGATTGTCTCGGCGATTTTCTTGCCGCCAACGGCACCGCCGTCATCGCCGCCTTCGCGGTCGTGCTCGCGCTGTCGACCGTCCTGCTGTGGAGCTCCACCCGCAATGCCGCTCACGCGGCGCGCGCCGCCGCCGACCAGATTCCCAGGGTCGAGCGCGCCTACATCTTCGGCGGCGGGCCGGGGCGGCTGCGCGACCAGCAGGGCGTGCCGGTCCCCGACAAGGGATGGGTGAGCGTCGGCAATTACGGACGGACGCCGGCGATCCTGACCCGGGTCGAGTGGGGCTTTTGCGACGAGATCGAGTTCCCCACCAAGCGGCCGGTCAGCCAATTGCTCGACAGGAATCTGCTGCCGGACGGAGCGGTCAATTCGCTGCAGAAGGACGACGTCTACCGCCCGGGCGCCAACCCGAGCCTGATCGAAGGCACCGATTTCCATCTCGCCGAAAACGTCGGGAAAATCTTCTTCGGCCGGCTGACCTACCGGATCCTGTTCGACGACCAGGAGCACTTCAGCACCTTCAAGCTCAAGATCGGGCCCAACGGCCAGTCCTCCGGCTTGCCCGGCTGCTATTCCGATTGGAGCTAGCGCGGTTCTTCAATGATGTGGACGCGCGCTGTCGTCCCGGCCAAGCGAGCCCGGCTCCGTCGGGGTCCATGCGATCACCTCTTCGATCGTAGGGTGGGCAAAGGCGCGGCCCGGGACTCGATCTTGTCACGTGGACGGCACAGCGCCGTGCCCACCATATGCTCGGCTATTCTCGCCGCGTGGGCACGGCGCTCCGTCGCCTGCATGGCGAGGGCGAGGTTTCGATCCGCGCCTTTGCCCACCCTACCGCTGCTGCTCACTCGATCACCTCGTCGGCGCGGCCGAGCAGCGGCAGCGGAATGGTGAGGCCGAGCGCCTTGGCGGTCTTGAGGTTGAGGATCAGCTCGACCTTGGTGACCTGCTGCACCGGCAGGTCGGCCGGCTTCTCGCCCTTGAGGATGCGGCCGGTATAGACTCCGGACTGGCGATACATGTCGGTCAGGCTGCCACCGTAGCTCATCAGGCCGCCGGCCGCCGCGAAGGCGCGAAACTGGAAGATCGCCGGCACCGAATGGCGGGCTGCCAGCGCGCCGAGCTGCTCGCCGCGGCTGATGAACAGTCCGTCGGTTCCGATCACCAGGCCGCCGGCCTTGAGCTCGGCCAGCCGCGCGAACACGCCGTCGAAATCGCGCTCGCTGGTGGCGTGGAGCAGCTCGAGCTTGAGCCCCAGCGCGCGCGCCGCCGGCTGCAGCTCCCTGGTTTGCACCTCGGCGTTGGGATTGGTCGGATTGACGAGCGCGCCGATGCTCGTCGCCGTCGGGACCAGGCCGTACAGCAGCTCCAGCCGCTTCGGCTCCAGCTCCACGCTCAACGTGGTCACGCCGGTGACATTGCCGCCCGGCCGGTTCAGGCTGGCGACCAGCCCGAGCGCGACCGGATCGGCGCCGGTGAGGAACACGACCGGAATGGTCCTGGTCGCGGCCTTGGCGGCGAGCACGCCGAGCACCTGCCCGGCGACGGCGATCACCGCGACCTGTCGGCGAACCAGGTCGGCCGCCAGCGCCGGCAACCGGTCGTTCTGCTCCTCCGCCCAGCGATATTCGATCGCGACGTTGCGGCCCTCGGCATAGCCGGCTTCGCTCAGGCCCTGGCGGAACGCGTCCAGCCGGCCCGCGTCGCGGCCGGGGGACGCGCTGCTGAGGAAGCCGATCACCGGCAGCGCCGGCTGCGCGTGCGCGGGAAGCGGCCAGGAGACCAAACAGGAAACCGAAGACGCGGCGGCCGTGCCGCCGAGCGCGGTGATGAATTCGCGGCGCCTCACTCGATCACCTCGTCGGCGGTCATTTGCATGATCAGCGGCACGGTGAGGCCGAGCGCCTTGGCGGTCTTGAGGTTGATGATCAGCTCGACCTTCGTGGACTGCTGGACCGGCAGGTCGGCCGGCTTCTCGCCCTTGAGGATCCGGCCGGTGTAGGCGCCCATCAGACGATTAGCGTCCGTATCGCTGCCTGCGTAGCCCATCAGGCCGCCGGCCGCCGCAAACTCCCGATTCTGGAAGATCGCGGGCACGGCGTGGCGAACGCTCAGAGCGGCGAGCCGTTCGCTCTGGCTGACGAAGAATCCATCGGTGCCGATCACGAGCGCGCCGGCGCGCTGCTCGACCAACGTTGCGAACGCCGTATCGAGGTCGCGTTCGGTGCTCGCATGTACGACATGGAGCTTGAGCCCGAGCGTGCGGGCCGCCGCCTGCGCGTCCTGCGCCAGGGTCTCGGCATTGGGATTGGCCGGGTTGAGGAGGAACCCCATGATGGTGGCGGTGGGCACCAACTCGTGCATCAGTGCCAGCCGCTTCGGCGCCAGCTCCGCATTCAACAGGCTGACGCCCGTGAGGTTGCCGCCCGGGCGGTTCAGGCTGGTGACCAGGCCGAGCTTGACCGGATCGAAGCCCACGACGAACACGATCGGAATGGTCGTAGTGGCCGCCTTGGCCGCCACCGCCGCAGGGCCGTTGACGACGATCACGTTCACCCGACGTTGAACCAGATCGGCCGCCAGCGTCGCCAGTCGGTCGTATTGGCCCTCCGCCCAGCGAAATTCGATGGTCAGGTTCCGGCCCTCGTCGTAACCGGCTTCGCTCAGGCCGCTGCGGAACGCGCGCAAACGTCTCGCGCGCAGATCAGGCGAATCCGTGCCCAGGTACCCGACCACGGTCATCGCCGGCTGCTGTGCGCGCGCGGGAAGCGGCCAGGAAATCAAGGTCGCGGCGGTCGCGCCGCCGAGCGTTGTGATGAACTCCCGTCGCCGCATGCGATCGATCCCGGCGCGCCAAAAGGTGCCGGGATTCTAACAGACCTCTCCGCCAGCGTCTGTGATCAAAGTCACCGAGCCGCGCAGGTCACCGGGCGGCGCCTCACGCGCGCGGGATGGGCAAGGCTCGGACACATCAGCGGACACATCGTGCGGCGGCCAAGACGTGGATGGCCGGGACAAGCCCGGCCATCACCACGGGACCGATCTGGTTCCAGCGAAGCGCGCCTTAGTAGACCGGCGGCATGACGTAGAGGCCGCCCGCCGGGGTTGCCCCGCGGAAGTTCTGGACCTTGAAAGGCTCAGCCTGCGGCGGCGTCGCGGCGGCCCGCACGGCAACGCCGACCAGGATCAGAGAGGCGGCAACGGCCAGTAGGCTGATCGTGCGCATGTGAGGTCTCCACCTTTATTCACCCTGTTGTCGCAAACCTAGCGCAGGGGTCGCGCCGGCGATGTGATGGCGATCACAGAAAGCCGCTTTTCCCCGACCGTCTTTCGGCCCGCACGCGACTACCGGAAACCCCCTATTTTTCGGCATAACCGCGAACTGTGCGGAGCCGGCATGCGGTGTGCGGTTGCAAATTTCAACCTGGTCCAACGCCGCGGCACCGTAGCCCGGATTGAGCCCCAAGCGCGTTCACGCGCGTCTTCGACGCGCTATGGCGAAATCCGGGACGACGAATCGAGCAGGTGGGCCCCGGATTTCGCTGGCGCTCAATCCGGGCTACGCGCTGCGATACAATGACGAGGACGCGACCTGGATCGGATATGAAGCTCAGTCCGCAAGACCTGGAAAGCATCACCGGTGGCACGCTGGATCACTACAACCGGCGCGCCGAGGCGTTCTGGCAAGGCACGCGCGACCACGACGTCAAGCAGAACATCGCCGCGCTGTTGCAACGCATCGAGGGTGACCCGCCTTTTACGATACTGGACTTTGGCTGCGGGCCCGGCCGCGACCTCAAGGCGTTTGCCGAGCGCGGTCACATCGCGGTGGGTCTGGAGGGCGCCGCGCATTTCGCCGCGATGGCGCGCGCCCATAGCGGCTGCGACGTATGGCAGCAGGATTTCCTCGCGCTCGATCTGCCGGACAGCCATTTCGATGGTGTGTTCGCCAACGCCGCGCTGTGTCATGTCCCCAGCCAGGAACTGCCGCGCGTGTTGCTGGAGCTGCGCGCCAGTCTCAAACCGGGTGGCGTGCTGTTCAGCTCGAATCCGCGCGGCCATAACGAGGAAGGCTGGAATGCCGGATGCTACTGCGCTTATCACGATCTTGATGCTTGGCGCCGCTATCTGTCGGCCGCGGGATTCGTCGAGCTTGATCATTATTACCGCCCCGCCGGGCTGCCGCGCGAACGACAGCCCTGGCTGGCGAGCGTTTGGCGCCGGTGAGGACGACACGCTATCGACGGGCGTGAACGCGCTTAAAACTCATCCGGGCTCCGGTGCGCACTCGCCCGGAACACGAGACGTCGGCACGCGTTCCCGCCCTGAGCAACGATGCGTCATTGGCCGAGTGGAAGCCGGGCCGAGCCCGCTCCCAGAGGAAGGATACTCAGATGGTAGCCGGAACGCGCGGCTTGGGCCGCAATGCCAGGAAGGTGCTCAAACATCCGGGCGCGTTCGCGTTGGCCGTGATCAAGCAATTTCGCGCCAACCAGGGTCTGCTGCTCGCGGGGGCGGTGGCGTATTACACCTTGCTCTCGCTCATCCCGCTGCTGATCCTCATCCTGATGGTGCTGTCGAACATATTCGAGGAAGACCGGATTTTGCTGATGCTCCGCGAGTATCTCGAATTTGTCGTTCCGGGTCAGTCGAACGCCTTGGTCGGGGAGCTGCGCAATTTCCTCGCGCATCGGGAACTGGTGGGCGGCTTTCTGCTCGTGACGATGCTTTTCTTCAGCGCGCTCGCGTTTACCGTTCTGGAGAACGCCATGTCGGTGATTTTCTTTCATCGCGTCGCGATCAAGCGGCGGCACTTCCTCGTGTCCGCGGTGTTGCCGTATCTGTTCATCATCTTTCTGGGCATCGGCGTGCTCATCGTTACTTTGGTGTCCGGTGTGCTTCATTCGATGGGGACCAGGAATATCACGATCTTCGGCCAAGCCCACTCGCTGGGGCAACTATCCGCGGTGCTTCTCTATATTGTGGGCGTGACAGGGGAGGCGTTTCTGCTGACCGCAATCTATCTGGTGATGCCGGTGGGGCGACGATCCTTCCGGCATGCGTTGATCGGCGGCGTGACGGCCGCCCTGCTGTGGGAAATCACCCGCCACATTCTCGTCTGGTACTACACGACGATGTCGCAGATCCAGGTCGTCTACGGCTCTCTCACCACATCCATCGTGGTCCTGTTGAGCGTCGAGATCGGCGCCTTGGTGCTGCTCCTGGGAGCGCAAGTGATCGCGGAGTATGAGCGTATCGGCCGCGAGCCGATCGAGGCGGCCGCTCCGCCGATGCGAACCGAAGGTCGCGGCAAGAAAACGGCGGACGGATGACGCACTCGCACGCAGCGATGCGATCTCACATCGGGCTCCTCGAGCGAACGCTACCGTTTCGGTTCGACGATGGTTTTTGACGAAACGGTGGGCCTCACGGCGTGAAAATCTCGTTCACCGCCGAGGCCGAGGCGCCGGGCGTCGGCCCGCCCGAGATGACGTAGATCTTGCCCGCCACCGTGGCCGCGCCGAGCCCGTGCCGCGCCGTCGGCATGCGGGCATGGCTGGTCCAGCCATTGCTGCGGCCGTCATAGGCTTCCGCCTGCGGGAAGGTGCCGCCCGGTCCCTCGCCGCCGAACACGAACACGCGCCCGTCGAGCACTGCCGCCGCGATACCGCTGCGCGCAGTCGGCAGCGGCGCGCGCGCCTCCCAGCGGTCGGCGGTGGGATCGTAGGCCTCGTTGGCCGCGAGATTGCGCCCATAGTCACCGTCGACACGGCCGCCAACCGCGAAGAGCCATCCGCCCGCCACCGCGGCCGCTAGGTGGTCGCGTGCGGTCGGCACGTTGGCGAGCGTGCTCCAGCGGTCGGCGGCGGGATCGTAAGCCTCGTGCGCCGCCGTGTTGCGGCCGCGCCAGCCCACCCCGCCGACCGCGTGGATCCTGCCGCCGAGCACCGCCGCCGCCAGCGCGCCGCGCGGCGTCGGCAGCGCGGCGAGCCGCCGCCAGCGGTCGCTGGCCGGGTCGTATTCGTGCGCCTCGTCGGTCGGCGTCCAGCCCTCGACGTAGCCGCCGACGACGTAGAGCTTGCCGTTGAGGCCCACCGCCGCCGCGTGATGCAGCGCGCGCGGGATCGCGGCGCCGCGGCTCCAGCGGTCGGCGGCCGGGTCGTAGATCTCGAGCTCGCGCTCGCCGCCGAAGCCGCCGACCACGTAGATCTTGCCGCTCACCTCGGCGACCGCCACCTCGGTGCGCGATGACGGCATCGGCGCGCCGGCGTTCCAGCGGCCGCTGCCTTGCGCGAGCGTCGCGGCGGCGATCAGCGTGGCGCCGAGCAGCAGCGTGGCGGTGAAGGTCCCGGGCCTGGCCATGTCGTTCTCCGTTCGGATGGTGGGTGGCGCGCCGACAACCCCTTGCTCTCTATAACTTGAAGTTGTAATTTATGATAACGCAACTCATCCGTCGAACCCCGGTGTGGAGCGGTCCCATGCGGTCGAAGGCCCTGTGCCAGGCGCTCGTCTCTTGTGCCCTTTTTCTCGGCGCCGTGCACGCCACCTGCGCCGAGGAGCCGGGCAAGTTCTCCCTGCTGACGCCGGCGCCGGGAAAGCTGCCGCAGGCCGGCCTCAACGACGACGTGCGCATCCGGATCGACGGCGATACCGCCATCGATCCGGCGAAGATTGGGCTTCGCCTGGACGGCTCGCTGCTGGGCGTGGAGCCGCGAGTCATGCCCGATCGTCGCGAGCTCATCTTCCGCCTGTCCCGGCTCGACGGCAATCGCGCGATGTGGGCGCGGCTCCTGGGAAAACCCTTCGGGCACGATCGCATATTCGCGGTGCCGATTGCCGTCGAGGTCGATGGCAAGCCGCTGGCGTTCAAGAACGACAAGCCGCTCGGGACCGACGAGGCTCCGCAGCCGAAGATCGACCTGATCACCTACGATGTGGGCCGGATGTGGCTCGGAATCATGACCTCGCTCGCCGTTGTCATCATCATCGTCATCGCCTACATGCGCACGCCGATGATGCGCGACAACGCCGTTGCGCAGCTTCCCGTCGACCAGCGCCCCTACAGCCTTGGTCGATTCCAGATGGCCCTCTGGTTCTGCCTGATCCTGACGTCGTTTCTGTTCATTTTCGTGGTGACCCTGGACTTGAACTCGATCACCACGGAGAGCTTCGTGTTGATGGGCATATCGGGCGCGACGGCGTTGGCGTCGGTCGCCATCGATCAGAGCAAGGATAGACCTCCCGGCCGGGTGCAGAAGAATCTGCATGCCATGGGCATCCACTCGCGCTCCGACGCCGAGAAGCTTTATGAGGCCAAGGACAGGAGAAGCTCCGACGACGCCGGCACCGTGATCGAGGATGCCAATATTCCGGCCCATTCCGCGTCCGGGCAAGGGTCCAACAGGAGTCCGACCGTCAAGCAATTGTGGGATGAATACGAGGCGCAGGTCAGGGACTTCAAGGCGACCGGCTTCTTGAAGGATCTCGTCGAGGACGCCAATGGTCCGACGATTCATCGTTGGCAGATGTTGATCTGGACCGTCATTCTTGGCGCCATCTATCTGGGCGGCGTGTACACGAATCTGGAGACGCCGACCTTCGGTGCAAACCTGCTCGCCCTCATGGGCATCAGCGGCGGCGTGTATCTGGGTTTCAAGATCCCGGAGAAGCAGACCACGACGGCGTGAGCCCGCCGCCGAAGCCGCCGCACGCCGATGTCACCCGCGCTGATCCGCGGCAGGTGTCATCGCGCGCCATTCCGGTGTCTTGGGCCAGCGGCATTCAAGCGTGACCCATCCACGTCGTCATGGTCGGGCTTGTCCCGGCCATCCACGACTTGGTTGCCGCACGAAAGACGTGGATGCCCGGCACGAGGCCGGGCATGACGAGTCCAACATCGCGAGCGGTGTTCTCGCCCGCGTCCGGCAACTTGAAAAAGACCAAACCCCGGCAGGCCGGGGTTTGGTTGGCGAGGGCGCAACGACGAGCCCTTCGTGCTTGCTGCGCACTCGCCCGCAGCGCCGACGCGATACATGCGCTGCGCAAGACTTCTGGCGCGGTCAGCCTGCGCGTCGGCGTTCGCCGCAGGTGCCAGCGAACGCCTGACCCGGACTCGATCCGGGGCCCGCCCCGGACCTGATCCGGGGCCAGGCCCCCCGTTCGCCGCCCCCTGCGCCACGCCGGCGCGATCCACTTATCGGCATCTGCACTAGCCGCAGACCCAGACTTTGCGCCAGCCCCAGGGTGTCGACCCCCAGCGCCAGCACGTGGCGCCGACGCCGACGACGATCGGCGCGGCGACGAAGAACTGGCGATGATGGAACGCCGGCTTGAACGCGACGTGCGAGCGTGCGCCGACGAACCCGCCGCGCATGCGGGCATCCGCGCTGGTCGATGGCAGCATCGCATAGCTGAAGGCGACGGCGGCCAGCGCGATCATGGTCTTGCGCATCATGGTGGTTGCTCCCGGTGTCGAGCCCCAAGCCCGTCCGATGTCGCTCATCGCCCTGTGCAGCGGCGCATGCGCGACGGCAGGGATCGCCAATAGGCAATCGAACTGGAATACTCAAATGAGTAATGCGACAGTTTCTGACAAAAAAGTCAGTATTTCGATTTTCAATTCTTTGCCAAGATGTTGCGAGGTTGCAGTGTCCCTTTGATGGCGAAGCTCGTATGAGAGTGTGCGGCGGGTCCTGACGAACTTCGGGCTCGGGAGAGCATGATCCCGAAAAAGCCTGCCCCGGACTTGATCCGGGGTGGATACCGGTTTTCGGAAAAGATCATGCTCCAACAATGAGCGCTATAGCGGTTAGGAAGCGAAGGCATGGCCGCAGCACGGCGTCGCATTCTCGTCATCGAGGACGACCGCGAGACCGCCGCGCAGCTCGCCGATGCGCTGGCGGCGAACGGCTATCAGGTCGATCTCGCCGTCGACGGCGAGGGCGGGCTCACCTGCGGACGCTCCGCCGAATATGCGGTGATGACGATCGACCGCATGCTTCCCGACATCGACGGGCTGGCGGTGATCCGTCGGCTGCGCGAGGACGGCATCGTCACGCCGGCCCTGATCGTCAGCGCGCTCGGCGAGATCGACGATCGGGTGCGCGGCCTGCGCGCCGGCGGCGACGACTACCTGGTCAAGCCGTTCGCGGTCGCGGAATTGCTCGCGCGCGTCGACGCGCTCGCCCGCCGCAGCGACACCGTCGTCAAGGAGACGGTGCTGCGCGTCGGCGACCTGGCGCTCGACCTGGTGTCACGCACGGTGACCCGCGCCGGCCGCGACATCCCGCTGCTGCCGCGAGAGTTCCAGGTGCTCGAATACCTGGTTCGCAACGAAGGCCAGGTCGTGCCGCGGGCGATGCTGCTGCAGCACGTCTGGGACCTGCATTTCGATCCCACCACCAACATCATCGACGTCTATGTCGGCCGCGTCCGCCGCAAGGTCGACGGTCAGCAGGCCTATCCGCTGATCCATACCGTCCGCGGCGTCGGGTATTGCGTCCGTGCTCCTCGCTAAGACCCTGCGCTCGTCCACGTTCGGGCTGGCGCTGCTCTTGATCGGGATTTTCGGCGCCGCGGTGATCGCGCTGCTCAGCTACGTCTACTGGTCGACCGCGTCCTACGTGCGCAGCCGGGCCGATCACGCCATCGCGGCGGAGCTCGCGCTCCTGGAGGCGGCCTACGACGGCGCGGGACGCGCCGGATTGACCGCCGCCATCGCGCAGCGCATCGCCGGCAAGCAGCTCGAAGGCGGCGTCTACCTGCTGGCCGACGCGTCGTTTGCTCCGCTCGCCGGCAATCTGCAGGCCTGGCCGGCGAGTCTGCAAGGCACCAGCGGATGGGGCAGCTTCAGCGCGCGCGAGTGGAAGCCCGATGCGGCGCAGCGGCCGCTGCTGCGCGCCACGTTCGAGACGCTGCCGGACGGCACCCATCTGCTGGTCGGAACCGACATCCAGGATCTCGACGAATTCGCGCAGAACATCCACACCGCCCTGGCGCTGGCGATCTTGCTGATGTTCGTGCTGGCCGCGGTCGCCAGCGTGTCGGTGACCCGCCGCACGGTCGGGCGCATCGAGGCGATCAACGCCGCCAGCCGCGCCATCATGCAGAGCGGGTTGAGCGAGCGGATCCCTCTGCGCGGGACGCGCGACGAATGGGACGAGCTCGCCGTCAATCTCAACTCGATGCTCGATCGCATCGAGGCGCTGATGGGGGAGGTGAAGCAGTTCACCGACAATGTGGCGCACGATCTGCGCACGCCGATCACCCGCATGCGCGGACGGCTGGAGAAGGCCTACGGCGGCCTGCGCGAGGGCGAGTCGCACCAGGAGCTGATCGGCGACACCATGGCCGACCTCGACGGCGTGCTCCGCATGTTCTCCTCGCTCACGCGCATCTCCCAGATCGAGGCGAGCGACCGGACGGCGGCGTTCCGCACCGTCGACCTGGCCGAGATCGTGCGCGAGGTGGTGGAGCTGTTCGATGCCGCGGCGGAGGAAAAGGGCGTGCGTCTCGAGGCGGTCGGGGATCGGCGGGTGCCGCTCATCGGCGATCGCGACCTGCTGTTCGACGCGGTCGCCAACCTGGTGGACAACGCCATCAAGCACGGCCGCGACGCCGGCCGGGTGACGGTGGAGGTGCGCGCGCGCGCGGGCGGAGCGGTCATCGCGGTCGCCGACGATGGGCCGGGAATCCCCGCCGGCGAGTGGCAGCACGTGCTCAAGCGCTTCTACCGGCTGGAACGCAGCCGCCACACTCCCGGCAACGGGCTCGGGCTCAGCCTGGTGGCGGCGGTCGCCCGCCTGCACGGGGCGGAGATCGAGATGCTGGACAACGCGCCGGGGCTCGAGTTTCGGCTGCGGTTTCCGCCGCCCGCGCGGGCGTGATGGTCGCCGGCGGCGGGTGGGTTTCCCCATCGCGTTGAACGGGCCGGCGCGCCGCCGCCGGCGGTCGAAGTGATCAACAGGCGTGCGGCGATCTCGGTGGCTCCCTCTCCCCGCCGCTTGGCGGGGAGAGGGTGGGGGTGAGGGGCGGCGCAGGACGCGCGCACGAGCACACGCCACGCGGACTCGGTTCGCGGTGGATTCCGATTCTCGGAAAAGGATCACGCTCCAACCATGAGCTAGACTGGCGCGGCGATTCGAACAATCGTCATCCCGCTCCGGAGCCCGAGGGATTGCCGCCGTCATCATGATTGACCTCTACCACTACTCGCTGCTGTCGATCTTGCTCGTCGGCCTCGCCGTGGTCCTCATCGCCGGCGAGATCGGCTGGCAGCTTGGCGTCCGCGCCGAGGGCCGCGGCGGCGAGAACATCGCCACCTTGGAGGCCGCCGTGCTCGGGCTCCTGGCGCTGATCATCGGCTTTACCTTCGCCATGGCGCTGACGCGCTTCGAGGCCCGGCGCGATGCGGTGGTGAACGAGGCCAACGCGATCGGCACGACGGCGCTGCGCGCCCGCCTGCTGCCGGAGCCGCAGCGGACGGAAACGCTCAAGCTGCTGCGCGAGTACGTGCAGATCCGTCTCGACATCGTCAAAAGCGAGTTGTCCCTGGCGGAGCATCCGGCCATTATTGATCGCTCGAACGCGCTGCAGGAGCTGCTCTGGCAGCAGGCCAAGGCGGTGGCGGCCAAGGACAACGCGGTCGTGCCGACCGGGCTTTTCATCCAGACGCTCAACGAGATGATCGACAGCCAGGGCAGGCGGCTGGCGGCGCTGCGCAACCGCATCCCCAACAGCGTGCAGCTGTCGCTGTTCGCCATCGCCGCCGTCGCCAGCGCGTTCGCCGGTTACGCCAGCGGACTCGAAACGCGGCGCACCCGGCTGCCGGTCTACCTCTTGGGCCTGGTAGTCTGCGCCGTCCTGGTGCTGATCCTCGATCTCGACCGGCCGACCGCGGGTTTCATCAAGGTCAGCCAGCAGCCGATGATCGATACCGCCGCCAGCATCGCGGCTTTCTCTGATTAGGCGGGATGGGCCGCTTCGCGCCGCAGCGATGGGTCGGCCGGCCGCCTTCGTCCGTGGTATTTTTTCCATTTATAGGAATTTATCTTGACATTCCGTTGCTAGGACTATAGTCTATGTCCATCCCTGCTCATCGAGGGGCGCCGTCCGGAGGCGATCCTGAAGGCGGAGCGGGGAGTGGCGCCCGCGGCTGCGGCTCGCACCTGCAGACTCGGGAGGCGCCGGGGACCCGCCCGCCGGGCACTACGACCCGGCCGCGAGGAACTCGCTGGATTGGGTCGAGCGGCCACTCGCCGCGCGATTCAAGAAGAGCGGCCCCGGGTCGGAAATCGCCACGGTGGAGCGCCGAGAGGCGAGCGTCCCGATCGCAAAGGGACGCCCCACGCCTCGCAAGCGTGGTTTGGTCGCGCCTCGCACGCGCGACAGGCGCCTCTCGGCGCTCCGCTCCCCCTCGATTCGAGGCGGAGCAAGCTGGAATAGCCCGGACGCATCACGCGCCGCGGGAACGAAAGGAGCTATGAACATGGGGAGAGCCAGGCTGCGCGCGAGCGATGAGGTCGACGATCTCGGCGAGCACAAGCACAGCCCCTATCAGCTCGGCCGGATGCTGCGCGGGGTCCACGATGAGCTCGGCCTGTGGCAGCGGTGCCGGCACAAGGCCTGCAAGCGCGCCCGCCGCTGCCGTGCCGACGTCGATCTATGCGCCCGCCACTCTGCCGGCGTCAGCGCATGGCTGGAGGGAGGCATGAAGATTGAGGGCGCCGGATTGTCGACGGAGGAGACGTCGCAACGGGCCGCCGCGCCGGTTTGGGGCGGCCACAGTCAGGCGCCGTCCGCGCCGGCGCAGCGCGCGGCCCAGCGATGAGGCGCGAGATGGCAAGCGCAGCAAGCAAGCGAGCGGGCACCGCCGGCGAGGTGCTCAATCCGCCCGCGACGTTCTCGTACGCGCTCAACCGGCTGCCAACGGCCGAGACCGGCCGCTGGCGGCTGTGTGCGGGCAAGGGCTGCCGCAAAGCCGGCCGCTGCCGCGGCGGCGCCGACCAATGCCCGGAAAATATGGACGTCACCGTCACATGGCTGCGCGAGGCGAGGCGGGCGGGCTGCGCCGGCGCCTCGCCGCGCGCGGCGGTGCGGATCGCCGATCGGCACGTGCTGGCGCTGCTGGGCGGAGCGCAGCCGCGCCCCGCCGCGAAGAGCAAATGAGATTTGGGCGTCGCCCGGCGCCGCGATGATCCGGGCGGGCTGTTTGACATCGTGAGATGAGGATGCGGAGCGCTCCGCGTGCGCGCGAGCGATCTTAGGATGGTGCTGCGAGCGCCGTCGGTGCAGCACGCCGCCCGCTCCCCTTGAGGGAGAGGGCGACTCGGTATTGCAGCGTCCACTGATGGGTGAGGGGTCATCTTCGCAAGGAGCTTCTTGCGACACAATAACGAGGATTGCGGCTCGTAGCGTAAGGCGGAGGAATCGAAATGAAGTCGGGCTACCGGCCGCGGTCCTTGCCCCCGTCCACGGTCGCAAACTCGATGTGTCTCGGAACGGTGCAGACCGGCTGGCCGGCTTTCCTGCAGATGTCTCGCCAAACCACGGCGATGGTCTGCTCGCGACGCTTCGCAAGCTCGGCGATGTCGCCGCAGCCTGCATGCATGGTCTCCAGCGCCAGCTTGCCCAGGATCAGCGTCCGGACCGGATGCGGCAAGTCTTCAAAAACGGTCATTTCGTTTCCCGGGCCGCTGGCCGGACTATTTCTTCAGGAATGATTTGCTGATCGCATCGAGACTGCGGAGCGTGCCGACCGGCAGCGGGACGCCCTGGTCGTCCACGGCCACGCATCGGCGCGTGCGCGTGTCGGAACGACGGTGCCTCATGATCGGCGCTCAGGCCGAATGGCCGAATTCGAGGAATGCGGCGGCGATCTTGGCTTTGAGCGCCTCCGCGGTGAAGGGCTTGCCGATATAGTTGTTGGCGCCCGCCTTCTTTGCCGCCACGACCTGCTCGGTCTTCGGCTCGGCCGCCATGATGATGACGCGGGTCGCAGCGAATTGCGCATCGCCGCGGATCTGCTTGAGCAGCTCGTAGCCGCTCATCGGCTCCATCTGCCAGTCGGCGATGACCAGGTCGTACTTCTTCTCGCTCATCCTGACGAGGGCGGCCAAGCCGTCGGGCGCGGTGTCGACGTTCTTCAATCCGACCTGCCATAGCAGCTTGCGGACGATCAGCGCCGCCGCTTCGCTGTCCTCGGCGACCAGGATCGGCATGGCTTGGTGCATCGACATTTGCGTGCTCTATCGTCCGCCGTCTCGGGCATCGGGCCCGCGAAACGATTTGTTAACCGCGCCCGCGCTGACAGTTTTATGACGTTATGTGCGTTGATTATGTGCCATAAGCCTCTCTAGGAATTATTAACGCTGCAATTCTGTATAATAAATTCATCCGCGATTCATCAGCAGCTACCGCTCGAAGCGCGCCACCAGCTCCACATGCGCGGAGTAGAGGAACTGGTCGACCGGCGTCACCGCGACCAGCCGGTAGCCGCCGTCCACGAGAATGCGCGCGTCGCGCGCGAAGGTCGCCGGATTGCACGACACCGCCACCACGCGCGGCACCGCCGACGCCGCGAGCTCGCGCGCCTGCGCCTGCGCACCCTGGCGCGGCGGATCGAACACCACGACGTCGAAGCCCTTGAGCTCGACCGGGACGAACGGCCGGCGGAAAAGGTCGCGCAGCTGGGTCTCGACCGGCTTGAGGCCTTGCGTCGCCGCGGCCGCGCGCTTGAGCGCGGCGACCGCCTCGCTGTCGTTGTCGGCGGCGGTGACGCGCCCGTGCTCGGCAAGCCGCAGCGCGAACGGCCCGACGCCCGCGAACAGGTCGGCGATCCTGCCCGCGCCCTCGCAATGCGCGACGACCAGCGCCGCCAAGGCAGCCTCGCCGGCGGCGGTCGTCTGCAAAAAGGCGCCCGGCGGCAGCAGCACGCGGGCGCGGCCGATGGTCACCGCCGGCGCCGCGCGCTGCGACACGAGCTCGCCGTGGCGGGTGAGCCGCGCCAGCCGATGACGCTCCGCGATCCGCGCCAGCTCGCCCCCGCGCGCCGCGGTCAGCGGCCCGGAGCCGCGCACGTCGACGTCGAGGCCCGCTTCCGTGGCCGTCACCTGGATGTCGAGCGGTTTCTTCTCGCGCTCGAGCGTCTCGGCGATCGCCCAGGCGGCTTCGATCGATCCCGCCAGCGCCGCCGCCAGCACCGGACAGCGGTCGATCGCCACCAGATGGTGCGCGCGCAGCGCCGCGAAGCCGACCTCGAGCACGTCGTGGGTGCCGCGCCGGGCGTGGAACACGGCGCGGCGGCGGCCCTCGCCGTGGGCGTCGATCAGCCCGGCGACCGGCGCATCGAGCCCGGCCTGCGCCAGCGCCTCGACCACCAGCGCGCGCTTCCAGTCGCGGTAGCGCGCCGCGCTCCAGTGCTGCAGCGCGCAGCCGCCGCAGGTGCCGAAATGCGGGCAGACCGGCGCGATGCGCTCGGGGCTCGCGACATCGACGCGGATGAGATGGCGGCGGTCGGGATGGCCGGGCCATGGGAAAACCAAAAACGTAAAGCCCCGCCGCCTAAAATGCACAAAAATATGGACGGCCGGCGGGTAGGCGATTACGTCACCC
>JBEVIH010000330.1:0-6137 GCA_040510815.1 Xanthobacteraceae bacterium | reverse complement strand
CCGCCAAGGACATCATCCTCGCCATCATCGGCGAGATCGGCACCGCCGGCGGCACCGGCTACGCACTCGAATATGCCGGCGAGGCGATCCGCGCGCTGTCGATGGAAGGCCGCATGACGGTCTGCAACATGTCGGTCGAGGGCGGCGCCAAGGCCGGCTTCATCGCGCCCGACGAGAAGGCCTACGCCTATCTCAAGGACCGGCCGAAGTCGCCGAAGGGCAAGGCCTGGGATGAGGCCATGCGCTACTGGGAGACGCTGCGCTCCGACGACGGCGCGCATTTCGATCGCGAGATCAGGCTCGACGCCGCCAAGCTGCCGCCGCTGGTCACCTGGGGGACGAGCCCCGAGCAGGTGATCTCGGTGACCGGCCGCGTGCCGGTGCCGGCCGAGATCGCCGACGAGAACAAGCGCCGCGCCGCCACGACCTCGCTCGACTATATGGGCCTCAAGGGCGGCGAGAAGATCACCGACATCAAGCTCGACCGCGTGTTCATCGGTTCCTGCACCAACGGGCGCATCGAGGATCTGCGCGAGGTCGCGCGCGTCGCCGCCGGCAAGACCGTCAATCCGAGCGTGTCGGCGATGATCGTGCCCGGCTCCGGCATCGTGAAGGAGCAGGCGGAAGCCGAAGGGCTCGACAAGATCTTCCGTGCCGCCGGCTTCGACTGGCGCGAGCCCGGCTGCTCGATGTGCCTCGCCATGAATCCCGACAAGCTTGCGCCGGGCGAGCGCTGCGCCTCGACCTCGAACCGCAACTTCGAGGGCCGCCAGGGCTACAAGGGCCGCACCCACCGGGTGTCGCCCGCGATGGCGGCGGCCGCCGCGATCGCCGGACATTTCGTGGATGTAAGAGAGTGGAAGTAAATGGCTCGTGTCCCGGGCGCAGCGCAGCACGAAGTGGTGCGCTGCAGAACCGGGACCGTTGCAAACTCCGAGCTTGGGACGGTCCCGGATCAGCGGTGCACCGCATCGCAAGTCGGATGTTTCCGACTTGCGACACTCAATAAAAAAGTGCCGGAAGTCGGGAACACCCGACTTCCGGTGCGCTGCACCGCATCCGGGACACGCGCGTTACCCCCGCACCCACCAGCAGCGCATCTGGGGCGTGATGACGGGGCCGCTCGGGCGGAATTCCTGCACCAGCCACGACTTGCATTCGCGCACGTAGCCGGGTCCGGGGAATTCGATCGGGTAGGGGGTCGGATAGTCGGTCGGAGTAGTTCGGTAAGGATAGCCCGGCGTCACCCGGATGCGGGTGCGCGGCCGCGTTTGCGCCTGGGCGCGCGCCGCCAGCGCGGCATCGCGCTCGGCGCCGGCGGTTTGCGCGCGCGCGTCGTCGCCCGTCGGCAGGCCGAGCACGATCAGCCCGGCCGCGGCGGCGGCGATTGCCAGCGCTCGTTTCGTTCTCATGGCGGCCCGCGCCTGCTGCTCCATCCCGCGCGTACGCTCGCCCATCGCGGCGCTGCCGTCAACGCCCGCCTGCGCCGACGTGCATGCGCCATCGGCGGCGCCGCGAACTCGGTGCCACCCTCCCCTGGAGGGGGAGGGTGGGAGCCCGCGGCAATTGCGCAGACCATGCCGGACGATTTCAGTTTGGTTGAAACCGCTTTACAACAACACCATGGCCGATACTCCGTTTTCCGATCCGCTGGCCTGGCGGCCGCTCAAGGCGCCCTCGCTCGCCGAGCTCGAGGCGCTCGCCGAGACCGCGTTCGCCCGGCTGCCGCAGAAATTCCGCGCGCTGTGCGAGGGCCTGGTGATCCGCGTGGAGGACTTCCCGACCGACGAGGTGCTCGACGAGCTCGGCGCGCAAACCGAGTTCGACCTGCTCGGCCTGTTCCAGGGCGTCGGCCTGCCGTTCCGCTCCGACAGCGCGCCGGTGCAGATGCCGAACATGATCTGGCTCTACCGCCGCCCGATCCTCGACTACTGGGCCGAGCACGAGGAGACCTTGGGCGCCATCATCACCCACGTGCTGGTGCACGAGATCGGCCACCATTTCGGCCTCTCCGATGGGGACATGGAGGCGATCGAGGCGGTCGTGGAGTGAGCGGCGGCCTCAGGCCGAATTGCGCGCGCGCTTGCCGGACGACGTCACCAGCCGCAACCGGCTCCGGTCTTCTTGCCCGAGAAAATCGCAGATCTCGCCGATGTAGCGTGGCCAGGCCCGCTCCTGGGCGACGGGCAAGTGATTGCGGCTTTCGAGCTCGACGAACCGCGCGCCAGGGATGCCGCTAGCCAGCATGCGACCCATCTCGAACGGAATCAGCGCATCGCCGCGGCTGTGCAACACCAGCGTCGGAGCGGTCACCCGCGGCAGCAGCCCGGTGATGTCGACGTTCTCGGTGGCGCGTCGCACCCGGATCGCATTCTCGGGCGAGGTCGACACCCGCTGCAGGTCGTTCAGCCACTGCGTCTGCTCGGGCGTCCCATCGGGGATGAAGAGCGAGGTGAAGACCTGCCGGAAGGCCGGATTGTCCTGCCCCCAGCCGTGCTGGATCAGCGTGAATAGCGCCTCCTGCATGGCGACGTCGGCGTCGTCGCCGCGCTTGCGCCGGCCCAACGCGTACCCGCCGGAAAGAACCAGCCGTGACACGCGATCGGGATGACGCACCGCATAGGCGACGGATACGGCGGCGCCCTGCGAGATGCCCACGAGCGCGAACCGCCTGAGGCCCTGCGCGTCCACCACCGCTTCGAGGTCTTGCACGAAAGCCTCGAACGAGATGTCCGCGGGCTCCCGATCGGACAAGCCGCAGCCGCGCGGATCGTAGCGGATCAGCTGGAACCGGGCCGCCAGGCGCGCGAGCAGGGGCGACCAGACCGGGCTTTGCCAGTCATACTCGAGATGGGTCAGCCAGGTGCCGGTCTTGACCACCGGCAGGCCGTCCCCGGCCGCTGCGACCGCAAGATTGACCCCGTCGGGCGCTCGACAGAACGTCACCTGCTGGAGAGGTATCGGAGCCGGAGCGATGATTGTGGCCGGCGTGACCGGCGGCGCGACCACGGCATCCGGGCGGCGGGCATCCGGCGGCTCGTCGCGCACCTCGCCGACGAAGCGAATGCCGCGACGGGCTACGGTGCGGATGAATTTCTGCTGCTCGCCGCTGTCTCCGATCGCGCGCCGCGCCGCGTTGATCCGTTGGCTTACGGTCGACTCAGAGACGATCCGCCCGTTCCAGACCGCCGCCAGGAGATCATCCTTGCTGACCACGCGATCCCGGTTGCGGATCACGTGCAGCAGCAGGTCGAACACCTGCGGCTCGACCGGCACCAGGTCGCCGCCGCAGCGCAGCTCGCGCCGATCCGCATCGAGGGTGTAATTGCCGAACAGGAAGCGCATTCGCCGGTTTTTTCCGACCGTGGCCGGGCGCACCCTAGCACCGCCCGGGCTGCAAAAGGCGGTTTTCTCAAGGAAAAATAAAGCTATCCTGAAAGCGGGAACGGCTGCGGACGGGCTAGATTGAGGGGCGATCCGGACATCGTCCTGTCACCGAACGTCGGCACGACGCCCGTCAGCGCCAGCAGCGGAGGAAGCTCGATATGGCCACCTGGACCCCCGATCCGACCTTCTATCCGTCGCCGCGCACGGCGATGCAGGCGCCAGCCGAGACGATCACCTATGTGGCGGCGTTCGACCCGGCGCGCAAGAAACCCGACGGCATCGCGGTCGTCGACGTCGATCCGAAATCGTCGTCCTATTCCAAGATCGTCGGCACGGTGTCGGTGCCCAATACCGGCGACGAGTTTCACCATTTCGGCTGGAACGCCTGCTCGTCGTGCCTGTGCCCGCAGATGCCGCATCCGCATGTGGAGCGGCGCTACCTCGTGGTCCCGGGCCTGCGCTCCTCGCGCATCTACATCCTCGACACCAAGCCCGACCCGCGCAACCCGAAGCTCGTCAAGACCATCGAGCCGCAGGAGATCGCGGAGAAGACCGGCTACTCCCGTCCGCACACCATCCATTGCGGGCCGGGCGGCATCTACGTGGCGGCGCTCGGCAACAAGGACGGCAAGGCGCCGGGCGGCGTCTTCGTCATGGATCACGAGAGCTTCGAGCCGCTCGGCCGCTGGGAGATCGACCGCGGCCCGCAGCAGCTTGCCTACGACGCCTGGTGGCATCTCGGCCACGACACCATGGTGACCAGCGAATGGGGCACGCCCGACACCTTCGAGAACGGGCTGGTGCCGGAGATCCTGCTCGGCAGCAAGTACGGCCGCCGGCTGAACTTCTGGGACCTCACCAAGCGCAAGCACCTGCAGGAGATCGACTTCGGCGAGGAGCACCAGCTGGTGTTCGAGCTGCGCCCGGCGCACGACCCGACCAAGGCGCACGGCTTCGTCAACTGCGTGATCAGCCTCAAGGACCTCTCGTCCTCGATCTGGACCTGGTACCGCGACGGCAACAAGTGGGCGGTGAAGAAGATCATCTCGATCCCGGCCGAGCCGGCCGATCCCGCCCTGCTGCCGCCGGTGCTCAAGGGCTTCGGCGCCTGCCCGCCGCTGGTCACCGACATCGACCTGTCGATGGACGACCGCTTCCTCTACGTGTCGTGCTGGGGCACCGGCGACCTGCAGCAATACGACGTCTCCGACCCGCTCAACCCCAAGCTCACCGGCAAGGTGCGGATCGGCGGGATCGTCTCGCGCGCCGGCCATCCCGGCGCCAAGAACGGCAAGCTCGGCGGCGGCCCGCAGATGGTGGAGGTCAGCCGCGACGGCCGCCGCGTCTATTTCACCAACTCGCTCTACGGCGCCATCGATCCGCAGTTCTACGAGGGCGGCTTCGACGGCTGGATGGTCAAGCTCGACGCCGCGCCCAACGGCGGCATCGCGTTCGACCCGAAATTCTTCATCGAATGGCCGAAGGGCCACCTGCCGCATCAGGTCCGGCTGCAGGGCGGCGACTGCTCGTCCGATTCGTACTGCTATCCGTGAGGCGACACGAGCGGCGTGTCCCGGGCGCAGCGCAGCATGAAGCGAAGCGGAATGATGCGATGCAGACCCGGGATCGTTACGCAAACCATGTTCGCAACGGTCCCGGATCAGCGGTGCACCGCTTCGCTGTCGCTCGCGCTGCACCGCATCCGGGACACGCGATCATGACCGCGTCTGGGCTATGGCCGTGGCTGGCGCTCGTCGGGCTCGGGCTGTTTCACGGCGTCAACCCGGCGATGGGCTGGCTGTTCGCGGTCGCCCTCGGGCTGCAGCGCGGCAGCGCCGCCGCGGTGGCGCAGGCGCTGCCGCCGATCGCGCTCGGCCACGCCGCCGCGATCGCGCTCGCGGTCGCGCTCGTCGCCGTCGCCCGCCCGGCGATCGACGCGACCTGGCTGCGCCTCGCCGCCGCGCTTGCCCTGATCGGCTTCGGCGCCTGGCACCTCGCGCGCGGCTATCGCCACCAGTTGCGGTTCGGCATGAATGTCGGGTTCGCCGATCTCGCGCTGTGGTCGTTCCTGATGGCGACCGCGCACGGTGCCGGGCTGATGGTGATGCCGGTGCTGCTCGAGCTGCCGGCCACGGGCAGCCCGCCGCACGGCGCCCACGACGCGGCGCTGGCGGTGTTCGCCGGCTCGCTCTGGACCGGGCTGCTGGCGGTGACGGTGCACACGCTGGCGATGCTCGCCGCTGCCGGCGCGATCGCCTGGCTGGTCTATGCCTGGGTCGGCGTCGCGGTGCTGCGCCGCGCCTGGATCAACCTCGACCTCATCTGGAGCGCCGCACTGATCGCGACCGGCGCGGTGTTCCTGGTGCTGGCCGGCCTCGATCTCGTCCCGCCCGGCGGCGGGCACCATCACGCCCACCATTAGAGAGAGCTGCAGATAAGGGCTGCGCTCTTGACCCGCGGCGGCGGAACCGCCATGAGATGGCCCTCGCTGAAGGAAACGACGATGCAGAAGTTCACCACCCTCGAAGGCGTCGCGGCGCCGCTGCACATGATCAACGTCGACACCGACATGATCATCCCCAAGCAGTACCTCAAGACCATCAAGCGCACCGGGCTGGGCACGGGCCTGTTCTCGGAGAAGCGCTACCGCGACGACGGCAGCGAGAACCCGGATTTCGTGCTCAACAAGCCGGCCTACCGCAAGGCCAGGATCCTGGTCGCCGGCGACAATTTCGGCTGCGGCTCCTCGC
>JBEVIH010000329.1:0-8339 GCA_040510815.1 Xanthobacteraceae bacterium | reverse complement strand
CCTGCGGTGACGAGGATACCTATTCTCCCTTGATGCCCGCCGCTTTGAGGATTGGCCACCACTTCTCAATCTCGGCCTTGTGGTAAGCGGCAAGCGTCTGCGGATTCTGCTGCTCGCGCGCAGGAATCTCCTGTCCTACAGGATCGAACGTGATATGCCGTCCGCATTGACGCAAGCAAAATCAGCGCGTTATGAACCGCCAGCAATCAACTTCCATCTCAGGGAAACATCTGCCCGAGAACTCAAGGGGAGAGGGCACAATAACGCTTGCGCCCTCTGCACTCGCCTGCCCGCTCCGCCACCTCACTGCATGAACCAGCCGTGGCTCACGACCAGCGACTGCCCGGTCAGCGCGTTAGTCTCGAAGCTGGCGAAGAACAGCGCCGTCTCGGCGACGTCCTCGACCGTGGTGAACTCGCCGTCGACCGTCTCCTTCAGCATGACGTTCTTGATGACCTCGGCCTCCGAGATCCCGAGCTCCTTCGCCTGCTCGGGGATCTGCTTGTCGACCAGCGGGGTGCGCACGAAGCCGGGGCAGATGACGTTGGCGCGCACTTTGTGCTTGGCGCCTTCCTTGGCGACCACCTTGGCGAGCCCGATCAGGCCGTGCTTGGCGGTCACGTAGGGCGCCTTGAGCACCGACGCCTCCTTCGAGTGCACCGAGCCCATATAGATGATGCTGCCGCCGGTGCCCTGCTTGTACATGTGGGGCAGCACCGCGCGGGTGGTCAGGAACGCGCCGTCGAGATGGATCGCCAAGAGCTTCTTCCAGTCGGCGAACGGAAACTGCTCGAGCGGATTGACGATCTGGATGCCGGCGTTGCTCACCAGCACGTCGACTTTTCCGAACTGCTGCACCGCGCGGGCGACACCGGCATCGACCTGCTGCTCGTTGGTGACGTCCATGGCGACGCCGAGCGCCTTGCCGGCGCCGCCGAGCTCGGTCGCGGTCGCATCGGCGGCCTTCTGGTTGAGATCGGCGATCACGACGCGCGCGCCCTCGCGCACGAAGGTCTTGGCGATCTGCTTGCCGATGCCGCTAGCGGCGCCGGTCACGATGGCGACCTTGTCCTTGAGCCGCATGTCACGCCACTCCTGCGCGGGCCGGAGCGCGCGCGGACGCCGGCTTGCGCTCCGACGAGGAAGAGTCGAGATAGTCGTAGGCGACCTTGCCGAGCCCGAGCGTGAGATCGCAGATCATGTGGACCGAGGAAACCACCTCGAGCACCGGCAGCTCCGCCACCGGCGCCAGCGCATGCGGGGTGAGCGACAGCGCCGCCGGCCCAGTCCAGGCGCCCTTGAGCGTGACGTCCTCGAGATAATATTCGACCAGCTCGCAGATCCGCGGGCTGCCGTCGACGTGCGGGATGATCTTGAGCAGAAAATTCGGCGCGGCGAGCGAGGCGCGGATGGCGTCGAGATCGGCGGGCTTGTGCTTGTAGCCCATGGTGGCGGTCGCGACCCGCACCGGCCCGTAATCGAGCGTGCCGACCAGCTGGTCGATCTCCACGTGCAAGGTCGGGCTGGCGAGCTTCTTGGGGAAGCCCCACAGCTCGCGGCCGCCGGCGATCGGCGGCTCGTCGTTGAGGAACATGCAATGGGTGTATCCGCCCTTGCGGCCGCGAAACTTGACCGGGATGACCTGTCCGGTCTCGGTGTAGTCGCCGAAGCCGGTCGAATCCGGCATGCGGATGAACTCGTACTTGACCAGCGGCTCGTCGACCTCGAGCGGCTCCGGCACCAATGCCCGCAACCTTTCCAGGTCGGTCCGGTAGGTGATGATCATGAACTCCCGATTGACGAAGCGATAGGGACCCGGCGGGTAGGCCGGGCTCGTCAGCGGCATGGCAAATGCGCGCGCCTTGACCTCTGCTTCCTTCATGCTGTGCTCCTTCGATCCTTTGTGGCGTGCGCCGCTATTCCCGGCCATTGACGGCGAGATCGAATGTTTCGACTGCCGTGCGTTCTGAGGGGGGTTGCAGGGCCTCGGGATGACGCAACGTGCGCACGGCGTCGATGTACCCCGCCTGCCAATGCTCCAGCATGCTGCGGCGGGAGAACTCGTAGTCCTTGGACTGGCCTTCGTAGTTCTTGGAACGGTAGATCAGGTGGACGATCTTGTAGACGCTGCGATCCACGACGGCCTGCAGAATCCGGCAGTCCTCGCTGTCGAGAAGCTCCTGCGGAAGCTTGCCCAAGATGTTTGCCAGCACCCTGTGGTCCGCAACGGCCCGGAGAACCTTGCCGTCTTCGCTGTCGCGGAGCTCCGGCGGAAGCTTTTCCACCATATTCGCCAGTGCCACGCGCGCGCGCTGGACCTCCTTGAAAAAGTCGGTGTTGGCGCGTGTCCGGCTCGAATACTGGATCTCCTTCTGCCGCACCAGGACGCCGGTCAGATCGCTCGGCACTTCGCCGCGCGCGTTCCAGAGATCGATCTGGAACGTGAGCGTGTCCTGGCGGGTGTCGCCGGACACCACCCATTGCAGCGGGGTATTGGAGACGAGCCCGCCGTCCCAATAGAGCTCGCCGTCGATCTCGACCGGCGGAAAGCCGGGCGGCAGGGCGCCGCTGGCGAGCACATGCTCGGGCCGGATCTTGTGCGTGGTCGAATCGAAATAGACGAAATTGCCGCTGCGGATATTGACGGCGCCGATGCTGAACCGGATCTCGCAGGCGTTGATGCGGTCGAAGTCGACGAGCCGCTCGAGCGTGCTCTTGAGCGGCGCGGTGTCGTACCAGCTGGTGGCCTCGACCGTGCCCGGCGGGGACAGATAAGGCGGCGGCCATCTCGGCGTGAAGAACCCCTCGGCGCCCTTGAACAGCGTTGCGCTGGCGTGCAGCCGATTGACGAAGCCGCGACCCAAGTCGCCGCGCAGCCAGCTGTCGGCAAGGCCGAAATAATTGTCGGCGAACCCGAAAAAGTCGGGAACGTGCGGAGCGGTGACCTGCTCCCAGAACGCGCGCAGCTTGTCGAGCCGCGCCTCGGGCGCATTGCCGGCGATCAAGGCGGCGTTGATCGCGCCGATGGAAATGCCGGAGACCCAATCCGGGTGCAGGTTGGCCTCGACCAGGGCCTGGTAGACACCGGCCTGGAACGCGCCGAGCGCGCCGCCGCCCTGCAGGACTAGGGCGATGCATTGGAACGGCGGCCGCTCCAGGTCGCGATGGCTTTTCCGCAGCGGCGGCACTTGCGGCCCGTGGACCGCTTTCGGCGGCCGCGCCGGCCGGGATTTGAGCTCGACGGGCGCAGCGTCGCGGGCGACCTCGGTCGCTGCCGCGCGCATTGAGGAGTCGCTGGAGACCATTTGCTGACAAGTCCGTTTCGCGCGCCAAACCGGGGAGCCCGTGATCGCCCGACGCCGAACGATCACTGCACGACGACGATCTGCCGCACGAAGGGCCCACGGTTCACGGCGCAATGGCCGCTGGCCGGCGCTGGTTGCCTACTTCATTCAGTCGCATGCAGCAAGCTGAACGAGCGATGAGCCCTGCTTATGGGTTCCGCGGACCGCTGGCTATCGCGAATACTTCGACAATTTGCCGCATTGTGTTCACCGTGCGTCACGATGAGCGCATGTCCCGGAAAAATGGGCCCCGGTTTTCCGAATAGGACATGCGCAAAATGCGCAAAGCTGGAGCGCGTCCCGATTCCACACCCGATCGGGATACGCCTAGCGCGTCGCAATGACAGTCGTGTGGCGGCCAAGGCTTGGTCGGTGCAAACAAAGCAATTTTCAGCGGAGCCCGCCCTGCCCTTGATCCTGGGGGCTCTGGTTCGCCGCAGACAATGCGACGAGCCATACAACCCGGCCCGAAGCTTTTTGAGGCGGCTTTGCCTCAATATGATCGTCTCGTCTTAAAGCCTCGTTCGGACGGCGCGTATAGCAAGCGCCGATAAATAGTGTAGGGAGGCGCAAATGGGCAGACTCATGATCAGGTGCCCCGTTACCGGACGGGAAATTTCCTCGGGCATCGAAGCGGACCGCTCCCGCTTCCGTGCGAGCGCCGTGTTCTTCGCGCGCTCCTACTGCGAGTTCTGTCGGGTCGAGCACGAATGGTTCGCCAAGGACGCCTGGGTGTGCGAGCCGATCGCCTTGGGCCGCGCCCGACCCGCGCATCGGAGAGCGCATGACGCCCGGCGGGACCCGGGCGTGAGCATCGCCAGCTGACAAGATTTCAATTCATTCGGTCGTAGCCGGTGCGAGGCAGCGCGAAGGCGCCAGCCGCGTACCGCGCTACGGCCGCGCCCTAGCGACCGGCCGGTGAAGACCGCTCCATCCGGGCCGCGTCTCGCCCCATCTGCAGGCAGACCAGAACCTCGACGTAGCTGGGATCGCCGCCCGAGCGCGTGGTCGTCACGCAACGCTCGCGCAACGCCACCGAAAATTGCGTCCATTCCTTTTCCAATTGGACGCGCGCGCCGTTCTCGTCCGCCATGCATATGCGAAGCGATTCGTCCAGGTTGTTGCCCATCTTCGCCGCCGCACGGCAACCGGGTTCGACGTTGAGGCTGGGGACGCCGTCGGCGACGGGGATCAGCAGCGCGGCGCCAAGCGCCAGTGATGAGATCGACGGCAACATTCGCGGCCTCCTGTCGGCTTATTGTCCGGCACCTGTCGAAGGTGCCGCGCAGGCGCATGGTAGCTCTTCCCGCGTCGCATTGAATACCGAAAGCATTGACGGCCGCTATCCGCGATCGCTCAAGACGCTCGATCGACGTTAGCTCTCCCACAGGCATGGTCGCAACGCCACGCGTCGCGCATGACGCGGCCGACCGGAAATCAAAAGCTAACCAAGAATTCGACGAGGTCGCGGCCACAGCGGCGCGGTGATATCATTCAGATCGAGTCGCGAGCGCCGCAACATGTCACGACCTCAACGCCGGCGAGGCGGACCAGCATGGATCTCAGATATTTTCTCGCGAGCTGTCTTACCGCCGCCGTCCTGATTGCGAATGCGCCGGCACCGGCAGAGGAGCAGGCGTCCGACCCGACCCTGATCGCGCGCGGCAGCTATCTCGCCAAAGCGGCCGATTGCATGCCCTGCCACACCTCCGCGCGCGACAAGCCCTATGCGGGCGGACTGAAGCTCAATACGCCGTTCGGCGCGATCTACTCGCCCAACGTCACCCCGGATCGTGAGACCGGCATCGGCGCGTGGACCTTCGACCAGTTCAGGAACGCCGTCCATTCCGGCATCCGCGCCGACGGCAAATACCTCTATCCGGCGATGCCGTTCGACGCCTTCACGATGATCCGCGAGGACGATCTCAAGGCGCTGTGGGCCTACTTCCGCAGTCTCGCGCCGGTCAAGCAGCAGAACCGCGAGAACGAGCTGAGCTTCCCGTTCAACATCCGTTACGGGATGCTGGTGTGGCGGCTGCTGTTCTTCCGCGAGCGCGGCTTGCCGCCTGACGCGGCGAAGAGCGCGCAATGGAATCGCGGTGCTTACCTGGTCGAGGCGCTCGGCCATTGCGGGGACTGCCACACGCCGCGCAACTTCATGGGCGCGACGATCGCCGGCGAGCGGTTCCAGGGCGCCAAGATCGACCAATGGTACGCGCCCAACATCACCGCCGAGGCGCTTGCCAAGACCAATCGCTGGGGCAAGTCGGAGCTGGTGGCTTTTCTCAAGCGCGGCGCCGCCAACAACTCGACCTCGCTCGGTCCCATGCAGGAGGTGGTCCACGACAGTCTTGCCTCCCTGACCCCGGCCGACCTCGACGCCATGGCGAGCTACCTGCTCGACCTGCCGGACGAGAAGAGCGTGCCGACATCGCCGCCGGTCGCCAGCAAGCTCGCCCCCGAGGTCGAGCGGCGCGCCGCCAGGCTTTACGCGGACAATTGCGCGAGCTGCCACCAGCCCAATGGCCAGGGCATCGCAGGCTCGATCCCGCCGGTGGCCGGCAACCCCGCCGTCGTCGCCGCCAAGCCGTTCGACGTTCTGGCGGTGGTGCTGCAAGGTATCCCGGCGCGCGGCGGTCTGCCGGCGATGCCGAGCTTCGCCGGGGCGTTCGGCGACAGCGACGTCGCCGATCTCACCAACTACCTCCGCACCAGCTTCGGCAACATGGCGGCGCCGAACGCCACGCCCGCGCTGGTGGCGGCTTGGCGCGCGAGCTTGGCGTTGCCGCTCTACGCCAGCGACCCGGCCCGGCGGTTCGATTGTCCGAGCGTGGGCCAGGGCGGCAGCGCCAGTCTCGACCCCGGCCTGATCGCCGGCCTGAGCGGCGAGATGGCCCAGCGCTTCGTCGCCTATGGCACGCTCGTCCAGAGGTACAAGGCGCAGCACCCGAACGCCGGCATGGCCGACATCGTCAACAATCTGGTCGCCGCCTACTGCCCGGTGGTCGCCGCGAGCGCCATGTCGGACCAGGCCAAGAGCATGGCGCTCAAACGCTTCGCGCTCAACATCACCTCCTACCTCGCCAATCAGAGCGTCGCCGAAACCGAGCCCGACGTCGGCATCATCTGGGCGGTGCCGGTCGGCTATTCGCTCGCCGAGCGCGACCCCGGCTGGCAGCCCGCGCTCAAGTGCCCGCCCAATGACAATTCGCGCGTGCCGCAGGCGCTGGTTGCCGCGGCGCTGCCGATTCGCGGCAAGCCCGATTTGAATTTCCTCGCCTCGGATGCGATCGCCCAGGCCGACCGGATGCTGGCGCAACATCCGAAGGCCAAGCCCGCGGACCTCGCCAACGCCTTGATCCTCGCCTATTGCGAAGGCGTGGCCGCCCTCGCGGGCGTCCGCGACGTCGAGAAAAGCGGCGCCCTCATGCGCTATGGTGAAGAGGTCATCCAGCGGCTCCAGCTCAAGGCCGAGATGCAGGAGCGGGCGCCCGCCGCCGCCAAAGCAGCGCGATAGGTAACGAGAGACATGACCATGACCCGTATTGCGGACGATTTCTCGGACGCCATGAGATACGGAGCCCTGCTCGCCGGCGCCGGCCTGTTCACGCTGCTGGCGGCGTGCGGCGAGGAAAACCGCTTCGTCGCGCCGCCGCCGCCGAAAGTGACGGTGCAATTGCCGGTGCAGCAGACGGTCACCCCGTATCTCGATGCGACCGGCAACACCGGTTCGGTGAACACCGTCAAGCTGGTGGCGCGGGTGCAAGGCTACGTCCAGGAGATCAAGTATCAGGACGGCGCGCAGGTGAAAAAGGGCACGCCGCTGTTCGTGATCGAGCCGGAGCCGTACAAGGTCAAGCTCGACCAGGCAAAGGCGGCGGAAGAAGGCGCCAAGGCCACGCTGGTCAACGCCGAGGCCGAGTTCAAGCGCCAGCAGGAGCTGCAGGCGAAGGACGTCTCGACCCAGGCCAATTTCGACAGGGCGCTCGCCAACCGCGATACCGCGCATGCCAACGTGCTGCAGGCGCAGGCCAACGTCGAGACCGCCGAGATCAATCTCGGCTACACCACGGTTTCGGCCCCGTTCGACGGGGTGGTGACCGCGCGCAAGGTCTCGGTCGGCGAGCTGGTCGGCGGCGACCAGCCGAGCCAGCTTGCCACCATCGTCCAGATCAATCCGATCTGGGTCTGGTTCAACCTGAGCGAACGCGACGTGCAGCGCGCGCGCGCCGCCATGGCGGAGCGCAGCATGACCGTCGCCGACATCGTCGGCAAGCTTCCGGTCGAGGTCGGGCTGCAGACCGAGACCGGCTACCCGCACAAGGGCGTGATCGACTACGTCGACCCGACTGTCAACCAGTCCACCGGCGTGCTGCAGATGCGCGGCATCTTCGACAATCCCGCGCCGGCCCTTCTGCCGGGCTATTTCGTCCGGGTGCGCGTGCCCAGGCGCGCCCAGCCGGCGCTGCTGGTGCCGGAAGTGGCGGTGGGAGCGGATCAGGGCGGCCGCTACGTGCTCGCGGTCAACGCCGACAACGTCGTCGAGCAGCGCCGGGTCGAGCTTGGCCAGAGCTTCGGCGAGATGCGCGCCATCGAGAGCGGGCTGAAGCCGGACGACCGCGTCGTCGTGGCCGGCATCCTCGACGCCGTCCCCGGCCAGAAGGTCGATCCCCAGCTGCAGACCCCGAAGGCCGCGGCGACGGAGCCGACGGCGGGCCAGGCCGGCTCGAAATAGCCGCGCGTCATGATCTCGAAATTCTTCATCGAGCGTCCGGTCCTCGCCAACGTTCTCGCTATTCTCATGGTGGTGATCGGCGCCGTGGCGCTGCTCAAGCTGCCGGTCGCGCAATATCCCAACGTGGTGCCGCCGACGATCTCGGTGACCACGCGCTATCCCGGCGCCAGCGCCCGCACCGTGGTCGACACCGTCGCGCTGCCGATCGAGCAGCAGGTCAACGGCGTCGACGGCATGATCTACATGCAGTCGTTCAGCGC
>JBEVIH010000328.1:0-4935 GCA_040510815.1 Xanthobacteraceae bacterium | reverse complement strand
GGCGCAACAGCCGATCAAGATCGGCGTTCTCCTTCCGCTCACCGGGCCGTTCGCCAAGAACGGAATCGAGAACTGGGAGGCGATGCAGATCGCCCGCGACATGATCAACGAGCAGGGCGGGGTGAATGGCCGCAAGATCGAGTTCGTGCACGGCGACGCCACCAGCCCGACCGCGGCGATCAGCGAGGCCGAGCGCATCATCACCCGCGAGGGGATCAAGGTCACCACCGGCTCGTTCGCCTCGCCGCTCGCCATCGCGACCAGCCAGGCGGCGGAGCGGCACGGCGTCTTCCACTGGGAGGCCACCGGTGCGGCCGAGATCATCACCCGGCGCGGCTTCAAGCACACCTTCCAGGTCGGCGCGGCGTCCTACCGCTACAGCCAGGCCGCGGTCGATTTCACCAACGAGGTGCTCGCCCAGCAGCTCGGCAAACCCGCCGCCAATCTGCGCATCGCGCTGCTGTGGGAGAATCGCGCGTTCGGCAAGTCGGTCGGCGACGGCGTTCGCGACTACATGAAGACCAAAGGCCTCTCGCTGATCTACGACGAGGGCTACGATCAGTTCGCCACCGACATGACGCCGATCGTGCAGAAGCTCAAGGACGTCAAGCCCGACGTGCTGATCGCGATCTCGTTCCCCAACGACGCGATCCTGTTCCAGCGCAAGGCCAAGGAGCTCGACTTCAACGTCGCCGCCTTCATCGGCGTGAGCGCGGGCTATTCCTCGCCCGACCTGCGCGATTCGATCGGGACCATGGTCAACGGCATCTTCGTCTCCGACTTCCCGCCGCGCGTGAACCAGAACGTGCGCAAGCCGGAGGTGCGCCAGGTCGCCGACGAGTTCTACAAGCGCTACGAGACGAAGATGAAGCGCCCGCCCGCGGGCCACGCCTCGGCCGGCTTTTCGGCGATCTGGGCGCTGTTCACCGAAGTCTTCCCCAAGGCCAAGAGCTTCGAGCCGGCGGAGCTGCGCGAAATCGCGCTCAAGCTCGATCTTCCCCCGGGCAGCCTGGTGAACGGCAGCGGCATCAAGTTCACCAACAACGACTGGCCGCAGGACCCCAAGGATGCCGGCCAGAACCTGCGCGCCTCGATCGGCATCTGGCAGTGGCAGAAGGACGGCAACAACCAGGTCTTCCCGCAGACGCTGGCCACCCACGAGCCGGTCACGGTGCCGCTGCCGGGCTGGGACAAACGCTGAGCAATCACGCGCGCGGCCAGCGCGTGCGTCCCAATCGCGCCACTCTGCGATGACCACCGTCGGCCAGCTCGTCTTTTCCGGCATCCTCATCGGCAGCATCTATGCCCTGATGAGCGTCGGCCTCACGCTGGTCTTCGGCGTGCTGCGCGTCGTCAACTTCGCTCACGGCGAGTTCCTGATGCTGGCGATGTACGGCGCCTGGGCGATCACCAGGTTCCTCGGCCTCAACCCGTACATCGCGATCGTCGCCGTGGTGCCGGCCATGTTCCTGTTCGGCATGCTCGTGCACCGGCTGATGATCAGCCCCGCGCTCGACAAGCCGCATCTCGTCGTTGTGTTCGCCACCATGGGACTGTCGATCCTGATACAGAACGTCGCGCTGATGCTGATGTCGGCGGACCTGTTCGACGTTCCGCCGCTGCTCGGCGGACGTTCGTGGACGTTCGGGCCGCTCTACGCCAAGCCGGAGCTGGTGATCGGGTTCCTGGTGGCGGTCGCCTGCACGGCCGCCCTGCAGTGGACGATCAAGTCGACCTATCTCGGCAAGGCGATCCGCGCCACCGTGCAGGACGGGGAGGCCGCCCAGCTCATGGGCATTCCGGTCCCCCGCATCTTCCTGATCACCTTCGCCGGCGGCTCGGCGCTGGTCGGCCTCGCCGCCTGCATCATGACGCCGCTGTTCTCCGTCTTTCCCACCGTCGGGCTCAACTTCGTGCTGATCGCCTTCGTCGTCGTAGTGCTCGGCGGCATGGGCAGCATCGAGGGCGCGCTGCTCGGCGGCATCTGCATCGGCGTCGTGCAGTCGTTGAGCAGCTACTACATCGCGCCCGCCTACGGGCAGATGTTCTTCTTCATCCTGTTCCTGCTGGTGATGATCTTCCGTCCCACCGGGCTGCTCGGCCAGAAGGGCAGCGCCAATATCGGCATCAACGACTGAGACCGGAATGTCCACGCCCGCAACCAGCTCGCTACGCCGCGTCGGCGGTCTGCCCTTGATGCCGGAGCGCGGCACGGCGTCGGTGTTCGAGCTGGCGCTGCTGCTCATCTGCGCCGCGCTGGTAGTCGTGCGCCTTCCGCAGAATATCCAGGACGTCATCATTCTGACCTATCTGTGGGCGGGCCTCGCGCTGGCCTGGAACATCGCCGGCGGTTATGCCGGGCTGATCTCCTTCGGGCATGCCGCGTTCTTCGGCATCGGCGCCTATACCTCGACGATCCTGGGCGTGAAGGCGGAGATCACGCCGTGGATCGGCATCTGGCTCGGCGGCTTGCTGTCGGCGGCCTGCGGCGCGTTGCTCGCCCTGATCTGCGCCCGGCTGCGCGGACCGTTCTTCATTCTCTCGACCTTGGCCGCCGCCGAGGTGGTCCGCATCGGCGCGCTCAACTGGGCGACGCTGACCGGGGGGCCGGAGGGCCTGGCGATCCTGCCGGTGCCGAGCGTGGCCAACATGGTGTTCGCCTCCAAGCACGCCTATGCGGTGCTGATGCTCGGCTACCTCGTCGTGGTGTATGTCGCCGCCAAGTTCATCGAGGGCTCGCGCTACGGTTACCGCCTGTTCGCGGTGCGCGACGACGAGGACGCGGCGAGCGCGGCGGGCATCAATCCGCTGTTGATGCGGGCGAGCGCGATGGGCATCAGCGCCTTCATCACCGGCATCGGCGGCTCGCTGTTCGCGCAGTACTTCCTCTATCTCGATCCGACCCACGTGATCTCGCCGGAGCTGTCGTTCCAGTTCGCGCTGCTGCCGGCGCTGGGCGGGCTCGGCAGCGCGATCGGCCCGGTGCTCGGCTCGTTCGCGATCACGCCGCTGTCCGAGCTGTTGCGGTCCTATCTCGGCCATGCGGCGCATGGATTGCATCTCGCCATCTATGGCGGGATCGTCATCGTGGTGATGCTCTATTTCCCGGGCGGCATTGCCGGGGTGCTGGACAGGCTCAACCGCGTCCAACCAAAAGACCGGCGATGACCGCGCTCCTGGAGCTGCGCAAGCTGAGCCGGGCGTTCGGGCCGCTGTGGGCGGTCCGCGACGTCAGCTTCGCCGTCCAGCCGGGCGAGCTCGTGGGCCTGATCGGGCCGAACGGCGCCGGCAAGAGCACGCTCTACAACGTCATCGCCGGCGTTCTGCCGCCCACCGCCGGGGAGGCGCTGTTCGAAGGGCGCACTATTTCGCGCTGGCGCCCCTATCATGTGGCGCGCGCCGGCATCGCGCGCACCTTCCAGATCCCGAAACCCTACCGGCACCTCACCGTCATCGAGAACGTGGCGCTCAGCGCGATGCTTCACGACCGCAGCGTCGCCGCCGCGCGCAAGACCGCCGAAGCGGTTCTCGGGGATGTCGGGCTTGCCGACTACGCCGGCGCGCAGGTGAGCATCCTCACCGCCGGGCTGCTCAAGCGCCTGGAGGTGGCCCGCGCGCTGGCGCTCAAGCCGCGCCTCGTCCTGTTCGACGAGATCATGGCGGGCCTCACGCCCGCCGAGGTCAAGGTCATGACCGACATGGTGGCCGGGCTGCCGGGGCGCGGCATCACCGTGATCTGGGTCGAGCACGTGCTCTATGCGATCATGAAGACGGCACAGCGCATCCTGGTGCTGCACCGCGGCGAGCTGATCGCCGACGGCGCGCCCGAAAAGATCGCGAAGGATCCGGCCGTGATCAAAGCTTATCTCGGCGAGGAGATGAGCCTTGCTTAGGGTGGAGAAGCTCAGCGCCCATTACGGCCCGGTGCAGATCCTGCACGACATCGACATCGCCGTCGAAACGGGCCAGATCGTCGGCTTGGTGGGCGCGAACGCCGCCGGCAAGAGCACGCTGATGTTCTCGCTTGCCGGCCTGCGCACCCGCTGCACCGGCGGCATCTACATCGGCGACGCGCGCATCGACGCGCTGCCGGCCTACGAGCGGGTCCGGCACGGGCTGGTGCTGGTGCCGGAACGGCGGCGGCTGTTTCCGTTCATGACCGTGCTGGAGAACCTGGAGATCGGCTCCTATTCGGCGGCCGCGCGGTCGGCGCGGCGGGAAACCCTCGATCAGGTCTACCGGCTGTTGCCGGTATTGTCCGAGCGCCGCGACCAGGTCGCCGGATCGCTCAGCGGCGGCGAGCAGCAGATGCTGGCGATCGGCCGCGCGCTGATGGCCAAGCCGCGCGTGCTCCTGCTCGACGAGCCGACCGAGGGGCTCGCCCCGCTTTATGTGAATCTGCTGTTCGAGGTGGTCCGCAATCTGCGCGACCTCGATCTGACGATCCTGATCGTGGAGCAGAACGTGCACCACGTCCTGCGCACCGCCGACCGCGGCTATGTGATTGAGAATGGACGCATCGTCATGCAGGGCGCCGGCAGCGAGCTCTTGAACGACGAGCGGCTCAAGGTTGCCTATCTCGGACTCTAGCTTCTTGGGTTTGTCGCATTTTCGGATGGAAAACCGCTTTCCACTTTTCCTGAAAATGCTTTAGGGCATGCGCATGGTCACCGACATCCATTGCCATTTCATTCCGGAAAAATACTTCGAGCTGGTCCGGGCAAGGCCCGAGTTCGACGTGCGCGTCGTCGGCGGGGAAGGGGACGCGGTGGATCTTGAATGCCGTGGCCTGCGCTACGGCCTCAATCGCACCTTCTTCGAGCCGGCGCGGCAGATCGCGCGCATGGACGGTCTCGGCATCGACCGCACCGTCGTCTCGTTGGCGACACCGCTGGTCAACTATTATCTCGAGCCGGCGCTGGCGGCGCACGCCGC
>JBEVIH010000327.1:0-24707 GCA_040510815.1 Xanthobacteraceae bacterium | reverse complement strand
GATCTCGTCACCGAAGAATGAGATGCGCCATGCGCTGTCTTCATAATGCGAGGGGAAAAGTTCGAGATTGTCGCCGCGCACGCGAAAATTGCCACGCTGGAACGCAGCGTCGTTGCGCTTGTACTGCAGCGCGACGAGGTCGGCGAGCAGGCGGCGCTGGTCGAGCCGATCACGCTGCTTGATGGCGAAGGTCATGGCCGAGTAGGTCTCGACCGAGCCGATTCCGTAGATGCACGACACCGAGGCCACGATGATGACGTCGTCGCGCTCGAGCAGCGAGCGCGTCGCCGAGTGGCGCATGCGGTCGATCTGCTCGTTGATCGAGGAATCCTTCTCGATGTAGGTGTCGGTGCGCGGGATGTAGGCCTCGGGCTGGTAGTAGTCGTAGTAGCTGACGAAATATTCGACCGCGTTGTCGGGGAAGAACGACTTGAACTCGCCGTAGAGCTGCGCCGCCAGCGTCTTGTTGGGGGCGAGCACCAGCGCCGGCCGCTGGGTCTCCTCGATCACCTTCGCCATCGTGAAGGTCTTGCCGGAGCCGGTGACGCCGAGCAGCACCTGGGTGCGGTCGCGGCGCTTGACGCCTTCCACCAGGTCGGCGACCGCCTGCGGCTGGTCGCCCTTCGGATCGAAGCTGGACTGGATGACCAGCCGCCGGCCGCCTTCCGACTTCTCCGGCCGCGGCGGGCGGTGCGGCGTCCACGGCCGCTCGCTGAACTCGGGCCGGCCTTCGCGCAGCAATCGCTCGAGCGCATTGACGGTCGCGGCCGCGCCGGTGACGCCGCGGAAGGTGGCGACGCTGTTCTTGTCCGTGCTCGCCGCCTCGGCCGCCTCGTCGCCCTCGAAGCCGAGTGCCTGGGCGAGCTCCGCGTCGACGCCCAGCGGCGCCGCGCCCAAAGGCGCGGCCCCCTTCCCGGCATAGCCCGATTGCGGCGTCTCGCTGAAGCCCTGCACGGTCGATTTGCGCGCCCGGTGCGCGGCGGAAAAGTCGGCGCGGCGGTCGAACGAGTTGTCCGGGGGCGGCTCGAGCCCGGTCTGCGAGCCGGGCCCGGCGGTGCCCTGACCGATGCCCGGATTGAGCAGCTCGGCCAGCGCCGGATCGGTCGGCGGCTGGTCGGGCCGCGCCGCCTTGGCGCGGGTCGGCTTCGCCGGGTCCTTCTTCGAATGCTTGGCCGGATCGCGCTTAACCATATTCTTGGGCTTACCCGGTTCGCGCGGCTGGTCGGGGGATTTCGCCATCGCAGAAATATGGAGCGTCCTCTATGATGGAAAAAGGGCGGAATGGCCGATTGTGACGTCAAATATCTTAGGGACGGAGGATAACGTGCGCGACAGATGCGAGCCGACGCGGCGGCAGCTCTTGAAGGCTTCGGCGGGCGCACTGCCGCTGCTCCTAGGCGCCGGAACCGCGGTTGCGCAAGCCGAATGGCCGACCCGGCCGGTCAAGGTGATCGTGCCCTATCCGGCGGGCGGCGGCGCCGACACCGTGAGCCGAATTCTCTTTGCCAAGCTCAGCGAGGCCCTCGGCCAGCAGTTCGTCATCGACAACCGCGGCGGCGCCGGCGGCACCATCGGGGCGGCGGTGGCGGCGAAGGCCGAGCGCGACGGCTACACCATCATGTACGACGCCACCGCCTTCTCGGTGAACCCGTCGCTCTATCCGCGCCTGGCCTACGACACGGTCAAGGATTTCGAGCCGGTGTTCCTGGCGTCGCTGGTGCCCAACCTGCTGGTCGTGCATCCCTCGGTGACGGCGAAGACCGTCAACGACGTGATCGAGATCGCCAAGGCGGCGCCCGGCGGGCTCGACTGGGCGTCGTCGGGCAACGGCACCGTGCAGCACCTCTCGCTCGAGATGTTCCGCCTGCGCACTGGCGTCAAGCTCAACCATATCCCGTATCGCGGCGGCGGTCCGGCGCTCAACGACCTGATCGGCGGCCAGGTGAAATTCTTCTTCTCGAACGGCGCCGCCTCGATCGGCCACGTGCAGGGCGGCGCGGTCAAGGCGATCGCCCACACCGGCCGCGGCCGGCTCGGCACCTTGCCCGATCTGCCGGCGGTGGCCGAGACGCTGGCCGGCTTCGAGGCCTACGAGTGGAACGGCGTGTTCGTGCCGACCGGCACCGCGCCCGAGATCGTGCGCAAGCTCAATGCCGGCTTGAACGCGACCTTGCGCCAGCCCGACGTGATCGAGCGCCTGAAGGGGCTCAACGTCGACTTCCGCGAGAACACGCCGGACGAGTTCCGCGCCTTCGTGGCGGCCGAGATGGAGAAGTGGAGCCGCGTGGTGCGCGAGGGCGGCATCAAGCTCGGCTGAGTGGGGCACGCTCGTCTTCGCGGGCCGTGCCCACCGCTTACGCCGCAGCAAATAATTTTGCCGCGGCAAAAGATTTTGCCACCCTACATGCTCCGCGATTGTTAACGCGAGTGACGGCGAACGCCGATGCCGTCGCGCGCCACGCCTTGGGCGTATCCATTTCATTCGGTATTAACGAATTCACGATTTACATGGCCGCGGCGGGCTCCAAGCCATTGCGATGCCCGCCTGCCAGAGCGCCAGATTGTTCTTGTTCGCCGACGCATCGCTTCGATCGCAGGACCAGCGGAGACGTTGGAGGTGTCTGCGGACGTCGTTGATTTGCGCTGCGCTGTGCTGGGCGCCGCAGGCGCAGGCTCAGAGTTGCGCGAGTATTTTCGAGACGATCAGAAAAGAAGCGATGTATTGCACCTTTTTCTGCGATCAGGAAAAGCTGCAACCGTTGCAACAAGCATACGAAGCCGGCTGTATTGCCTTCAGCGTCGCTCCCTCGTTGTTCGATCTCGACTCGCGGCCGCTGCCGTTCGCCCGGACTGGCGATACGACGGTCGGCGCCGCCATGCCGGCTGACGACGTTCCCACCAGATACCGGCGCTGACCCTTCGGCTCGGCGAATGCCGTTCGCCCGGATGCGCGGGCGACCGGCGCCTTCGCGCGGGCCACATTCCACGAACGTCTGCTGGTGATTGCGTCACAAGTACGCGCAGCGGCGAAGCAACCGCTTCGCCGCGATCACAAACAACACGGCATCTCCGGGAAATGCACATTCCGCAGTTTTTAGAGAATAGTTACGGGCATTTGTTATGACTGATAGCGCCAGAAAACCGACATGACGATTGGAATTGTCGTCAACGGGAAACAAGAATGTCGTCGTTCAAGTCCGTGCTCGATGAGCTGGAAAGCGCGCTGCAAAGCGGCGCGATGGGACGGCGAACGACGGTGCTGCGGCAGATTACCGATCTCTTTACCAGCGGAGCCGAAAACTTCTCGCAACAGCAGATCGCGCTGTTCGATGACGTGATGAGCCACCTCATCAGCCACATCGAAAGCAGAGCGCTGGTCGAGTTGAGCTCACGGATCGCACCGGTTGCCAATGCTCCGGCCAGGGTCATCCGCCGGCTTGCGGCCGACGATGCGATCGAGGTCGCCGGTCCGGTTCTGGCGCAGTCCGAGCAACTGACCCGCGATGACCTTGTCGAAATCGCCAAGAAAAGTGGCCAGGCCCATCTGATGAAGATCGCCAGCCGTTCGCGGCTGGACGAGGCCGTCACCGACGTTCTCGTTGATCGGGGCGATTCCGAGGTGGCCAACCAAGTCGCCGCCAATTCCGGCGCCCGCTTTTCCAAGACCGGCTATTCGAAGCTCGTGCTGTGGGCCGAGGGAGACGATCAGCTGACCGCGACGCTCGCGCGCAGGTCCGATATCGATCCGCATCTGTTCCGGCAGCTGCTGGCGCATGCGACCGAGACGGTGCGCGAAACGTTGATCGCGTCGGCACAGCCCGAGGTGCGCGATGCCGTCAAGCGAATCTTGACCGACATCTCCGGTCACATCAGCAATGCGGTGACGTCGCGACACTATGCGAGGGCGCAACAGCTGGTGTCATCCTTCAGCCAGGATACGGCGCTGACGAAAAGCAAGCTCTTCGAATTTGCCAATACCAACAGGCTCGCAGAAACGGTCGCCGCCCTGTCGATGCTGAGCGCCGTCCCAATCGACCTGGTGGATCGCCTGATGCATGACGCGAGCTATTACGGCATCATGATATTGTGCAAGGCGGTCGGGGCGGATTGGGCGGTTGCGCGCGCGGTGCTGTTGAGCCGTCAGGGTCCGGTAGGCACGCCAGCCCTGGAGCTCGGGGAAATCTGCGAGGAGTACGACAAGCTGTCGGCGTCCTCGGCCCAGCGCCTGCTGCGCTTCTGGCAAGCCCGCCAGACGATGCTGGGCCCGGCCAAGGCGGATCTGCGCGAAAAATATTACCTGACCGCCTGACGGCACTCCGACCTTCCAGAGCACACTCAATCGAGGGTGAGTGCAGCGAGCGCAAGCGCTCGTTATCGTGCTGGAGGTAGCAAGACTACCGCGTGTGTGCAGGCTTGACGCTCTTGGTCGCGAGCATCTCGGCAATTTCACCCAGCGGCCTGGGCTTGCTGTAGTAGTAGCCTTGCACCTCGGTGCATCCCTCGCCGCGCAGGAACGCCAGCTGCTCTTGCGTCTCCACGCCCTCGGCGCACGTCGCCACGCCCAGGCTGTGGCCGAGCCCGAGCACCGCATGCACGATTGCCGCCGCGTCCTGGCTCCGCTCGAGGTCGCTGACGAACGAGCGGTCGATCTTGATCTTGTCGAACGGGAAGCTCCGGAGGCTTCCGAGCGAGGAGTAGCCGGTACCGAAATCGTCCATCGAAATGCGCACCCCGAGGCTTTTCAGGTTGCGCAGGGTGGTGAGGTTTTCGTCGACGTCACGCAACAATATCGACTCGGTGATTTCGAGCTCGAGCCTGCTCGGCTTGAGCCCCGTGTCCGCGAGGACCTTGGCGACAAGCTGGGCGATATTGCGGGTCCTGAACTGCGCCGGTGATACGTTGACGGCCACCTTGATCGAGCTCGGCCACGCCAGCGCGTCGCTGCATGCCCGGTGCAAGACCCATTCGCCGATGCTGCCGATGATCCCGGTTTCCTCGGCCAGCGGGATGAAGTCCAAGGGCGAGATCATTCCACGTTCCGGATGGCGCCAACGCACCAGCGATTCGAATCCGACGAGCTCGTCGGTGAAGATATCGATCTGGGGCTGGTAGTGCAGCTCCAGCTGGTTCTTGATCACGGCCTGCCGGAGGTCGATTTCCAGCGCACGGCGGGCTTGGGCGCGCGCGTCCATCTCCTCCTCGAAGAAGCGAAAAGTGCCCCGGCCCTCGGCTTTCGCCCGATAGAGCGCCAGGTCCGCCCGCTTGATCAGACCGTCGGCGTCTTCGCCGTCGGTGGCCGAAAGAGCGACCCCGATGCTGACACCCGAGACGATCTGCTGTCCGTTGAAATCCATCGGATGGCTGACGATCTCCAGCAATCGCGAGACCAGCGTGGTCGCGGTCTCGGGCTGGTTGAGGTCCGTGAACACAATTCCGAACTCGTCGCCGCCGAAGCGCGCGACCGTGTCCATGTCGCGGAAGCACGCGCGCAGGCGCTTGGCCACGCATTTGAGAAATTCATCGCCCGCCGCATGACCGAGCGTATCGTTCACATTCTTGAAATGGTCGAGATCGAGGCACATGATTGCGACAGTCGTGCCGCGTCGCTTCGCGCCGACGAGCGCCTCTTCGGCGCGGCGCTGAAACGAGGCCCGGTTGTGCAGGCCGGTCAGCGTGTCGTGATCGGCCAGGAACTGAATCTCCCGCTCGCGCCGCTTCAGCTCCGTGATGTCGGTGTAGAGGACGACGGTGCCGCCGTCCCTGGTGCGGGCCTCGTTCACGAGAACCCAGCGATTGTCGCTGAGCTGCCACTCGAAAATGTTCCGTGGCTCCCGATGCCGCTCCATCCGCATCCGGAAGACGGCGGGCGGTTCCATATTCTGCATCGGATCATTGGCGCCGCAGTCGACCTCCGCGCGCACCACCTCGTCGAATCTGGCGCCCGGGACGGCAACATCCCTGAGCGACGGGTAGAGGTCCAGGAAATGACTGTTGCGCAGGATCAGCCGGTCATCCGCGCCATAGAGCAGAAAGCCCTGCGAGAGACCCTCGACCACCGCCTCGCGGGTGCGGGTTTCGTCCAGGATGATCCCGGTCCACAGCACCGAACCATCCGGTTGGCGCTCGGGCCGGGCGATCGCATGAGTGTATTTCTTGCGGCCGTCGCGGGTGACGATGGACGCTTCGACGTCCCAGGTGGTGAGGGCTTTCGAGGCCGCGAGCAGGCGTTCTCGGAACCTTGCCTTGTATTCGTCGCTGTGGCGCCCGAACAGCGCCTCGGGATCCGAAAGAATTTCCTCCGGCGAAACGCCGAAGATGTCCCGCGCGCCCTCGCTGATATAGGTGTAGCGGATTTTCTCATCGGGCGTGACCACGCGCTGGTACACCACCACGCCCGGCAGGCTGGCAAGTGATGCAAGGCGCTGCCCGGCCAGGAATTCGTCGGCCCGCGGTTCGATCTCGGCTGCCGCGCGATGCCCATTGGTCTGCCGCGGTACGGTCGTCTGGGTGACGCTCCCGGCCAGAACGTTCGGCTGTGGTGCCGTCATCAGTCGTGCCCTCCTGGGCAAGGCGAGGGCACACGCGAGGCGAGGGGCGTCGCCCCTGGACGTCCGCGGAAACTATTGCGTCGAGGGTCTTAAATTAGCGTTGAATGTGACGCGGGCCGGGTGGCCCGCGCGCGATCGCTCGCAGGCGCCGCCAAGGTCTCATCGGCGCGCGGCAGAAACCGCCAGATCGGGCATCCATGTTCGCCTTTAGCGAACCGTTAACTCGTGATGCCACCTAATGCGGAAGGGAAGGGCGGACAGACATGCTTGGGGGATTCATGCTGCTGTATGTCGAGCTTCTCGGGTTGATCGTCGCCAGCGGCTACTTCACCTCGATCTTGTTTGCTCCGTCGGTCATGCCGGAAACGATCTCTTCCGAACATGCACTGCTGATGTCCTCGCAGTAGGCCGATCGCAACTCCGCTCCTGGCCCCGCTGCCGCCGCCCGCCCCGCGGCGCCGTGACCGCGCCGCCGACGCGGTTTCCGCCCTCTCTCGCCGATTGGCCGCGCGCAACGGCCGTTAGCGATTGAGCAAGGGTAACTTCCGATTCCGCTCCGCCAAACGAGGCCCTTTTACCTCGAATTTATGGCGATCTCCGATGCTGCCGCCCACAAGTCCAAGAAAGGACGGGGGCGTTAATGCATTCGGCGCGAGAGGCGCGGCCAGTACGGCCGTGGCCGGACAGGTCGCACGCGTTCTACCCAGACGATTTGGCTCTGCTGCAGGAGGTGATCGAGGGCCTGAAGTCCCGCCTGCGCCTCGCGGTGATATTTGGCGGCAACAAAGCCACGCCCGGGAGCGTCATCTATCAGTGTCGCAACATCCGATCGTGGAAGAGCTACGAGGCGGTGGCACAGGACATCGCCCTTGCGCTCCGGAGGATCGGCTTTCGCCACGTCCAGCTCCTGCCCGATGACATGCTGCTCGGCGATCGCATTCGGCGCGAGCGCATTCATATGGCGTGGATCAATTCAGGCGGGGTTCAGGGCTACAATTCCGCCGCCCACACTCCGGCCACGCTCGAAATGCTCGGCATCCCCTACGTGGGACATGACCCGCTGGCGGTGACCACGCTCGACAACAAGCACGCCTTCAAGCGCGAAGCGATCTGCGTCGGCCTTCCGACGGCGGCGTTCTCGACATGGCATATGGCTCGCGGACCGTTCCGTCCGGACCTCAACAGCCGCTTTCAGCGCGCGTTCGGCGACTATCACGGGCCGTTCGTCGTCAAGCCGGTGTCCGGCCGCGCATCACTGAACGTGCATTTCGTCGAAGACAAATGGGCGTTGCCGGACGCGGTGGCGGAAGTCTATCGCGCCACCCAGAACGAAGTCCTCATCGAGAAATATCTGCGCGGCCGGGAGTACTGCATCGCGGTCGCTGGACCGATTACGGCGCGCGACGGCCGGCTGACGCGCGGCCGCGATCCCTTCACGTTCGCGGCGCTCGAACGCGTCCTCACGCCGGACGAAAAGATCTTCACATCCATGGATCTGCGCCCGATCACGAACGACCGATTCAAGGACCTCGATCCGCGGCAGGAGGCTGCAAAGCTCGATCGCATGCGCCGGCTCGCATGGGAGGTTTTCCGCGAGTTCAATCTGCGCTCGCTGATCCGGCTGGACATCCGCTCGGACGAGAACGACGGCCTGTACATTCTGGAGGCCAACCCCAAACCGGACCTGAAGCAGCCGGCGGACGGAATCACCAGTTTGATATCGGCCGGGCTTCCGCAAGCCGGCATGGACTACGATGATCTCGTCCTTTCCCTGCTCGCCGATCGCCTCGACTTTCTCCTCATGCACCGTGCCGAAACGGTGAGACACGTCCTCGATCTGGTCGATTTGGACGCCTATGGCGCGCAGTGCGCCAGGCGCAGGGGCGGAGCGCCCGCTGCGCCTGTCGAGCCCGATGCTGCGATCTGCCTGTCCAATGCGGCGGCGCCGCCGGCCGAGGAGGCCAGCACGCTTGATCTTCTCGACAAGGCGACCGAGCTCAATCTCGCAGGGCTGAGCTTGATGCGGGAGGCTGCAAAGGCGGGTGAGGCCGGCAAAGCTTTCGCCCCGTCGGTCGCTGAAGCGAATTCGGCGGCCGCCGGGACGGAAAATGCCGCCGACGAGATGAGCCGGGCCCGCGCCGCCACTGGGACATTCTGGTTCAACCACCCGTCACGGCGATGACCATATCGTTAAACGATGTTTCATAACTCTAATCTAATTTTTACGGATGCAGCTCAGCGGGGGCGCTGAGGTGAACCAACAGTTAATGGCGCCGGTGGTTGAGCGCCAAGTGGCCGCCTACGCAATGGGAATTGGAAGCGACTTGATGCCTCAAACCGATCATTGACCGACGATGTCAGCACTATCTCTTACCCGGCGAAAGGTGGACGGCGTCACGATGTTTGTCGTGACGTGCCTGTCGCTATTGCTGCTTGTCTACGTCGGTTTCGGAGAGGGCAAACGCACCTACGAAGAATTCCAAATCGAGAAGGTGACCGCGCAGGGCCGCAACGTCCAGAATTCCATCGAGACCTACCTGCGCGCCGGCCTGCCGCTGAAGCAATTTGCCGGCTTCCAGACGCTCGTGGAGCCTATCCTGCAGGGGGTCGACGAGGTCGATGCCATGGGCGTGTACGACACCTCCGGGCATCAACTGTTCCTTGCCGTCGACAAGACAAATCCGAAGCTGCCGGAGCCGTCGGCCGCCATCAAGCACGTCAAGCAGGACGTAGAGCTGGATCGCGGCGAGACGCACTTTCAATTGGTCCTGCCGTTGCGGAACAGATTCGAGACGGTGGGCAGCCTGGTGGTGATGTCGCCGACGAAGCTGCTGGCGAACCGCATCAATGCCGCCTTCGAGCCGCTGCTGTATCTTGTGCTCGGCCTGTCCGCCGTGTTCGCGATCGTCGTCTGGATCGCGGCGCCCTATCTCGCCCGCACCCGCGTGCCCTGGCTGCAGATCGGTTACGCCGTCACCTTCCTCATCATGGCGGCCGCGGTGGTTGCGACACTGGTCGCGCTCTATACCGATGGCGTGCAAGGCAAGGCCAAGGCATCGGCATTGGCCTTGGCGCAGCGTCTCAGCGATATCGTGGAGTTCAATCTCCGGTTCCGGGATTTTGACGGTATCGACAAGGTGTTCAGCGACTACCGTCGACTGAACCCGGAAATCAGCGAGGCCGCGCTGATCATCGACAAGAGCATTCAGATTTCCACCGACCCGGGCAAATTGGGACGTGCGTGGGTCGTCGATCCACGCAGCTACGAGTACAGCGTCGACCTGTCTCGCCCCGATCAGCCTCGGCGCGTCCACCTTATGGTGACGGTGCCGACGGCCGTCGTCTACCAGCAGGTCGAACGCAGCGTGAGGAATTTCGCCGCCCTGTTCGTTGCGTCGGCCTTCCTTGCAGGACTGTTCCTGCAGGTGGCCAGCTCCATGCAGCGCCTGCCGTGGACGACCGCGGAAGCGGATCGGACCGGGACGATGAAGCTGAGCGCGGAAGCCGCGCTCATCATCGTCAAGCCGATCTTCTTCCTGGCGGTGTTCCTCGAGCATCTCTTGTACTCGTTCTTGCCGAAGTTCATGCAGGACGTGGCGACTGCATCGCACATGTCGCCGGCCTACGCCTCGGCGCCCTTCACCGTCTACTATCTGTGTTTCGCGCTCAGCCTGATTCCGGCCGGGCACTTCGCCGAACGGCGCGGCCCCAGGCTGTTGATCTGGCTCGGCCTGGTCTTGGCCAGCGCCAGCGTGCTCGGGCTGGTGCTGCCGCTCGACATCTTGCACATCACCCTCCTGCGCGCGATTTCCGGCATCGGTCAGGGGATGCTCTTCATCGGCATCCAGGCCTACATCCTGGCCGTCGCTCCGGCCGAGAAGAAGACGCAGGGCGCCGCGATCATCGTGTTCGGATTCCAGGGCGGCATGATCTCCGGCATGGCGATCGGATCTTTGCTGGTGAACTACCTTCACCCGCAGGGCGTCTTCATGCTCAGCGGCGTAATCGGGTTTGCCACAGCGATCTACAGCCTGCTGCTGATCCCGCGTGCGGTGGAACTGGGCGCGCGGCACTCGACCATTTACGGAATCGGAAGCGGTCTCAAGAGCGTGTTCTGCAGCGGCGAATTCCTCAAGACAATGTTCTGTATCGGCGTGCCCGCCAAGGCGATCCTGACCGGAACGATCACCTTCGGTCTGCCGCTGCTGCTGGGCCAAAACGGCTACCGCCAGGAAGAGATCGGCCAGATCATCATGCTCTACGCCATCGGCGTAGTGGTCGCGAGCGGATACGTCTCCCGCCTGGTTGACCGCACCGGAAGCACGACCGCCGTGCTGTTCTGGGGCGCCGTGCTGAGTGGCTGCGGGCTGGTGCTGATCGGGCTCATGGGGTCGTCTTTCGTGGGCAACGGCATGCTCAGCACCGTCGTGGTCATCGCCGGCGTCATTTCCGTCGGCATCGCGCATGGCTTCATCAACGCGCCGGTGGTGACGCACGTGGCGCATTCCGAGCTCGCGCGACAAATCGGCGCCAACTCGGCGACGACGGCCTATCGTTTCCTCGAGCGGATCGGTCATGTCGTGGGGCCGGTCTTGGTCGCGCAGCTGTTCCTGATCTGGGGTCAAAGCCCGCAGATCCTGGCGGGGATCGGAATCGCCACCGCGATCCTGGGCTTCCTCTTCGTCGTGTACAGCACGCCGCCGCGCGTGGAGCACATCGGTCAGGAGATGGTACGATGATCGACAGAATTCGAGCTCGCAGCGTCGCGATCGTCGCGGGTTTGCTCCTGTCGACGCTCGCCGCCTCCGCGCCGGCGCAGGAGAAATTTGCTTCCAAGTGGTTCCGCTACGGCCCCGGCGTCGACACCGCCTGGACGATCTCGGCAGATCCGGCAAAACCGCTGCAGCTCTCGGTTCAGCGCAAGGCGAGGGCGTCGAGCGCGTCATCGAAGCGCGTCCTGGTGCTCTATCCGCGGCCGTCCTCCGCATACGACATAGCGATCACCAAGATCCTGCAGGAATTCGACGCGAAAGACGTCGACGCGACCGTGACCGTGATCAATTTCGAGATGAACGACGTACGCGGCACGGAATCGATCCAATTCGCGGAGAACAACAAGATCGACCTGATCTTCGCGATGGGCTCGGAATCCACCGCCTGGCTTTTCGACAACTACCGCGGCGGCAAGATCCCGGTCGTGTCGGTGTGCTCGAAGGATCCGGTCCAACTGGGGCAGATCAAGGATTACGAGCGCGGCAGCGGCAGCAATTTTGCGTTCACGTCGCTGAATGTCCCGGTCGAAGTGCAGATGGCCTACGTGAAGGAATTGCGGCCCGACCTCAAGAATCTGGCCGTGCTGGTCGACAGCAAGAATGTGAGCGCGGTGCAGACCCAGGCGGAGCCCATTGCGTCCTTTGCGCGCCAGACCGGAATTCAAGTCATCTGGGGAGCGGTGCAGAATCCGTCGAAGGCGCGCGAAGAGCTCGTCCCGATCGTGCAGAGCGCGGTCCAGACCATGCGCAAGAGCGATCCGGACTTGTCGAAGAGCTTGTTCTGGATGACCGGCAGCACGTCGGTGTTCCTCGAGATCCGCACGGTCAACGAGCATGCCGACCGCGTCCCGGTCGTCAGCGTCGTGCCCGAAATCGTCAAAGCCGGCCCCGATACGGCGGTGCTCGCGATCGGCGTCAGCTTCGAGAGCAACGCGCATCTGGCGGCGATCTACGGCGCCCAGATCCTCGCCGGCCGGGCGAAGGCGGGCGATCTCAAGGTCGGCCTGGTATCGCCGCCCGATATCGCGATCAGCTTCATGAAGGCGCGCGAAATCGGCCTGCGCATCCCCTTCAATTTCTACGAAAGCGCCAGCTTCATCTACGACTATGAAGGGCGTCCGGCGCGCACGACGGCGAGCAAGGTTCTGCCGGAGAAGGAAAATTGATCCCGTTCGGGATCTCGGCCCGCTGCTCCGGGCGGGCGTCGCAACATCCATTGGCTCCCTGTCCCGCGTGTTCGGCTCTGCGAATTTCGCAGCCGTTCAACCGGGATTAAATGTTCGCGGTTACGCTCCATAAAACGGACGCACACAGGGCGTGCGGCTCCGATCATGGATCGGGTGCGAATTGATCCGGCGTAATGCTCGGCTCCGCGGCGACGCGGTCACACGGCGGACGCTGCTCACCGGCGCGGCTGCGGGCGCAGTCATCGCGGCCGGCGGCAATGCGTTTGCGAAACAAGCGGGCGGTTGCGGCCGCTTGCGCTCGGTGCTGATCGGCCATCGCTCCATTGTCAGTTCAGCCGCCTTCAGCCCTGACGCGCGGCAGATCGTGACCGCGTCGTATGACACTACGGCGCGACTATGGAATGCGGCGACCGGCGCCGGATTGAACGTGCTGAACGGCCACACCGATGCGCTCTATTCGGCCTCCTTCAGTCCCGACGGGAAGCGGATCGTGACGGCGTCCACCGACGGCACCGCTCGGTTGTGGGACGCGCTCGGCGGCAGCGTCACAGTCCTGCTGGAGGGCCGTAGCATCGTCAGAGACGCCGCATTCAGCGCCGATGGCCGGTGGCTAGCGACGATCTCGGACGACAATCTGGCGCGCATCTGGGACGCGCGCGCAGGCGAGACGTTGTCGACCCTCGCGGGCCACACCGGCGGCCTGACCTGCGCGGCTTTCAGCGGCGACGGCCGCCGGATCGTGACGACCTCCTATGACGCAACGGCGCGCCTCTGGGACGTGGGCACGGGCGCGACCTTGGCGCTGCTCGAAGGACACCAGGGACCGGTCTGGTCGGCCGCCCTCAGCCCGGACGGGACGCAGATCGTCACGGCATCCATGGACAAGCGGGTGCGCGTGTGGAACGGGCAGACCGCCGCCGAGGAGGCCGTGCTCGACCGCCACAAGGACCAGGTTCTGGCCGCCGGCTTCAGTCCGGACGGACGGTCGATCGTCACGGCGTCCTTGGACGGGACTGCCCGCGTGTGGGATGCAGCGACCGGGGCGAGCGTCGCGGTCTTGCAAGGCCATGCGGGCGGCGTTCTGGCGGCGTCATTCAGCCCCGATGGACGGCAGATCGTCACGGCGTCCTCGGACAGGACGGCCCGGCTGTGGCACGCGAAGACAGGCGACCTCGTCGCCGTGCTGGAGGGCCACGATCGGCCGGTCGTATCCGCCGCGTTCAGCTCCGACGGCCGGCGGGTCGTGACCGCGTCCGACGATGGCACGGCGAGGATTTGGGACACGCGGCACTAGCAATCCGCGGCACCCGCAGAATGGCGGCTGGCAGGGCTCCGGCCGTTGATTGGTGATCTACCCGAGGGTCATCGCGCGTGCTTGCCGGCCGACCAGCCGTGCGCGGCGAGATATTTTTCCCCGACCGCGATCGGCTCGTCCTCGAGCGGCGTCGCCAACGTGTCGTTCCAGCGGTTGAGAAAACCGAACACCGCGATCACGCCGACGATCTCGACGATCTGCTCGTCGGTCCAATGCTTGCGCAGCTCCAGGAACATCTGGTCGGTGGCCGCGTTGGGCACCGCGCCTGCCGCCACCGCGAGGTCGAGCGCCGCGCGCTCGGCCGCGCTGTAGAGCGGGCTCACCTGATAGTCCCACACCGCCGCCAGCTTGCGGTCGTCGATGCCGAAATGCAGCGCGCCGCCGGCGGTGTGCGCCATGCAGTACTGGCAGCCGGCGGTGCGGCTCGCCACGTGGGCGATCAGGCGCTTGAGGCCGCGGTCGACCTTGCCCTCGGGATGCCAGATCGCGCCGGTCAACTGCGCCAAGGCCCTGGCCAGCCGCGGCACGCGCTGCATGATCAGGATGCTGTTGGGGACAAAGCCCAGATTCCGGCGCATCACCTCGAACGACTCTTGCAAGTCGGGCGAATGCTCGACCGGCAGGGGAGCTATGCGCGGAGCAGGTTTCACGGGCTGGTCCATAGGCGCCTCCACGATCTGCGATTATGCTACACGTTGATCCTTCAGATTGCAGCGTCAAGGGACATAGCGATGATCGACCTCCACTATTGGACCACTCCGAACGGCCACAAGATCACGATCTTCCTCGAGGAAGCCGGGCTTCCCTACAAGATCATTCCGGTGAACATCGGCAAGGGCGAGCAGTTCAAGGCCGAATTCCTGGCGGTATCGCCGAACAACCGCATTCCCGCCATCGTCGATTACGCGCCGGCTGGCGGCGGCAAGCCGATCGCGGTGTTCGAGTCGGGCGCCATCCTGCTCTATCTCGCCGACAAGACCGGCCAGTTCATCGCGCGCGACCCGCGCGCACGCATCGACGCCATCCAATGGCTGTTCTGGCAGATGGGCAATCTCGGCCCGATGGCCGGCCAGAACAATCATTTCAGCAACTACGCGGTGGAGAAGATTCCCTACGCGATGGACCGCTACCGCAACGAGGTCAACCGGCTCTACGGCGTGCTCAACAAGCGGCTGGCCGACCGCGGCTTCGTGGCCGGCGACTACTCGATCGCCGACATGGCGATCTATCCGTGGGTCGTGCCGTACGAGAGCCAGGGCCAGAAGATCGAGGATTTCCCGCACCTCAAGCGCTGGTTCGAGGCGATCCGGGCGCGGCCGGCGGTGGTGCGCGCCTACGACAAGGCCAAGCCGATCAATCCGAACCCGCCCGGCATCCGCACCTCCGAGGAGCGCGCGATCCTGTTCGGGCAGACCGCCGCCTCGGTCGAGCGCGCCGCCGCGCGCTCGTGACTGCTACTCGTCTCGGCTGTCATCGCCCATGAAAGCGGGCGATCCAGTATTCCAGAGACCGGAAAGCTCTGTTCTGAATCAAACCGCGACTTGGTGGGGTACTGGATGCCCCGCTTTCGCGGGGCATGACAACCGAATGTGTGGCGGCGTTTCCTGACGTTGGCGCTATGCCGCGCCTCGCCGCGCGGTCACCCCCGCGCCACCAGCCGCTCGATCTGCGGCCGGTCGCCGCGCGCCTTGTCGGTGATCGGCGGCCGCGGCAGCCGCGAGCGGCCGGCCTCCATCGTGAAGGTGTAGTCGAGCGAGTACCACGGACCCTTCACGTCGCCCTCCGGCGCCAGCTCGTTGTCGTGGCGCACGTATTCGCCGATCAGGTGCCGGGTCACGCCGAACTGCACGTCGGTCTCGATGTTCGGATCGTCGGGCACGTAGACCTGGGAGATCAGCGTCTTGAAACCGTCCTTGCTGGCCAGCACGTGCAGGTGCGCCGGCCGCATGTTGTGGCGGCCCTGCGCGCGCAAGAGCTCGCCGACCGGGCCGTCGACCGGGATCGGATAGCCGGCCGGCTTCACGCTGCGGAAATGGATGCGGCCGTCCCGATCGGTGGTGAACTTGCCGCGCAGGTTCATGTCGGCCTGCACCGGATCCTGGTTCTCGTAATAGCCCTCGGGCGAGGACTGCCAGACGTCGACCTCGGCGCCGGCGACCGGGTTGCCCTTGCCGTCCTTGAACCAGGCGTTGACGAACAGCGCCGGGCCCGGCGTCGGCGAGCGCACGATCGAGCCGCCGTTCGGCGTTGCCGGCGAGTGCATGCGCCAGAACGGGCCGAGCAGGTTCTGCGAGGTTTCGGTCTGGCCGTTGTCGCCGTTGTTGATCAGGCAGATCAGGGTCGAGAAGCCGAGCGATCCCGACATCAGCACCGCCTCGTTGTGGGTGTCGTTGGTGTGCTTGCCGAGCGCTACGATGTAGCCGACGGCGGCCTGGAATTCCGCCTCGGTGAGCTTCACCTCGCGCGCGAAGTCATGCAGGTGGCGCACCAGCGCCGACATGATCTCCTTGAAGCGCGGGTCCTTGGCGCGCTGCAGCTCGGACAGAACCGCGGTGGTAACGTCGTTCTGGTTCTCGATGATCATGCAACGTCTCGGTGTTGGGGCTCCGACGCCGGCGCGATCGACGGCCGGGGCGGCTTCAAGCCGACCATAAGAGAAATCCGTCGCTCAGTTCAATTGGCGTTGGGGGCGCTGCCGAGCGCGGCGGCCCGCAGGCAGGCCGGGCACAGGCAGTCCTCGTCCGAGCCGGGCGCCGGCATGGGCGCGCGCACAGGCTCGGCCGCGCACCAGCAGTCGCCGCCGAGGCCGCAGTGGAAGGCGGCACCGCAGCGCGCGCAAAGCAGTTCACGCCAAGGCACGCGATAGACCTGCGTCTCCATCAAGCCATTATGCGCCAATAGTTGGGGGCGCGCGACCGTCTGGCCGCGCGCCCCCATGTCGTTTTGCGTAGTGCCGGCGCTGCGGTCAGGTGCCGCGGCCCCACAGCCCGCAATAGCGCCGCGCGATGAACGGCAGGCCGTTCTCATAGCCAGGCCAGTTCGCGTATTTCGGCAGCTTGAATTCCTTCTCGACCGCGTCCCAGCACTTGCCGTCTTGCGCCTGTTTCTTGATCTCGGCCGAGGCCTCTTGCATGAGCGTGAGCAGGTTCTGGGCGTCCTCCTTGGTGCCGAGCCGGCCGCCGGGGCCGGGATGGCCCGGGATCATCCGCTCCCAGTCCATCGCCAGCACCTTCTTGATGAAATCCTCGGTTTCCAGCGGATAGATGTCGATGAAACCGCGGCCGGGCACCGATCCGACCGGGATGGTGTCGACGACGAAGATGATCTTTTCCTTCGGCAGCCGCATCACCAGCGTCGAGTCGGAATGATTGAGGCCGAGATAGTGCAGCTCGAGGGTGGTGCCGCCGAGCGTGATGTTCCTGGTCTTGTCGACCGTCTGGTCCGGGATCACCGTGTGCGGATCCTTGAGCTGGGCCAGGCGCTCCTTCGCCCGCTTGTGCGCGATCACCGTGGCGCCGGCGTCCTTGAATGCCTTCCCGCCGGCGATGTGATCGAAGTGATGGTGGCTGTAGATCAGGTACTTGATCGGCTTGTCGGTGACCTTCTTGATCTCGTCGACATATTGCTGCCCGCCGGTCGGCCGGCCGTAGGCGACCGGATCGGTGGCGATGACGCCGTCCCGGGTGACGATGAACATCGCCTGATGGTTGCCGTTGCGGAAGATGTAGACGTTGTCGGTGCCGTCGACCTTCTTGGTCTCGATCGGTGGCCGTTGCGGCTGTGCCGGCGGTGTCGGCTGCTGCGCCAGCGCGGCCGGCGTAGTTACGACCGCCATCAACGCGGCCGCCATTGCTGCGAGATAGACCCGCGACATGGTGTTTACTCCCTGGTTTTTTTCCGGTGACGGCACCCGGTCACCCGCAACGCCGTCCCGGTCCGATTATAGTGACGAGCCCGATGAAATGATATTACAGAGGCGACGCGCGCCGCGGCGCGCGTCAAACCCCGCCCACGACGCTTTATTCCGCGGATGATGACAGCCGCGAAATTCGGCCCAGGCCGGGCGAAAACCGCGCCTAGTTGGCGTGGCTGGGATCGCCGCCGAGAAAGCCCGCGATCTTCCACCCGCTTGCATCTTTGAGATAGCACATTTGCGGGCCGACAACGGCTTTGACGGCGTCCACCGGCACGTAGCCGGACTTGCCGGACGGCGTCATCACCTTCACGAACGCCTGCGTCACGGCGTTGGCGGGCGAGTCGTCGTCGATCGCCCGTACCAGATAAAGGCCGAGCTTCTCGACCACCGCCGCAGTCGGCTGTGCATCCGAGCGGACCTCGACGCCGTCGCGCACCGGATAGACCCAATCGGAGGCGTCGGTCTGCGTCGCATTGGCGAGCTCGTCGGCCGCCTTCTCGTCGAAGCCCGGCTCGCCGGGCGAGCAGATCACGCCCGGCCGCTGGGGATCGGGGTTGCCGGTGTTATCGCCCGCATATTCGGTGATCACGTCCCAGCCGAATCCATCCTTGCCGTCGAGACCGATCGCCTTGGCCAGGTTGTCGATCGCGGGCTTGGTCTTGTCGGCGACGTCGGCATCCTCCGGGATCCAGAAGAAGTTCGCGGCCAGCAGCCGTGCCAGCGCGGCCCGGTCCTTCTTCTTGGCGATGTCGGCGAGCTGCTTGCGGAATGCCTCGAAGCTCGCATCGCTCACCGGCGCCGGCAGCTTGATGGCGACCACGCTGTACGGCCCCGGCTTGGCCGGCGCCGGCGCTTGCGGCGGCGCGGGCGCCTGTGACTGCGCCGGCGCTTGCGACTGGGCCGGGGCTTTCGGCTGCGCCGGCGCCTGTTGCGCAGGAACCGAAACTGGAGCGAGCACGCCGACGACCGCGAATGCGCTCGCGACGATCATGATGGAGGGGAGCCGGGGGTGCCGCATGCATGTCTCCGAACGCTCGAAATCCGTGTCTTCTGGTGAAAGCTAGCGCCGGAATTGCGTCCGCGCTACGGCACAGACAATTCGCGACGCCGATCGGGTCTGGGGGCACCCGATCGCATCACTTTAGACTAGCACGGGGGCGCCATCCCTGCGGACAACTCTCCGCGAGCGTGCAAGGGGCCGCTGGCGCGATTGTGGGCAGGGGTTTGCCTGCCCGGATGCGGGCGTCCGATCGAAAAGGCGGTTCCAGCCGCGGGGCGATCGGGCTGGAACCGCCAGTCATGACGCTGATGCACGCAACGCTCTTGCGGAAAAAATACAAGGGCGTTTCCTACGGCGCCATTTCTAAGGGCCGTCCGTTACACCCGAGTGACATCCTACCGCCGCTGTGGACGGCCCGAGCATTGTCCGACCAAGCCTGCTGCGGACTTCGATCGCGGCCGCGCGGGCCGCCGTATACGGCGCGTAAACACAATAGCGCTGGACCATTTTCCGATTCTAAGGGATGGAAGCCCCCGTTTCTCTGCAGCCAGGACCTCGCATGCCGTCCGCGCCAGTTCTACCGCATCTGCTTCCAATCGCTCTGCTGATCGGCTCCAACGTATTCATGACGCTCGCGTGGTACGGCCACCTGCGCTTCAAGGAGGTCCCGCTCGTCGGCGTGATCCTGGCGAGCTGGCTGATCGCCTTCGTCGAATATTGCATGGCGGTGCCGGCGAACCGCTGGGGCAGCGCGGTCTATACCACCGCGCAACTCAAGACCATGCAGGAGGTGGTCACGCTGCTGGTCTTCGTCGGCTTTTCGATCTTCTATCTGAGGGAACCGATCACCTGGAATTACGCCATCGGGTTTATGCTGGTCGCAGCCGGAGCGTTCTTCATCTTCCGCGGTCCCTTGTGACCAGGCCCGGCCGTTCATCTGTCGTTCACAAGATATGAGGTTGCAGCGGCGGCATTTCTGCCCGGTCGCGGGACCCGCTCCAGATTTGAGCCGACGGTCATCATTAACCCTTCGAATTCTTCATCCTGCGGCCATGATCGCGAAAGGCGCCTCGCCGCAATCTTGACACGACGGCCGCCGACGATCCCATGATCGGGAGTGGCGTTGCGTCCGGCCGAAAGGACATCGACGCATGGCCCTTGATCCGAAAGCCGCGGCGGCGCTGGCGTTGCATCGGTTCGGCTGCGGCCCGCGCGCCGGCTCGGTCGCCGCCATCGCGGCGGACCCGCGCGGCGCGCTGCTCGCCGAGTTGGATCGTCCCGGCGCCGGGCGCGTCGCCGATCCGGGTCTGCTCGCCAGCGGCGCGGCCATGCGCGCCGCCTTCAAGTTCCAGCAAGCGCAAAATGCCGCCCGGCGGGCCGAGCGCGCCGCCCAGAAGGCGCCAAACGCCGACGGCAACATGACCGCCGGAGCGGAGATGAAGCCGGCCGAGCCGCCGGCCACGCCGCCGCAACCCGGCGCCCGCCCCGATCCGGGTCCCCCGCTGCCGCAGCAGATCTATCTCGACGAGGCCAAGGCGCGCTTGCATGCCGCGCTCGGCGCCGACATCGGCTTCGCCGAGCGGCTGGCGTGGTTCTGGTCGAACCACTTCTGCGTCTCGGCCGACAAGTTCGGCGTGCGGTCGATCGCCGGCGCCTACGAGCGCGAAGCGATCCGCGCCCATCTGCTCGGCCGCTTCGGCGACATGCTGCTGGCGGTCGAGACCCATCCGGCGATGCTGATCTATCTCGACAATGCGCGCTCGATCGGCCCCGATTCGGTCGCCGGTGTCCGGCAGAAACGCGGCCTCAACGAGAATCTCGCCCGCGAGATCCTTGAGCTGCATACGCTCGGCGTGCGCACGGTGTACACGCAGGACGACGTCACGCGTTTCGCCAACGTCATCACCGGCTGGACGATCATCCCGCCGCGCCAGGACCCGGAGCGTGGCGGCGAGTTCATCTTCAACGAGCGCATGCATCAGCCGGGCGCGCAGACGGTGATCGGCCGCAGCTATCCGGACACCGGCTTCGAGCAAGGCCGCGCGGTGCTCGCCACGCTCGCCCGCCATCCGGCGACCGCCAGGCATTTGGCCAGCAAGCTTGCGCGCCATTTCGTCGCCGACGAGCCGCCGCCCGCGCTGGTCGAGCGGCTGGCCAAGCGCTTCCTCGACACCCAAGGCGACCTCAAGGAGATGGCGAAGGCGCTGGTCACGGCGCCGGAAGCCTGGGATGCGCCGCGCAGCAAGCTCAAGCGTCCGGGCGAGTGGATCGTGGGCGTGCTGCGCGCCACCGGCGTCACGCCGCCCGAGATCGGCCCGGTGATGCAGGCGCACAACCTCCTGGGCGAGCCGCTGTGGCGGCCGCCGGCGCCCAAGGGCTTCGCCGACGACAGCGCCGCCTGGCTCGACGGGCTGGCGCAACGCATCGACCTGGCCAATCAGTTCGTCCGGCGCCTGGGCACGGATGCCGATCCGCGCGAGGTGTTCGAGGAGGTGCTGGCGCCGCTCGCCTCCGCCGAGACGCGGCAGACGATCGCGCGCGCCGAGAGTCGGCCGCAGGCGCTGGTGCTGCTGCTGATGGCGCCCGAGTTTCAGCGGAGGTAGCGCATGCCGCGAATGAATCTGCACGCTCCGAGTCGCCGCGAACTGCTGCTGGCTTCCGGCACGCTGTTCGCCTGGGCCTACCTGCCGAAGGTCGCGCGCGCCGAAGGCCGTGATCCGCGCCTGCTGGTGATCGTGCTGCGCGGCGCGCTCGACGGGCTGGCGGCGGTCGCCCCGGTCGGCGATCCCGAGTGGGCGCGGCTGCGCGGCGACAAGGCGCTTACGCTCGACGGCAAGACGCCGGCGCTGCCGCTCGATTCGTTCTTCGCGCTCAATCCGGCGATGCCGAACCTGCACCGGCTCTACAAGTCGGGCGCGGCGACGATCGTGCATGCCGCGGCCACGCCGTACCGGGAGCGTTCCCATTTCGACGGCCAGGACGTGCTCGAAAGCGGGCTCGCAAAGCCGGGCGCGACCGACACCGGCTGGCTCAACCGCGCGCTCGCCTCGCTGCAGTCGGGCGGCCGCGCCGGCACCGGCGGCCGCGGCGCCTTCGGCATGGGACCGATTGCGCCGCTGGTCGTGCGTGGCCCGGCGCCGGTGTTGTCATGGACGCCGCGGCGGCTGCCGCCGGCGGGCGAGGACACCACGATGCGGCTGCTCGACCTCTATCGCCACGCCGATCCGGCGCTGGCGCGCGTGCTCGAGGAGCGGCTGGGGCTGGCGGCGATCGCTCGCGCCGGCGGCATGGACGGCGAGACGCCGCGCGCGGCCGGCGCCCTGCAAGTGCGCGCCTATTTCGCCGAGTCGGCCGGCAGCGCGGCGAAGTTTCTGGCGCGGCCGGATGGGCCGCGCATCGGCGCGCTCGCCTTCGACGGCTGGGACACCCACGCCGACGAGGGCGCGATGAGCGGCCGGCTCGCCAACCTGCTCGGCGCGCTCGACGGCGCCATCGCGGCGATCGAGACCGAGATGAAGGAGGCCTGGCGCGAGACGGTGGTCGCCGTCATCACCGAGTTCGGCCGCACCGCCCGCATCAACGGCACCGACGGCACCGACCACGGCACCGCGACGGTGACGCTGCTCGCCGGCGGCGCGCTCAAGGGTGGCCGCGTGGTCGCCGATTGGCCGGGGCTCAAGCCCAACGACCTGCACGAGGGCCGCGACCTCAAGCCGACCACCGACCTGCGGGCCGTGCTCAAGGGCCTGCTCAAGGATCACCTGCGCGTCGACGAGGCCGCGCTGGCCGGCAAGGTGTTTCCGGACAGCGTCGCCGTGAAGCCGATGGCGGGCTTGCTGGCGCAGGCGTAGCGGCTGGAGCATGTTCAGTTTCAATGGAAACTGAACATGCTCCAGCTTTTTTTCATTGATCGCATTTTCGGACGGAAAACCGGTTTCCACTTTTCCTGGCTCTACCGCTCCGGGCTGGCCTCGCGGAACGCCCTGGCGAACTTGTCGAGATCGGTCGCCGCCAGGTCGGAAACCGCCCAATAGGTGACGCCGTCCTGGCGCCAGGCCGCGATGTTGTAGCCGGCGATGGCGCGCGGCGCGCCCGCCATGGACGCATCCGCCGGCGCCGCCGTGAGGCTGATCAGGTGCGCCCGGTGCCGATAGACCAGGGTCGGCACCGGAACGCGGCCGATCACGTCGATGCGGCCCCCGACCAGCGGAAAGCCCTCGCTGGCGAGATCGACCACACGCGGCGCCTCCGGAATGCGCCCGTTGAACCACGGCTTGACCGTGTGGCGGTCGGACGAGGCGACGTCGGTCGGCTGCGACGCCATCAGCGCGCGCATGTGACTCGCCACCACCACGTTCGCCACGGTGTCGGCCGGCCCTGGGCGCAGCACGAACCAGGTGGCGCCGCTGCCGACGAACAGCGCGAGCGCGACCGAGGCCGCGAGCGCGCGCCAGGACGGACGCGCAGGCTCGCGCCGCAATCCCACCGCCGTTTCGATCCGCCGCGCGAGCCCCGGCGGCGGCGCTTCGCGCGGCAGCCGCTCGCGGAGCGCGCGCCGCAACGCCTCGACGCGGTCGCGCTCCGCCGCCAGCGCCGGGTCGCTCGCCAGCCGCTGCTCGATCTCGAGCGCATGGGCGGGATCGAGCTCGCCGTCGAGATAGGCATGAACCAGCAGGGTCGGATCGTCTTGGGTCGAGGGCGTCATGGCGCGTCCGTTCCAATCCTGGCGATCAGCCGCCGGCGGGCGCGCGCCAGCCGCGACATCACGGTGCCGATCGGGACCTTGGTCACCTCGGCGATCTCCCGATAGTCCAGGCCCTGCAGGTCGCGCAGCACCAGCGTCTCGCGGAACGGCACCGGCAGCTCCGCGATCGCGGCTTCCAGCCGCGCCGCGTCGGCCTTGGCGATCAGCGCCGTCTCCGGCGTGTCGGCTCGGTCCATCGGCACGCCGCGCTCCAGCTCCTTGCGCTCGACCGCTTCGAGATCGTCGACCACCAGCAGCGCCGCCGAGCGGTTCTTGCCCAGCCAGGTATAGGCGGCGTGGCGCGTGATGGTCAGCAGCCAGGCCCGCGCGTTGCCGCCGGCAAAGCCGCCGATGCCGCGAAAGGCCCGCAAGCACGCGTCCTGCACCACGTCCTCGGCATCGGCGCGGCTGCCGGTGAGCCAACGCGCGAGCGCAAAGGCGTCGGCGAGATGCGGCAGCACCACGCTGGCGAAACGCGTCCGGTCGTCATCGCTGCTCACGCGCTCCATGCCTGCCGCGCACCGCTTCGATCCGCGGATATCCTAGCAGAGACCGGCGAATCGGTCGGTTTATTCCCGGCTTGCAGGCGGATTCAGCCGGCAGCGCGCATGCGGCGGCGGCGACGATTACTCCGCCGCCTGCGCCTCGGCGGCGTCGATGAAGCCGCCCGACTGGCGGTGCCACAGCGCCGCGTAATGGCCGCCGAGCGCCAGCAGCTCGCGGTGGGTGCCCTGCTCGACGATGCGGCCGTGGTCGAGCACGATCAGCCGGTCCATGCGCGCGATGGTCGAGAGCCGATGCGCGATCGCGATCACGGTCTTGCCGGCCATCAGCGTGCCGAGGCTCGACTGGATCGCGGCCTCGACCTCGCTGTCGAGCGCGGAGGTGGCCTCGTCCAGCACCAGGATCGGCGCGTCCTTGAGGATCACGCGCGCGATCGCGACGCGCTGGCGCTGGCCGCCGGAGAGCTTCACGCCGCGCTCGCCCACATGGGCGTCGAGGCCGCGCCGGCCGCGCCAGTCCTCGAGCTCGCCGATGAACTCGTCGGCATGGGCGAGCCTCGCCGCGGCGGCGATCTCCGCCTCGGCCGCTTGCGGGCGGCCGTAGCGGATGTTGTCGCGGATCGAGCGGTGCAGCAGCGAGGTGTCCTGGGTCACCATCGAGATCTGCGCGCGCAGGCTTTCCTGCGTCACGGCGGCGATGTCCTGGCCGTCGATCAGGATGC
>JBEVIH010000326.1:0-17917 GCA_040510815.1 Xanthobacteraceae bacterium | reverse complement strand
CACGGCCGTTTCGGGCAGTCCCGCCGCGCTCAGGCCCTCGCGCACGCAGGCGGCGATCGCCTGGTTCGAGTGGATCGCCTCCGAGCCGCCGCGCAGGATGGCGGCGTTGCCGGCCTTGAGGCAGAGCGCGGCGGCATCGGCGGTGACGTTCGGCCGGCTCTCGTAGATCACGCCGACGACGCCGAGCGGCACGCGCACGCGCTCGATGCTCATGCCGTTGGGCCGCGTCCAGCGCTCGGTCACCGTGCCGACCGGGTCGGGGAGTGCGCGGACCACGTCGAGGCCGTCGGCGGTGGCGGCGATGCGCTTGTCGTCGAGCGCGAGGCGGTCGAGAAACGCCGCGGTGGCGCCCGCCGCCTTCGCTTCGGCGACGTCCTGGGCATTGGCCGCGAGGATGTCGGACTTCGACTGGCGTATCGCCTGCGCCATCGCCGCGAGCGCGGCGTCCTTTTGCGCCGTTGGCGCGAGCGCTAGTGCGCGCGCGGCCTCCTTCGCGCGCTGGCCCATGGCGTGCATCAGCGCGGCGATATCCGAGCCTTCGACGGTCTTGAGCGGCGCGGCCACGGCGAAATCCATGTTCTGAGCATTACTCCTACCACGTTCGCAGCCCTCCCGCGAGGCCGCAGGTTGCCGCGCTCCATGCGCAAAGGTAATGACTGCCGCGTGCATGGCGTCGGAAGGCGAGCCTGAACGGGCACGAAGGGGCAGCGATGAAGCTCAAGGATCAGGTGGCAATCGTGACGGGCGCCGGGCGCAATATCGGCGAGGAGATCGCCAAGCTGTTCGCCGCCGAGGGCGCCAAGGTCGCGATCGTGGACATGGACAAGCCGCGCGGGGAGCGGGTCGCCGCTGCGATCCGCTCGGCCGGGGGCGAGGCCGAGCTGTTCACCGCCGACGTCTCCAAGGGGAGCGACGTCGCCGCCCTGGTCGAGGCGGTGGTCCGCCGCTTCGGCCGCATCGACATTCTCGTCAACAACGTCGCAATCTCCGACAACAAGCACATTTTCGACATCACCGAGGAGGAGTGGGACCGGGTGCTGGCGGTGACGCTCAAGAGCCAGTTCCTGATGGCCAAGCACGTGGCGCAGCGGATGGCGGCGCAAGGCAGCGGCGGGCGGATCGTCAATATCGGCTCGACCTCGGGCTTCATGGGGCGAAGCCGCGCCATCGCCTATTCCGCCGCCAAAGGCGGCGTCGCCAACTTGACCCGCGCGATGGCGGCGCAGCTGGCGCCGCACAACATCCGGGTGAACGCGATCGTACCGAACAAGATCGGCTCGCCGGTGGGCAAGGACGAGTTCGATGCCACGCGGCCGGTCCCCAACATGGCCAAGCGTCCGGGCCAGCCGGCGGAGGCCGCCAAGGCGGTGCTGTTCCTGGTGAGCGAGGATTCCTCGTTCGTCTACGGCGCCAATCTGTTCGTCGACGGCGGCGTCTCGGCGATGGATTTGTCGTAGCCGGGCGACGATTACTTCCCCGTCCACTTCGGCGCGCTCGTCGCCTTGAGCCGGCGCGCGTCCTTGACCAGTTCCTTGATCGCGCCGGTGATCGGCAGCGACAGCCCGGCCTTGTCGGTGAGGTCGCCGACGATCTGCATGTCCTTGAGCGCCCAGGTGAACGAGATCATGTCCCATTCCTTGAGGGCGTCGGAGGCGCCCGAGCTCATCAGCAGCGCATCGCGCAGCTTGACGAGGTCGATGCCGGTGCTCTCGGCCAGGCGGCCCGCCTCCAGCAAGCCGACCGCGTTGATCCACAAGAGCAGGTTGTTCATGGTCTTGCCGACCTGGCCGTGGCCGACCTCACCGAGATGCGCGTAGTCGGAGCAGAAGCAGCGGTAGACCGCGCGGCCGCGCTCGACCACCTCCGGCCGGCCGCCGACCAGCGCCAGCAGCGTCCCCTCGTCGGCGGCGAAGCGGCCGCGGCAGATCGGCGCGTCGAGCACGTCGACGCCTTGCGAGCGCGCGCGCTGGTCGAGCGCCTTGACGGTGTCGGGCTTGGCGGTCGAGGACACCGCGATGATCGATCCGGGCGCGAGCGCGGCGAGCAGCCCGTCCGGTCCGAGCACCACCTCGTTCACTTCGTCGTCGTAGCCGACGCCGATGATTACGAAATTGGCGGCGCGCGCCACCTCTGCGGGCGTCTTCGCCGCCGCGGCGCCGGCGTCGCGCGCCTTGGCGAGCTGCTTCTCGTCGATGTCGCAGGCCGTCACCGCGTGGCCGCGCTTGACCAGGTGCTTGAGCATGGCCAGCCCCATCCGCCCGACACCGACAATCCCGACTCGTTCCTTGGTCGCTGCGTTCGCCATGATGTTCCCGTCCGTCAAACCTTGGCCTTGAGCATGGCCGCGAGCGGCTTGCCCGGGTCGGCGAGCTCGCCCGCGTCGACCGGCAGGCGGCGCTCGATCAATCGCCGCGCCACCGCGATGTCGCGCTGCGCGTTGATTCCCGCCGCATAGGCGAGGCGCGCGCCGTCGAGCTCGAACGTGAGCGTCGCACCCGCGCCGACCGGCCGACGCACCTTCGCGCTCGGCTGCGGGAGCTGCCAGCCTACGCCCTGGATATACATGTCGAATTGCTCGGACCAGAACGACGGCGCCACCGCATAGGCGACGTCGCCGCCCGCCGCATTGCGGCCCGCAACGGCGCCGTGCTCCTGGGCATGGCGCCAGTTCTCCAGCCGTATCGGCCCGTGCGGGCCTGGAAAGCGGGTGCAGTCGCCGGCCGCGAAGATGATCGGATCGGAGGTCCGGCCATGGTCGTCGACGATGATGCCGTCCTGGGTGGCGAGACCCGCCGCCTTCGCCAGCCGATCGTCGGGCGCGACGCCGATCCCGACCACGATGAGATCGGCCGTGATGGTGTCGCCGCCTTTGGTTTCGACCGCGAGCCGTCCGTCCGGCTGCTCGCGTAAAGCGCCGATGGCGGTGGCGGTCCGGATATCGACGCCGCCGGCGCGGTGGCGCTCGTGGATGAGCGCCGAGGTCTCCGGGTCGGAGACGCGCGCCAGGATGCGCGGCGCGATCTCGATGACGGTAGTCTTGACGCCGAGCTCCGCGGCCGAGGCGGCGACTTCGAGCCCGATCAAGCCGCCGCCGACGACCAGCAGCGACCGGCTCTGATGCAGATGGGCTTTGAGCGCCCGCGCCTCGGCTTCGGTGCGCAGGTAGTAGATGCCTTTTTGCTCGGCCGGCAACGTCGGCAGCACACGATTGATCGAGCCGGTGGCGAGCACGAGCGCGTCATAGCTGATGCGTTCGCCGGCGTCGGTCACGACTTCGCGCGCGCCGCGATCGATCTCGGTCGCGCGGGTGCCGGGCTTGAGCGCGACGCCGCCGCCGGCGACGCCCTTGGGGCCCGCGATCGGCGCGTCATGGGCCGTCACCTTGCCGGTGAGCACCGCCTTCGAGAGCGGCGGCTTCTCGTAGGGCTCGCAGTGCTCGTCGTTGAGCAGCAGCACGTCGGCCGCGGCGTCCTGCTGCTTGGCGGCGAGCGCCGCCGCGACCCCCGCCGGTCCGCCGCCGACGACCACGATCTTGCGGCCTGTGCTCATTTCCGCATCCGTCTTTCCGAAAGAGGTACGGCGTTCCCGGCGTTTTTTGACACGTCTGTGATGCCACGCCTAGCCGCGCCGCGGTGGGACGTCGGAAGGCCAATCCTCATGGGCAATTGCCCCACGGATTATTTGTCATGCTGCGCCCCGCCGCGTGTTATCGTTTGAGCAAGACCGATAGCCAACGCAAGAACGGTCGAACAGGGAGGACCGAACCATGATGTCAGCATGTTTGCGCCGCGTCATGATTGGCGCCGGTGCGGGGCTGTTGATGGTCGCGATCTCGACGCCCGGGGTGGCGCAGCAGAAGAAATACAAGTCGCTCGTGGTGCGAGCTCCGGACGGCGTGACCATCGCCGCGCAGGAATGGGGCAATCCATCCGGCCCGGAAATTCTGTTCATCCACGGCTTCTCGCAAGCCTCGATGTCGTGGCAGCGCCAGGTCGAAAGCGACCTGGCCAAGGAATTCCGCATGGTGACCTACGACCTGCGCGGCCACGGCAACTCCGACAAGCCGCTCGAGCCCGAGAAGTACAAGGAGTCCAAGCCCTGGGCCGACGAGGTCCAGGCGGTCATCGACGTCGCCAAGCTCAAGCGGCCGGTACTGGTCGGGTGGTCCTATGGCGGGCGCGTCATTGCCGATTACCTCAGAATCCACGGTGCCGCCCGCCTGGCGGGGCTCAACTACGTCAATGCGGTGTCGAAATCCGATCCGAGCTTCTTCGGGGAGGGGCTCAAAGTGCAGCCGCTCATGCTGTCCGACGACCTGGCGACCAACATCGCGGCGACCCGCACCTTCCTGCGCAACTGCTTCGAGAAGCAGCCCAGCCAGGAGGAGTTCGAGACCATGCTCGCCTTCAACATGATGGTGCCGCCCAAGGTGCGCGCCAATATGGGCGGGCGCACGCTCAGCATGGACGACACCTTGAAGGCGTTGAAACTCCCGGTGCTGGTGACCCACGGCGCGGCCGACAAGCTCGTGCTGCCCGCCGCCGGCAAGCACACGGCCGATACCATTCCGGGTGCCAAGCTCTCGCTCTATGACGGCATCGGCCACGCGCCGTTCTGGGAGGACACCACGCGCTTCAACGCCGAGCTGGCGGCGTTCGTGCGCGCGGCCGGCAAGACCAATTGACGCTCAGGCCGGGGCGCGCGATTGGATTTGACCATGCGCGGCACAAGTCCGCGCATCCGACGGGAGGCGAAGATGACAACACGACCGAAGATCGCCGCCGCCTTGGCGGGCTGCCTCGGTGCGGTGGTTGCGGCAACGGCCGCGAACGCCGCCGAGGTCTCTCTGCTCAGCTCGACCGCCATGCGGGAGGTGCTGGAAGAGCTGGTGCCGGCGTTCGAGCGCGCGAGCGGGCACAAGGTCGCCATCACCTTCCAGTCCGGCGTCAACGTCTCCGCCAGGATCAGGGAGGGCGCGATCGCCGACGTGGTGATTACGACCGGCACGGCGCTCGACGAGCTTGCCAAGGAGGGCAAGGTCGTGGCCGGCAGCCGCGTCGATTTCGTCCGCGCCCGGGTCGGCGCGGCGGTGCGCGCGGGCGCGCCGAAGCCCGACATCGGCACGCCGGAAACGTTCAAGAACGCGCTGCTCGCCGCCAAGTCGATCGGCTACAGCAGGGGTCCGAGCGGCGTTCACTTCGAGAGCGTGATGAAACGCCTCGGCATCTTCGATCAGGTCAAGGGCAAGCTGATCCAGCCCGAGCTGGGGGTGCGGGTGGGCGCCCTGGTGGCGAAAGGGGACGCCGAGATCGGCGTGCAGCAGATCAACGAGCTCATCCCGATCGCCGGCATCGATTTCATCGGGCCGTTGCCGAGCGAGCTGCAGACGGTGCTGGTCTATTCGACCGGGCTGCCCGCAACCGCCAAAGAGCGGGAGGTCGCCCGGGCGCTGGTCAAGTTCCTCACCTCGGAGGCGGCGCTCCCGGTGTTCAAGAATTTAGGCATGGAACCGGGCTAACTAAAGGGCGTCCACGCCCGTCTTCGCGGGCTCAAGGGCGTTCACGCCCCCGATTTCGCAGCGCACCATCCGGGGCTACGGCCGGCTCCGCACTTTCCTTTCGGTGCCGAATCATATCTGTCCTACGGCAGCGCATTTCGCGCTTCTCGAGAGGCATCCATCATGGCACCAAACGCCGCGGCCAAACCCAGCCGCCCCGTCACGCTCAAGCATCTTGCGGCAACGCTGGCTGAGGATCATCAAATGACCAAGCGCGCCGGCGAAGCCCTGCTCGGCGATCTGGTCGGGCTGATCACCAAGCACCTCAAGAAAGGCGAGCGCATCAAGATCTCCGGCCTCGGCATCCTGCAGGTCCGCAAGCGCGCCGCCCGCATGGGCCGCAATCCCGCGACCGGCGAGGCGATCAAGATCAAGGCCAGCAGGAAGGTGGCGTTCCGGGCTGCCAAGGACCTGAAGATGGCGATCTGACGATCGCGACGCCTGCGCGTCAGGACGAATTTTCGCCCCGTCGGCGATCGCCGGCGGGGCGTTCTTTATTGAGCTCGCAAACGCGCCCTACCGGTGCTGCGTGATGGTGTCCACCAGCGCCAGCCGGCCCTTCTTCACCTCGGCGAGCGCGCGCAGCAGCGCCGGCCGCACGTCCTGCGGCTTGTCGATCGGGCCTTCGCCATAGCAGCCCATGGCGCGCGCGAGCGCGCCGAAATCCGGCTCCGGCCCGAACAGGTCCATGCCGATATGGGCCTTGGCCTCGTCGGTGCCGCGCAGCCGCGCCATGCGGATCTGGTGCTCCCAGTCGTTGTAATAGGCGCGGTTGTTGTGCATCACCACCAGCATCGGGATCTGGTACTTGGCGGCGACCCAGAGCGCGCCGGCGTCGAACATCAGGTCGCCGTCGGGCTGGATGTCGACCACGACGCGGCCGGTGCCCTTGTGCGCCAGCGCCACCCCGAGCGAGATGCCGATCTGGGTCGACGTGCCGAGCTCGACGCCCGGATGGCGGTAGGGCTTGTCGAAATCCCACAGCTTGCGCACCTGCTGCTTGAGGTTGTTGGCGGTGAGCACCCAGTCCTCGTCCTTGATCACCTCCCAGACCTCGAGCGCCAGCCGTGAGAAGGTGATCGGCGAGGCGTCCCAGTTCTTGCGCGCCTCTTCCTGCCACTTCGCCCACACTTCCTCGTGGCGCTTGCCGATCGCGGCGCTGCGCGCCTTGATGCGCGCCTGCAGCTTCGTGTCGCCGGCGATGCGCTCCCGGCAGATGCGGGTCAGCTCGGGAATGCCGAGCGCGGTGTCGCCCAACGCCCGGATCGAGCACGGCTGCATCCGGCAGTAGTCAAAAGCCCACTTGCTGATGTTGATCTCGCCGAAGCCGATCTCGACGAAGTCGCACGACGGCGGCGTGATCTGCTCGCGCGTGCGCTTGGCGCTGTTGAGCTCGGTGAGCTGCTTTTCCCAGTCGTTGACGTCGAGGCCGACGACCAGGTCGGTGCGCCGCAGCGACTCCTTGTCCATGCTCAGGCAGAGCGGATGCTTGTTGGGAAAGTTGAGCGCGTTGTTGACGTCCCACACCGCCGCGCCGGTGAGCTCGGCCAGCTCGACGATGCTCTCGAACCCGCCGGCGCGCCGGCCGGCATATTCGGCGAGCAGCATCGGATGCTCGGCTTTGAGCAGCTTGTCGGCGATCGCCGCGATCGCGCGCGGATCGGGCGCCATCGGTGCGGGCGTGGCGGCGGCGCCGGCGGGTGGCAGCGCCACCGGCTGCGCCAGCGGCTCCTCCTGCAGCGCCGCGTCGTAGCACATGTAGACCGGGCCCTGCGGCTCGGTGGTCATGATCGAATAGGCGCGCGCGAAGCTTTCCGGCACGCCCTCGATCGAGGTCGGCTGGTAATCCCATTTGACGTAGTCGCGCACCGCGTTGCCCTGCACCAGCGCGGAATGCGTCCAGTCGATGTGCGGCCGGCGCTTGGCTTCGTCCATCGGGCCGGTGGCGCCGATGATGAAGATCGGCACCCGGTCGATATAGGCGTAGTAGATCGCCATGCAGGCGTGCAGCAGCCCCACCAGATCGTGCAGGATCACCGCCATCGGCTTACCGGTGGCCTTGGCGTAGCCGTGCGCGATCTGCACGGCGATCTCCTCGTGCTGGCACAGCATCATCGGCGGCTCGTTGCCGCCGTAATTGACCAGCGAATCGTGCAGGCCGCGGAAGCTCGCGCCCGGATTGAGCGTGACGTGCGGGAAGCCGTAGCGCTTGATCAGATCGACGATGACGTCCGACTGCCAGCCGCGATAGTTCTGGCTCTTGTCCTGCATTGGTCCGTCTACTTGCTGCGGATGAACTCCGCCGCCTTGTCGGCGACCGGCTTGGGGGTCTGGTAGAGCTCGGTCACCAGCTTCTCGACCTCCTCGCCGGCCACCGGCGTGATCTCGAGCTGCGTGCGGGTCGCATCGGCGAGGAACTCGGGATCCTTCATGGTCTCGTCGAAGGCCCGCCGCAGCGCTTCGGCGCGGTCCCTGGGCAGGCCGGGCGGCGCCAGGAACGGCCGGCCCATCACCTGGCGGGCGAAGATCAGCCTGAAGATCTGCTTCTGCTCCTCGGTCTTGGCGAAGTCCATGACCAGGGGGACGTCGGGCAGGTCGGGATGCTTGTTGAGCGAGAGCTGCACCAGGACCGCGATGGTCTTGTCGTCGACCCAGCGCTTGTGGGTGGCGACCACGCTCGACCACGACCAGCCGCAGCGCCCCTTCACCTCGCCGCGCTCCATTGCCAAGGTGATGTCGTTGCCGCCCGGATAGCCGGACACGATCTTGAACTTGGTGCCGAGCACGCCGGTGAGGATGCGCGGGAACTGGTCGGTGTCGGCGGCGGCGCCGGTGCCGCCGACGATCAGCTCCTTCGTCATCGTGTCCTCGAACTTGGTGATCCCGCTGCCTTTCCAGGCGACGCAGATGCTGACCTCGTTGTTGGCGCTGCCGACCCAGGTGAACTTGTCGGCCTGGAACTGGGCGCCCTTCGAGCCCAGCAGCGGATCGAAGCCGGTGCCGCGGCCGATGGTGGCGAGCACGGTGCCGTCCTTGGCGCCCACATTGTAGAGCCAGTTGGCGAGCCGCAGGCTGCCGGCACCCTCCATGTTCTTGGGGATGATCGTCGGGTTGCCCGGGATGTGCCGGCCGAGATGGCGCGCCAGCACCCGCGCGTAGAGATCATAGGCGCCGCCGACGCTGTAGCCGATGTAGAGCTCGACGTTCTTGCCCTTGTAGAATTCCGCCGGGCTCTGCGCGGGTGCGGCAGTCGGGGCGGCGGCGATCGGGGCAAGCGCCAGGACCGCGGTCGCGATGCCGCGTCCCACCGTCCCAAGACGCATATCGATCCTCCCTGGACGTCCGTTTGTTGTTATGCGTCGCGTGTCATGGCGTTTCCGGCGACGCCCGCCCCCGGCTCCATCCGGGCCGGGAACCGGTCGCCGCAGGAACGCCGCAGACGTTATAACACTAATACCCCGGCGCCTTTTCCACCTGATCGAACCAGTCGAAGCCCATCTCCTTGACGATGCGGTTGCTCATCATGATCAGCCGCACGTCCTCGTCGGCGCCCGCGAAGTGCTGGTGGGTGGTGAACGGCGGAATATAGATGTAGTCGCCGCGCTTCCACTCGAACTTGCGCGGTTCCTCCGCCCATTCCCATTTGAAGGCGTCGAGGCAGTCGAACTTCATGTCCCAATGCAGGTCGTAGCCGGAGCCTTCGACCACGAAGATCAGCTCCTCCCACATGTGCCGGTGCTTGCCGGAGCGCTCGCCCGGCTTGAGGAACTGCATATAGGCCTCGACGCAGCACTCGCGAGTGTTGAGCTTGTGGTGGACCAGATGCTTGATCAGCCCGTCGGGTGAGCGCTCCCAGGGCATGTCGACGGCTTTGACCACGTTGAAGCGGGTCTCGTAGTTCTTGCGGAACTCCTCCGACGCCGCGATGTCATCGGCGTGGAAGCTGCAGGTGTTCGAGCCGGAAAGCGCCTGCGCCTTGTCCTCGAAAGACATGTGACTTCCTCCGCTCAGATGTCCGCCGGGGGCTGGTAGCCTTCCTGGCCGGGCGGCAGCTTGTCGGGCGGCCATTCGACGATCTTCTGGAACAGCAGGTGCATGAACAGGAACAGCGGCTTGGCCTTGAACACCAGCAGGATGGTCTCGCTGTCCGGGTCGTCGTTGAAGTGCTGATGCACGCAGCCGTTCTCGACGATCATCACGTCGCCCGCCTCCCACTTGATGTGGCGGCCATCATGCACGTCGTGGCCGTGGCCCTTGAGCACGTAGAACACCGCGCTGTTGAGGTGGCCGTGCTTCTGCCCATAGGCGCTCGGCGCATAGGCCTCGATATGGGACTCCAGCGACTGGATGATGGAGGTCGCCTGCGGGCTGATCACGCTCTTGCCGAACTGGCCGGGACCGCCCTTCCACGGCACCTCGTTCGACGGATAGACCCGCTTCTCCTCGAGCAGCGCCTTGTAGAGGTGGCTGTAGGTGCCTTCGAGCGCGCGCACGAAGGTCCGCTTCTTGGCCCAGCGCTCCCATTTCTGATGCTTCTTCTCCTCGGCATATTCGTCGGGCAGGTTGTGGCCGATGCCCGGCTTTGTCTGCTCGTACATGCCTGTCATTCCGGCGCTCCCTCGGACGGCCGCGCTTGGGCGGCAGTGATTGCCGCATCGCAGCGAGCCTCGATGCAACTGATTTCGCTGTCATTACGGGATTACGCCAGCGCGCGCAACGCCGCCTCGGCCGCCGGAACACCGGAGTAAAGCCGGCGTAACCGTGCCAACGGCGGCGATCGCAGGCCGGCGATCAGGAGCGACGTGCCGCGCCGCGAGGCTACCTGCGCCTGCCCGCCTTCGCCTTGGCGCGCGTCCGCGACGCGGGCTTGGCGCGCTTCGCGGCTGCCGCGCGTGGCCGCGCGGCAGCCACTTTGCCGGTGACCATCGGCAGGCCGCTCGCCGCCCACGTCGCCTCCGCCTTCTGCAGGCGCACGCTCCAATATTCCCAGGCCCGTTCGATGCCGCGCGTGCCCATGTTGTGTCCGCCGGTCTTCTCGGTCTCGCCGGGGGTGAGTGGCCCGGGCGTGCCGATCGCCATCGCGCGCAGCTGCAGCTCGGCATTGTGGGTGGTGTAGATCGAGCGGAACACGCATTCGCGCATGCTCCTGCCGACCAGGGTCGCGCCGTGGCGGCGCAGCAGCACCATGAAATGGGGCCCAAGCGCGCGCGCCAGCGAGGCGCCTTCCTCGGGCGTGCGCACCAGAAGATTGGTATCGCCGAACTCGTCGCGGCTGTCCCAGAACGGCACCTTGCCGCCGAGCGTGCCGCCGAGGTGGAACAGCGGGACCAGCTCCACGCCGGTGGCGCAGAACGGCAGCACCGCCATGGCGTGGTGGTGGCATACCGAGTTCACGTCCGGGCGCGCTTTGTAGATCTCGCCGTGGATCACCATCTCGCTGTAGAGCCGCACGCTGGTCGGAACGACCGGCTCGGAATCGAGCGTCATCTCCAGCACGTCGCCGGGCTCGACCAGCTCGGAGGCGCGATGCCGGGAAATAAAGTAGCGGTTCGGATTGCCCGGGTGGCGCGCGCTGATATGCCCAAAGGCGTCGATGATGCCCTCGTTGGCGAGGATGCGGTTGGCGCGCGCCAGCTCGACGCGCAGCTCGGCAAGTGAATCGGGCATGGATGGTTCTCCATTTTGAGCGGTGATCTGTGCGGCTTCGATGGTGTCATACCCGCGAAAGCGGGCATCCAGTATTTCGAGACGGCGCGGCTTGATGGCGAGCGTCGGTGATTACTGGATCATCCGCTTTGGGCGCAAGCGGATGATGACAGCGGAGATGGTGGCACCACGCAACATCCGCCCCTCTACGCGCAGCCGATCCGGCCGAGGATGTCGGCGAATTTTTCCTTGACCTTGCGCGTGAGCTCGGGGCTCGCGCGCGCCACCATCGGGAAATCCTTCAGCCGCTCGTACGGCCGGCAGGCGTCGATGATGGCGCGCGAGTTGGTCGAGCTTGCCTTGTCGAGCAGCGGATCGAGCGGGCCCGACCAGGCGCGGCGCACGAACTCGATGTCGTTTGCCGGATCGCAGCGCGTGCACACCGCCCACATCACGTCGAACAGGTCGCTCGGGTCGACGTCCTCGTCCACCACCACCACGAAGCGGCCGAGATAGGAGGCGGACTGGCAGCCGGCCGCCAGCAGGCCGGCTTGGCGCGCATGGCCCGGATAGGCCTGCTTGATGGCGATGACGTTGAACATGCGCGCGCCGCCGAATTCGTGCACCCACACGCCGGCGACCCCCGCGAGGCCGGCGCGCTCGACCTCGTCCCAGATCATGCCGGCCTTCATCACGCATTTGCTGAACGAGAAGTCCGACGGCGGGCGCATCGGCGACGCGATGCCGAGGATCGGATCGTTGCGGTAATAGACACGCTTGACGTGCATCACCGGCTGCTCGCTCGGGCTCGACGCGTAGTAACCGGTGAACTCGCCGAACGGGCCTTCCTTCGCCTTGACGTTCTCGACGAGCTCGCCCTCGAGCACGATCTCCGCGTGCGCCGGCATCGGCAGGCCGTGCAGCTCGCTCAGCACCACCTCGTAGGGCTCGCCGCGGTGGCCGCCCGCATAGTCGTATTCGCACAGCCCGTATTTTAGCTCGTTGCCGCCGGCCAGGAACAACAGCGGATCGTGCCCGCACGAGATCAGCACCGGACAGGGCTTGCCGGCGCGGAAATATTTCTCGCGGATCTGGCGGCCGTGCTTGCCGGGCGAGATCCAGAGCGAGACGTTGTTCTTGTCCTGCACCATCGCCCGATAGGTGGCGCCGTTGACCCAGTTCTCGTCCGGGTCGCGCATGATCACCAGGTCGTCGGTGCCGATATAGCGGCCGCCGTCGTGCTCGTGCAGGAACGGCACCGGGAATTTCAGCACGTCGACCTTGTCGTCGCGATCGACGTTCTCCAGCACAGGCCCCTTCGCCACCGTCTTCGGCGGGATCGGCCGGTGGGTCTTCATGCGGTCGCGATAGGCGCGCACCACGTCGAGCGGATTTTTGGGCACCGGCAGGCCGAGCGTGATCGCCAGCCGCTTCGACGAGTTGGTGGCGCCGGAGAGGAGCCGCATGCCTTGCGGGTAGCCGGGCACGTGCTCGAACAGGATCGCCGGCGGCTCCGGCCGGGCGTGGTTCACGATCTCGGCCAGCGTGCCAATTTCGAGCTTCCAGTCGGCGCCCTTGATGCGCACGATCTCGTCCGCGCGCTCGGCCCGCGCGATGAATTCGCGCAGATCGTCGTGCGGCCGGTCGTAGGCGTTGAAGCTCTGGGCTTGGGATTTTTCCAGCACGGCGTTTCCTCTTCCGTCACGACGAGGTTGTGCCTCGATCCCTCATGGTGATCGGGGCGCGGCAATTTTGCAACGTGCTTCCCCGGCGGGGGACGGGCGGATAAGCTCCCCTACAATGCAAAACAAAGGGAGGATCGTCATGCCGTTGCTGCGCGCCGTCTCGACCGGGCTTTGCGCCGCGGCTGTTCTCGCGCTTGCCCTCTCAGCCGCTCGCGCCGACGATCCGTTCTACAAAGGCAAGCGGCTGACCCTGCTGATCAACTTCGCGGCCGGCGGACCGAGCGACATCGAGGGCCGGCTGCTGGTCAAGCACATCGGCAAGCATCTCGACGGCGCGCCCAGCATCATCGTGCAGAACAAGGACGGCGCCGGCGGCCTGGTGGGCGCCACCTATATCGGCGAGGTCGGCCCCAAGGACGGCACCATGTTCGGCTACGTCACCGCCGTGGCTTGGCCGTACGTCATCGATCCGGCCGCCTTCCGGGTCGACTTCAAGAGCTACGAGTTCATCGGCTCGCAGCCCGGCAACGCCGTCTATTACGTGCGCGCCGACGCCGAGCCGGGAATGAAGCAGAGCACCGACGTCCTCAAGGCCAAGGATCTGGTCGCCGGCGGGCTCTCGGTCGATTCTTCGAAGGACCTGCTGATCCGCCTGCAGCTCGACATGCTCGGCCTGCCGCACCGCTACGTCACCGGCTACCGCAGCAACACCGCGGCGCGGCTCGCGCTGCAGCGCGGCGAGATCAATTTCTTCTCGGAGACGACGCCCGCCTATTTCAGCGTCGTCGAGCCAAGCATGGTGAAGACCGGGCAGGTGGTGCCGACCTGGTACGACGCCAACTACGACGGCAATGCCTTCAGCGCGCCGAAGGTGATGGAAGGCTCCCCCGTGCCGGCGTTCCACGAATTCTATCGCAAGGTGAAGGGCGCGGCGCCGTCCGGTCAGTTGTGGGACGTCTATCGCACCCATCTTGCGGTCGACTCGGCGATGCTGCGCCTGATCGTGATGCCGCCGGGCTCGCCGAAAGCCGCCGCCGACGCGCTGCGCACCGCGATCGCGCGCCTCAACAACGACAAGGAATATGCCGAGGACGCGATGAAGACCATCCAGTTCGTGCCGCACTACGAGACCGGCGCGGACATCAACGAGCAGGTCCGCCGGCGGCTCGAGGTCAAGCCCGAGATCAGGACGTTCGTCACCGACTACATCAAGGCCGCGAAGAAATGAGGCCGCCCGTGCGCGCCGTCGCTGCGCTCGCCCTCGCCGCCGTTCTCGGCGTCGCCAGCGCCGCCGCCGACGAGCCGTTCTACAAGGGCAAGCGGCTCACCATCCTGGTCAACTTCGCGGCCGGTGGTCCGACCGACATCGAGGCGCGGATGTTCGCCAAGCACCTGGTGCGCCACGTCGACGGCGCACCGCACATCGTCATTCAGAACATGGACGGCGCCGGCGGCGTGGTCGGCGCCAAATATATGGGCGAGGTGGCGCCGCGCGACGGCACCATGGCGGGCTACTTCACCGGCACCGCCTTCATCTACGCGCTCGATCCGGAGCGCTTCCGCGTCGATTTCAAGACCTACGAGTTCCTCGCCACGCAGGCCGGCACCACCGTCCACTTCGTGCGCACCGACGTCGAGCCCGGCATGAAGGAGGCGACCGACATCGTCAAGGCCAAGGGCCTGATCGGCGGCGGCCTGAGCGTAGATACATCCAAGGATCTGCGCATGCGGCTCGCCTTCGACATGCTGGGCATCCCGTACAAATACGTCACCGGCTATCGTTCGAGCCCGGCGGCGCGGCTTGCGCTGCAGCGCGGCGAGATCAATTTCTTCTCCGAATCGCCGCCGAGCTACCGTGGGGTGATCGAGCCCAGCATGGTCAAGACCGGGCAGGTGATCCCGGTGTTCTACGACCCGAGCTACGACGGGGTGAATTTCGGCGTGCCGCATCCGGTCAAGGGCCTGGCGATCCTGCCGCTGCACGAGCTCTACCAAAAGATCAAGGGCACGATGCCGTCCGGCCGGCTCTGGGACATCTACAAGTCGCTCATCAGTACCGACGGGATCATCCAACGCATGATCGTGATGCCGCCGGGCGCGCCGAAGGCGGCGGTCGAGGCGATCCGCGCGGCGATCCCGCGGCTCAACGCCGACCAACTCTACGGCGAGGAGGCCGAGAAGGCGTTCGGCTTCGTGCCGCAATGGGAGGCCTCGCCCGACACCAACAAGGTCGCGCAGGCCGTGCTGACGGTGCGGCCCGAGGTGCGCACGTTCCTCACCGACTACATGAAGAACTTGCCGCCGAAGTAGGGTGGGCAAAGGCGCGGACCCAGCGTCCGCACGAGCCACACAAACGCAGCAGCACCGTGCCCACGCGTTGGAATCGTCCGACGCCGGACCCCCGGTGACGCGTGGGCACGGCGCTGCGGTTTTTGCGCGGAGAGCGCGAATACGTGGCTCGCGCCTTTGCCCACCCTACGGTCGTCAAAACAGTCCCGGAAGCCAGCGCTTCACCCGCTTTTGGTACTCCTCGTATTGCACCCCGAACCGCGCCCGCAGGCCAGCTTCGTCGCCGAGCACGCGGCGATGAAACCAGAGCGCATGCACCGCGAACAATGCGAGCGCGAACCACGACCGGAACGTCACCGCCAGCCCGAGCATGAAGATGAGATGCCCAAGATACATCGGGTTGCGCGTATAGGCGTAGACACCGTTGGTCACCAGCCGCTCCGGCGGCACCGTGAGCCCCGGTCCACCGCCGCCGTGCTCCACGCGGTAGTGTCCGGTGAGCCGAAATTGCAGATAGCCCCAGGCCAGCAGCAGCGCCCCCCACGGCACGAAGACCAGATCGCCGCGGCGGATGACCAGCTCGAACGCGATCACGCCGAGCGGATAGAGCAGGAAGGTGCGCGCCGGGGTGCTGGCGAACAGGCGGCGGAGCGCCCTTGAAGCTTCGCTTGTCGTCATCGATTGGGTCGCCGAAGGGGGCAGGGTATGCCATAACACGCCGGCACGAGGGAAGTTGCCCGCCGGCAGCGAGGAGCCGGCTTCGATGGCCGATACCGACGACAGCAAGAAGGCGCATACGCTCGCCGACCACCTGCTCGGCAAGGACATCGTGCACGACCACGACGGCGACGCCGATCACGACCACGACCATTTCGATTTCGATCCCGAGGAGCCGCTCGAGCAGAACCCGATCTGGATCCAGGACCATGTGACGCTCACGAGCGTCGGCATCGACATCGGCTCGGCCGGCACCCAGATCATCTTCTCCCGCATCAACCTGCGCCGCTACGGCGAGGACCTTACCAGCCGCTACTACGTCGTCTCGCGCGAGACGCTCTACCAGTCGCCGGTGTCGCTGACCCCGTATCAGAGCGACGAGCGCATCGACGACGCGGCGCTCGCCGCCGTCATCGACCAGGCCTACGCGGCCGCCGGGCTCAAGCCCGCCGACATCGACACCGGCGTCGTCATCCTCACCGGCGAGGCGCTCCGCCGCGAGAACGCCGAGGCGATCGCCGGGCTGCTGGCCGAGCAGCGCGGCGATTTCGTCACCGCCACCGCCGGCCATCACATGGAGTCGATGCTCGCCGCCTACGGCTCGGGCGCCGCGCGCATCTCCCACGACCGGCACCAGCGCATCCTCAACGTCGACATCGGCGGCGGCACCACCAAGCTCGGCGTGATCGACAACGGCAACGTGATCGCGACCGCGGCCCTGCACATCGGCGGCCGGCTGCAGGTGGTTGACGCCATCGGCCGCATCGTGCGGCTCGACCCGGCGGGCAAGTTCCACGCCCGCGAGGCCGGCTTCTACTGGTCGCGCGGCGACGTGCTCTCGCCCGCGCAGCTCGACAAGGTCGCCGACAACATGGCGGACCTGCTGATCGCTGCGCTCACGCGCCGGCCGCTGCCGCACGCGGTCGAGCATCTGCTGCTGACCGATCCGATCGCCGATCTCGGCCGCATCGACGGCGTGATGTTTTCGGGCGGGGTCGGCGAATACGTCTACGGCCGCGAGAGCCGCGACTTCGGCGACATGGGGCGGCGCCTCGGGCTGGCGATCCGCCGCCGCGTCGATAACGGCGCGCTGCCCTGGCCGCTGCTGCCGGCCGGCGAATGCATCCGCGCCACCGCGCTCGGCGCCTCCGAATACAGCGTGCAGCTTAGCGGCAATACCAGCTACATCTCCAAGCCCGGCGAGCTCCTGCCGCGCCGCAATCTGCAGGTGCTGCAGCCGCCCTATGCGTGCGACGAGGTCATCGACCCGGCCGCGCTCGCCAAGGCGATCCGCGCCCACTTCACCGCCTTCGATCTCATCGAGGGCGAGGGCGAGGTGGCGCTCGCCTTGCGCTGGCAGGGCGCGCCGGCCTACGAGCGCATCTTCGCGTTTGCCGAAGGCATCCGCCACGGGCTCGCCACCACCATCGAGCGCAAGAAGCCGCTCTACATCATGCTTGACGGCGACATCGCCCAGACGCTCGGCGCTATCATGCGCGAGGAGCTCTTGGTCGAGAGCGAGATCCTGGCGATCGACGGCGTCGAGCTGCGCGACTTCGACTACATCGATCTCGGCCGCATCCGCATGCCGTCCTACACGGTGCCGGTGACGATCAAGTCGCTGCTGTTCAGCGAGGACCCGCGCCGCGGCCGCCCGCACCAGCGGATTCATCACCATGAGCATGGGCATGACCATGCCCACGATCATGGTCATGCCCACGGACATCACGATCACGACCATCATCACCATCACGACCACGATCACGGTCATCATCACAAACATGACTAGTGACACGTTTCGATTGGGCCGCTGGACGAGCCGCAGACGCGGCCGGCTCCCTCCCCCGCTTGCAGCCGAACTCGGGTTTACCCGAGTTCGGCCACGTTATTGGCTGGCCGAAGTCGGAAACATCCGACTTCGGCTGGAGGGGTGGGGAGGGGGTGACGAGGCACTCCGTTTCCGTGTGCCCCCTCCCTGTCCCTCCCCCGGCCGGCTGCGGGCTTGCCCGCTTCCGGCAACTTT
>JBEVIH010000325.1:0-10332 GCA_040510815.1 Xanthobacteraceae bacterium | reverse complement strand
CCGAATCCGGCCATCGAGCCCGGCGCGTTGTAGTCCCAGGCGTACTCGGCGAGCCCCACGAAATCCCGGATCTTCGGGTCGGCGGCCCAGGCGCGGCGAAGGGCCGCACGGGTCAAATCGGGCGGCACGCCGGGAGCGAGGAACGCCCGGATGTCGCTCTCGGCGGTGATCGAATCGATCGGCGGCAGGCTGCTGATATCGAACGCCGGTTCGGCCGGACCAGGCACGCCGCCCGGCGCGGCGTGAACGTCTTCGTGAGTGCCGTGATCTTCGCCGGTGCGCGCGCCGCCTTTGGCATCGACGTCTTGCACTGACGCGGGCGGCGCCGGCGATTTCGTCTGCTCGCCGTCTTCGACCGCCTCGCGCTTGCGCCGCGACCAGCGCGCCAGAAAATGTTCCGGATCGCTCATCCGTCCCGATCCTTCGGCATCGGCCCGCGCCGCGCCAGCGCCTCGGGATCGGCGCGGTCGCGCTTGCGCTTGTAGAACGGCCGCTCGACGTGGTGCTCGGCGACGAAGGCTTCGACCACCTCGCGCACCGGCGGCGGCATCGGCACCACGTCGACCAGGTCGTTGCCGGATTCGGTCAAGGCTTCGCCTTCCGACGGATCGGCGGTCACCGCGACGATGTCGTACGGCGGCTCGACGCCGGTCGGGCGTAAGGCGATCCAAAGCACCGGCGTGCCGGAGGCGAGATTGTTGCGATAATTGGTGGTCTCGGTGCGATAGAGGTCGATCTCGGCCGGCCCCGCATAGAACGTCGCGCGCTCGTTGTCGCTCGCCAGCACGGTCCACGGCGCCGCATCCGGCAACCCCGCCAGCACGGTCGCGGGCTTCCAGACGAAGTCGATCCATTGCGACTGCGCCTTGCGCCGCTCGACCACGACGCCGACCGGAATCTTCGCGTGCACGGGCAGGCCGCTCACGACACAACCTCCAGCCGGGCGATTGGCAGGCCGGTCGCCAGGTTCTGCGGCTTCATGCGCAACGTTCGCTCCGGAGTCATCGCCAATATCAGATAAATAGGTTCGCCCGTCGCCTTGTCCAAGACGACGCCGGGATCGCGGAACGTCAGGCGGTAGAGTCCGACGATGCGCGCCCGCGTGGCCTCGTCGAGGTCCTCGCCGTTCCACAAGGCGTCGCCGATCCGGGTGCCCTCCGCGTCGAGGCCGACATACCACGTGAAACTGACGTCGGTGGCCTCGATCAGCGTCTCGACCTCGACCTCGACCGACAACAGGTGCGACACCCAGCGGGCGATCGCCTCGCCGAGCGCGGCGAGGCCGCGCCGCCCGGCGGTGAGATCGAGCGCCATGTCGAACAGATCGCTGCGCTCCCAATAGCTGTCGGCATTGTCGTCATTGAGCACGTCGATCTCGGCCGCCGCCGGCAGGCCGAGCATGGAGACCAGCGGCGAGACCGGTTGAGTGCTGGCGCCCGCGACCGTCTCCTCGTCGGCGGCGATCAGCGAGCCGTCGTGCACGGTGAGGCGCTGCGGCCGGAAGAAGAATTCCGCCGCGCGCAACACGTAGGGGTCCTCGCAACCGTCGAGCGCATTGCGCAGGATCACATGCACGAGCTGATTGATGAACAGGGGCGGCGTGTTGCCGACTCCGCGCCGCACCAGATCGAGATAGGCGGCCTCGACCGTCCTGTGCCCGACCAGATGATCGCGGAAGGCGATCATCAAGCCCCAGTTCTCGCGCGCATCGACGTCGGCGATCGCGGCGACCTCGCCCGCCGCGACCGGACGGTGCGGATCGGCGAGCAGCGCGGCGTGCAGCGTGCGCTCGACCACGCAGGCCTCGGGCGGCGGCGCCAGCTCCGGCCGCGCCAGATAGGCCTTGAGGAACTCGTCGGTGACGACGAGCCCGCCGCCCTGGTCGCGGTCGAGCAGGTGATGCCCGCAGGAGAGCCAGAAATCCGTCATGCGATCGCGCCTCGACGAGCTTTCAGCGGCCATCTATACCACAGCATCGCAATCGTGATGACGGGGTCGACCATGGCAGCGGCGACGCCAGCGGAGCGCCATCGACGGCCGGCGAAGGGCGCCGGGCAAGCGATGCTCCTGGCGACCTGCCTGACACTCGGCGCGAGCGCCATCGCCTCGGCGCAGACCTATCCGACCAGGCCCATTCACATCGTGGTGCCGTTTTCGGCGGGCGGCATCACCGACGTGCTCGGCCGCGCGCTGGCGCAGCGGCTCACCGAGGCCTTCGGCCAGCAGGTGGTGATCGAGAACAAGCTGGGCGGCGCCGGCCTCGTCGGCACCGATTACGTCGCCAAGGCCGCGCCCGACGGCCACACCTTGCTGGTCACCGCCGACGCGACCTTCGTCACCAATCCGCACACCTACGCCAGGCTGCCCTTCGATCCGGTCAACGACTTCGTCCCGATCACCGGGCTCGGCATCAGCCCGCAGGCGCTGATCGTCAATCCGTCGGTGCCGGTGCGCACGTTCGCCGACCTCATCGCGCTCGCCAAGCAGAAGCCGGGCGCGCTCAACTACGGGACCTTCGGCATCGGCACCAGCGGCCATCTCAACATCATCCTCATGGAGAACATGACCGGAGCCAAGTTCACACCGGTACATTACCGCGGCGCGGCGCCCGGCATCACCGACGTGATCGGCGGCCACATCCAGATGATGATCGTCAGCATCGGCCTGGTGGCGCAGCCGTGGCAGGCGGGCCAGCTCAAGGTGCTGGGCTTCGGCAGCGCGGCGCGGTTGCCGCAATATCCCGATGTGCCGACTTTGGCCGAGAGCGGTCTGCCGGGCTACGAGGCCGGCTCGTGGTACGCGCTGGCGGCGCCCAAGGGCACGCCGCGCGAGATCGTCGCCAAGCTCAATGGCGAAACCCGGCGCATCTTCGACGATCCCGGATTCCGCGACAAATTCCTGGCGCCCAACTTCATCTATTCGATCGTGAACTCGCCCGAGGCCTTCGCCGAGCGCATCCGGCTCGATTCGGCGAAATGGGGCAAGGTGATCCGCGACGCCAACATCAAGGTGGAGTGATCGGGTCCCGCTCTTCGGGGTCTACTTGTTCCGCTCTTGCTGAACGAGGTGGACGAGATCGATCGTCTCGCCCGGCTCCCCTTCGCCTTCGACTTCGAGGAACGAGAACGCCCGCATCGGCTTGCGGTCGCCACGCGGGCGGAGCGTACGGAAGGCTTCGCGGATGGCGCCGTCCTCGAACGTGCGGCGCACCGCGATCAAGGTGTCGCGCGGGTGGTCGCAGAGCGAGGCGGCGAACGCGATCTCCTCCTCGGCGGCGGCGCGCGCCGTCGCGAGATCGGGCGCGCCGAGACGCTCGTGGAATTGACGCGCCAGCATCGCCACCACGGCGGCGCGGTCGTCGTCGCTGGCCTCGACGATCTGCACCAGCGTCGACCAGCCGAACGACCCCACGCCCAGAAATCCGCCGCGAAAGGCCGCGCGCGGCTTGCCGTCGAGCGCGTCCGGATCGGCGTCAGCGAACATGAAGGCGCCGGACACCGCCCATTCGCCCGGCTCGGCCGCGCGCTCGAACACGAAGGTGTCGGACGGATCGAGCCGGATGGTGCGCAGGAGCTTCACCGTCGCGGGCCTCCGGTCGCCGGATCGAGCCACGACGGCTCGGCGAGCGCGCGCACCAGCGAACGGCGCTCGGCTTCGACCTTCCCCATGCGCCGCGCCATCAGATCGCCGTTGTCGTCGATGTCGCGGCGCACCCCCTTCTCGGGCTGCAGGCGCGCGAGATAGTTCTTTGCGACCTCGCCGAATCCCTGCTCGTGCCAGGCGTCGACCGCCACCATGAGATGGCGCGCAAAGCTCTCGACCAGGCGGCCGGAGCCGAGATCGTCGAAGCCTTCGTCCTCGAGCGCGGAGGACAGCGGGCGCAGGCCCGGTTCGTCGTCGCTCATCGCGACGGTGCGGATCATGGCGCCGAACACGAGCCAGGCCGGCGGCGCGGCCTCGTCCGCGTCCTTCGGCCAGCCCAGGCGCCCGCCGCCCACGAGCCCGCCGTCGACCCGCACCGCGTCGGGCCAGTCGAAGCTGATCGGCCGCTCGGGCGGGGCATGCACGGCGAGCGCGTCGGCGAGAGCCGCGAGCCCGGCATATAGCGCGCGGCGGGCCGTCCGCAGCGGCTCCTCGGGCTCCAGCACCACCGCGAACTCGACGAGATCGAAGCGGCCCACGTAAACGAGCGTGCCGGCGCCCTCCTCGGCCGCCACGCTGGTGGCGTGGGCAAAGGCGTCGCCGACCTCCCGCAGGGTCACCAGCCTGAACGGCGGCGGCAGGTCGAGCGCGGGCTTCGACGACGTGCGCACACGGCTGCGCGGCTCTGGCGGCATTGCGGCTCCCGGGCTCGCGAAGGCTGTTTGTAATGATTATAACCTGTTATACGCCGTGACCAGACCCGCGCTCAGTGTCGTCATCCGCGAACGCGAACGCGGATGACCCCGACATCACCGCCTTGCGACAGATCGCGGGAATTGCGGTGACTGGGTGTCTTCATAGCGAAGACGGCGCGTCTGCCAATAACCGGAGACCACATGGCCGATCGGCCGCAAAACATCTTCATCTGCTCGTGCGAAGACACGATGCCGCTCGACGCCGAGACGGTGCGGCGCGGCTGTCGTGGCGCCAACCTCCTGACCGCGCGCCAGCTCTGCCGGGCCGAACTCGATCGGTTCCGCGCCGCAGCGGCGACCGGTGAGCCGCTCGTCGTCGGCTGCACCCAGGAAGCCCCGCTGTTCTCGGAGACCGAGGAGGCCGAAGGCCTCGACGTCAAATACGTAAATATCCGCGAGACCGCCGGCTGGTCGAAGGACGCCAAAGCGGCCGGCCCGAAGATGGCGGCGCTGATCGCGGCGGCGCAGGAAGCAGCGCCCGAGATCCCCTTCGTCAGCTTCACCAGCGAGGGCGTGATCCTCGTTTACGGCCGCGACGAGCAGGCAATCGAGGCGGCCAATCTGCTCAAGGACCACCTCGACGTGACGGTGCTGATCAAGCCGCCCGCCGACGTGGCGCCGCCGCGGGTCACCGATTTTCCCGTGGTGCGGGGCACGATCCGCTCCGCCAATGGCCATCTCGGGGCCTTCGAGCTCACGGTCGACAACTATGCGCAACCGGCGCCGTCGTCGCGCGGCGCGCTCACCTTCGGCGCCGGCCGCGACGGCGCGGTGTCGCGCTGCGATCTCATGCTCGACGTCTCCGGCGGCGCGCCGCTGTTCTCCGCGTCCGATCTGCGCGACGGCTACCTGCGCGCCGATCCCGGCGATCCGGCCGCCGTGCTCAAGGCGGTGCTCAAGGCGCGCGACCTCGTCGGCACCTTCGACAAGCCGCGCTACGTCACCTTCACCGAGGACCTCTGCGCCCATTCGCGCTCCAAGATCGTCGGCTGCACCCGCTGCCTCGACCTCTGCCCGACCGGGGCCATCGCACCCGCCGGCGATCACGTGGAGATCGACGCCCATGTCTGCGCCGGTTGCGGGCAATGCGCCGCCGTCTGCCCGACCGGCGCCGCCGCCTATGCGCTGCCGCCGGCCGACACGCTGATGCGCCGGCTGCGCGCGCTGCTCACCGCCTATCGGGAAGCCGGCGGCAAGCAGCCGATCGTGCTGATCCACGACGACGCGCATGGGGCGCCGCTGATCGACGCGCTCGCCCGCTTCGGCGACGGCCTGCCCGCCAATGTGCTGCCGCTCGCCGTCAACGAGGTGACGCAGGTTGGGCTCGAGGCGATCGCCGCCGCCTTCGCGTATGGGGCGTCGGCAGTTCGGCTGCTGTTGCGCGCCAAGCCGCGTCACGACGTGGCCGGCCTTGCCAAGACGCTGGCGCTGGCGGAGCCGATCCTCGCCGGCCTCGGCTTCGGCGCCGGACGGGTGGCGACGATCGATACAGACGACCCCGACGCGCTCGGCGAAACCCTGCGTGCGATCGAGGCAACGCCGCCGGCGCCGCGACCCGCCAGCTTCCTGCCGGTGGGACCGAAGCGCGACGTCATGCGTCTGGCGCTGCGCGAGCTGCAGCGGGCCGCGCCCGCGCCGGTCGATATCGTGGCGCTGCCCGAGGGGGCGCCGTTTGGCGCGGTCGAGATCAACGTCGAGGGCTGCACGCTGTGTCTCGCCTGCGTGTCGGCCTGCCCGACCGGCGCCCTGCTCGACGACCCCGAGCGGCCGATGCTGCGTTTCGCCGAGGACGCCTGCGTGCAGTGCGGATTGTGCAAGGCGACCTGCCCCGAAAAGGTGATTACGCTGCATCCGCAGCTCGATTTCCGCGCCGCCACCGCCACCGCGCGCGTGCTCAAGCAGGAGGAGCCGTTCCATTGCATCCGCTGCAACAAGCCGTTCGGCGTCAAGAGCACGATCGAGCGGGTCATTGCCAAGCTCGAAGGCAAGCACTGGATGTTCCAGGGCTCGGCCAAGCGGCTCGAGGCGCTCAGGATGTGCGAGGATTGCCGCGTGATCGTCGTCACCGAGGACGAGCTCGATCCCTACGGCGCGCCGCCGCGCCCGAAGGTGCGCACCACCGAGGACTATCTGCGCGAGCGCGAGGAGCAGGAGCGGACCAACAAGCCGGATTCCTGAGCGGCGTCTGACGTCTTTCGCTGGTCGCATTTTCCGCGGAAAACCGGTATCCACCCTCGGGTCAGCGCGAGGGCAGGCTTTTTTCCGGAAAATGCTCCAATGGCCCAATCGGCAAATCTGAAACGCGCCCGCACCAGCGTACTGGAGATCGCTTACGAGGAAAGCGGGCCCGCGGGCGGCGTGCCGGCCTTCCTCATGCACGGCTTCCCGTACGACCCGCGCACCTACGACGCCGTAGTGCCGCCGCTCAACGCGGCCGGATGCCGGACCATCGTGCCCTATCTGCGCGGCTATGGCCCGACCCGCTTCCTGGCGGCCGACACCCCGCGGTCCGGGGAGCAGGCGGCGCTCGGCAACGACCTCAAGGAGCTGATGGATGCGCTCGCGATCGAGCGCGCCGTGCTGGCGGGCTACGACTGGGGCGGGCGCGCCGCCTGCGTGGTGGCGGCGTTATGGCCTCAACGCGTGCGCGGCCTGGTCTCCGCCAACGGCTACAACATTCACGACGTTGTCGGCTCGGCCAAACCGCTGGCGCCCGAGCAGGAGCAGCGGCTTTGGTACCAATATTATTTCCACACCGAGCGCGGCCGCGCCGGATTGCAGGCCAATCGGCGCGCATTCTGCAAGCTGCTGTGGCGACTATGGTCGCCGAACTGGAAGTTCGACGAGGCGACCTTCGAGCGGACCGCCGCGTCGTTCGACAATCCGGACTTCGTCGAGGTGGTGATCCACTCCTACCGTTGCCGCTTCGGCTACGCGCCCGGCGATCCCAGCCTTGAGGCGATCGAGCGGCAATTGGCCGAAAAGCCGCGCATCAAAGTGCCGACCATCGTGCTGCATGGCGACGGCAGCGGCCTGTCGTCGCCGGAAAGCTCGCTGCGGCACGCGCCGATGTTCAGCGGGCCGTTTCAGCATCGGGTGATCCCGGTTGCCGGCCACAATCTGCCGGCGGAGGTGCCTCAGCTCGTGAGCGAGGCGGTACTCGACCTGATACGAGTCACAAAATGATCCATCACTTCTTCGTCGTCTTCTCCAGAAATCGCATCAGCGCCGCGCGATCCTCGGGAGAGCCGATGCGCTGCTCCGGCATCTTGGTGCCGGGCGTATAGGTCATGGGCCCGACCTCGAACAGCTTCGACACCGTCTCGGGCGTCCACACGATGTCGAGCTTCTTGAGCGCTTCGGAAAAATTGTAGCCGGGCAAGGTCGCGATCCGGCGCTCGAAAATCCCGGCAAGCGTCGGGCCGGCGCGCACGCCGTCGGCGGCGTTGAGCGTGTGGCAGGCGACGCAGGCACGATAGACCTCGGCGCCCGGGTCGCCCGCGAAGGCGGCGAGCGGGTCCTCGGGCGAACCCATCACCACGGCGCCGACCGGCTCGCCGCTGACCGCGTCCCAGCGCCGGATCATGCGGTCGGTGCCACCGGTGAGCAGCGTTCGGCCATCCGGGAAGAATGCGACCGACCACACCGGCAACCCAGGTCCGACCAAGATGCGCTCGAGCCTTCGTGCGGCGCGGTCGATGATCGCGACCGAGCCGCGGATGCCGGCGGCGGCGACGAGCTTGCCGTCGCCCGCGACCGCGACCGCGATGATCGGGGTCGGTCCCGCCTCGACCTCGCCCTTGAGCTCGCCCGCGGCCGAGAGGAAATAGACCTTGCCGTCGGCGCCGGCGGTGACGATCTCGCCATCGGGCGCGACCGCCACGCCATTGAGCGGGGTCGGCAGCGTGGCGATGACCGGCGAGTCGCTGCCCGCGAGCGGCGAGATGCGCAAGGTCGCGTCGTAGCCGGCAGTGACGAGCGCGCGGCCGTCGCGGCTGAAGGCGACGCCGTTGACGTTCTGGGCATGGCCCTCGATCACGCGCGGCACGCCGCCGGCGAGCGGCCACAGCCGCGCGGTGTGGTCCCACGAGGCGGAGGCGAGCGTTGCGCCGTCGGGCGAGACCGCCAGCGCCACCACCGGCGCCTTGTGGCCTTCCAGCACCAAGGACGGCGCCGCATCACCCGGCTTCCAGATGGCGATGCGGGCGTCCTCGCCGCTGGTCGCGATCCGGCCGTCCTTGAGCAGGACGACGGCGTTGACCGCGCCGTCATGGAAGCGCAGCACCTGCTCGGCGGCGTTGCGTTGCAGCGACCAGCGGATCACCGAGGTGTCGAAGCTGCCGGAGACCGCCTGGCTGCCGTCGGGCGAGATCGCCAACGCCCGCACCGGCCCGCCATGGCCGCGCAATTGCGCCTGCGCGGACGTCAACGACAGGACCAGCAGCGCGGGGAGGATGAGGACGCGGAACATCATCGCGAGACTACGGACGAATCAGGCATCGGCGGGGCGCATGCCGAGCGCGCGGATTTTCTCCCGGGTCGCTTCGTCATGCAGCGCCGCCAGGAACGCCCGCACCGCTGGGCGGTCGCGGCGCCGTTCGACCAGGAGAAAATCGTAGTCCTCGGGCGCGATCGGCAGGAAGCCGAGGCCGTAGAGCCGCGCCACCGGCGCGATGGCGATGCCCCAATCGGCGCGGCCCTGCACCACCGTGGCGGCGACGGCGTTGTGGGAGCGCGGCTGGTTGCTGTAGCCCGGGGGTCTTGCACCGCCCAGTAACTTGTCGATCAGCACCCGGGTTCCGGCACCGGCGTTGCGGTTGACCATCAGGCATTTTTCGTCGGCGAGCGCGGCCTTGATCGCGTCGGCGGCGCGGCGGCCCGCAAATCGCCCGTCGTCGATGCGATGCACGAATCCCTGCATCCGCTGCCAGCCCTTCACCAGCGCGAGGCCCGGCCGCAGCAGATGGGCGTTGTAGACGCCGCTTGCCGGATCGACCAGGTGCACCGGCGCCAGATCGCATTCGCCGCGCTCGGCCGCCGCCACGCCGCCGAGGCTGCCGACCGCGATCACGCGCGCCGAAAACCCCTGCTCGGCGAGCGCGCCGATCACCGAGTCGAGCGCGATGTCGTGGCTGCCCATGACCACGAGATCGGGCAGCGCGGCGCTCTGCCCGATCAGCGTGACGCTGGCGCGGCTGCCGGCGTCGAGCGCGGACGCGAGCGCATCGATCTCCAGGAAGCCGTCGGCCTGGGAGAAGCTCGTCACCGAGCCCGAGCCCTTGGCGATCGGGAACGCGACCGGGCCCGCGTCCCCGGCGACCAGCGCGACCAGCACGAATTCCTTGCGGCCGAGTTCCGACGCAATTCGTACCGGCACCTCGGCCTCCACGCTGCGCGCAACCTCGGGCGGCAGCCCGGCGCGGGCGCGGATCACCGGCGCGACGAAGGCGTGGAAGGTGAAGATCGCCGAGGTCGGGAATCCCGGCAGCACCGCGAGCGGCTTGCCGCCGACCACCGCGAGGCAGAGCGGCTTGCCGGGCTTGAGCGCCACGCCGTGGACGATGACGCCGGGAGCGCCGAGCTTCGATACGATGCGATGCGAGAGATCGCCGGCGCCCTTCGAGGTGCCGCCCGAGAGCACCACCAAGTCGCAGCTCTGCAGCGCGGTGCGCACCGCGGTCTCGAGCGCGACCTCCTCGTCCGGGAAGGCGCCGAACGGCACCGGCTCGCCGCCCGCCTCCGCGACCGCCGCCGCCACGATCGCGCCGTTGCTGTCATAGACCTTGGCGGGCCCGAGCGCCGCGCCCGGCGCGGCGAGCTCGTCGCCGGTCGAGAGCACCGCGACCCTGGGCCTGCGCACCACCATGACCTCGGCGATGCCGCAGGCCGCCAGCATGCCGATCTCGCGCGAGCCGATGCGGGTGCCGCGGCGGAG
>JBEVIH010000324.1:0-22134 GCA_040510815.1 Xanthobacteraceae bacterium | reverse complement strand
GAAGGCGCCTGGTAGCCCAGGGTCGCGCGTTGCTGATCGTCCTCGATGACCATTGAATCGCGGAGCGTCGCGACGGCTTCGCCGCGGATCGCGGGCAGCAGGCTTTCGCCCTGGATGCCGTTGTAGGGTTGAACGCTGGCGCGGTCGAGAACGGTCGCCGCAATATCGAGCGTGCCGCCCATAACATCGCTTCGACGCGGAGGCCGCGCGCCGGGCTCGGCCCAGATGAACGGCACATGCGTGATCCCCTCGTAATGCGCCGGACCTTTCAGCAGGAGCCGGTGATCGCCGAGAAAATCGCCATGGTCGGTGGTGAAGACGACGACGGTATTTTCCGCCAATCCGCAGGCCGCAAGCCGTGCCAAGATGCGGCCGATCGCGTCATCGATCATCGCGATCATGCCGCAGCTCAACGCCATCGCCTCGCGCGCCTCGCGCTCGTTCACCGCGAAGGCGGCCTGCTCGGTGACGACCGCCTTGCCGCTCTCGCGCTGCTCGATCGCCCAGGCCGCGGCGCGGGCCAGCGCCCGGTTGCCGTGGTGGAAGCTTTCCGGCAGCACCATGTCCTGCGGCCGGTACATCGACCAGTAACGGCCGGGCGGCGTGAACGGATGATGCGGGTCCGGGAAGGACGCCATCAGAAAGAACGGCTTGCGGCGATCGCCGGCGGCGTGGCTCGCGAGCCATTCGCAGCTTTTGTCGGCGATGTAGGAGGTCGGATAGAGCTCCTCGGGGGTCGGCGTCCGATAGGCCTGTGGACAGACATAGTCGTGGGGCAGCTGGTTCTTGCGGTCGCGCAGCGCGTCGGCGTCAGCGCGGCGCGATTTGAGCCAGACGTAGTAATGCCCGCCCACCAGGTCGCCATGGGCCGTGCATAGATCGACGTGCTCGAAGCCGTAGAACGGGAGCTGCATCGCAAAATCGCGGCCGTCCTGCCAGCGTTTCGGATGCTCCTGGTCGTAGGGCCCGTCGGACGCGATGGGCTTTCGCGCCTCGGCGAAGCTCGCGTCGAGCACCTGGTCGCCGTCGCGCGGCGGCGGCCGTTTGAGGACCGCCGGAATATCCGAGAAATTCTGCAGGTGGCTCTTGCCGACGAGCGCGGTGGCGTAGCCGGCCGCGCGCAGCGCATCGACGAAGGTGTTGGACTGCAGCGGCAGCGGCATCCCGTTGCTGCGCGCGCCGTGCACCGACGGCATCCGCCCGGTCATCAAGGTGGCGCGGTTGGGCATGCAGACCGGCGTCGCCACGTAGAACCGCTCGAAACGCGTGCCGCGCGCGGCGATGGAATCGACGTGCGGCGTCTTGAGGATCGGATGGCCGTAGCAGCCGAGATAGTCGGAGCGATGCTGGTCGGTGATGAGGAAGAGAAAGTTCGGCCGCGTTGCCACCATTGCCCTCGTCCAGTCTCGATTTTCAGATGCGCAACACCCTGCCCGGCGAGCGGACTGCGATCAGTCGAGCCGCATGTTGGCGGCCTTGGTGATGCGCGCCCACAGCTCGGTGTCGGCGCGCAGGCGGGCCCTGGCTTCGGCGCCGGTCGTTCCGACCACCTCGATGTCCTGGGCGCGGAGCTTCTCCTGCAGATCGGGAAGCTGCAATGCCAGCAGCGTCTCGCGCTCGAGCAAATCCGCGACCGGCTCCGGCAGGCCAGCCGGCCCGAGCATCGCGAAATAGGTGTCGACCTTGAAGTCCGGGTAGCCCGCTTCGGCCGTTGTCGGAACATCTGGCGCCAGCGGTGAGCGCTTGGCGGCCGAGATCGCGAGCCCCTTCAGCCGCCCGGCGCGCACGTGACCGATGACGCCGGCGGTCGAGACGAAGCCGGCCTTGACCTGCCCGGCGACGAGATCGATCACCAGCGGCGCGTTGCCGCGGTAAGGGACCTGGACGGTTTCGAAGCCCGCCACGGTCCGGAAATATTCCATCGTCAGATGGCCGCCGCTGCCGGGTCCGGCATGGGCGTAGGTCAGCGGCTCCTTCTTGGCGAGCGCGACGAATTCCGCGAGCGAGTTCACCGGAACCGACGGGTGCACCACCATCATCTGGCTCGAATTGCTCAAGAGCGAGATCGGCCGCAGATCCTTGTCGGCATCGAACGGCAGCTTCTTGTAGAGCGCGGGATTGGCGGTCAGCGTGGTGGCGAGCACCATCAGCAGGGTATATCCGTCGGGCGGCGCCCTGGCGACGACCTCGGTCCCGAGATTGCCGCCGGCACCCACGCGGTTCTCGATCACGAACGGCTGCTTCAGACGCGCCGACAGCTTGTCGGACAGCGTACGGGCAACCAGGTCGAGCGGTCCGCCGGCTGCGAACGGCACCACCACCTTGATCGGCCGCGACGGATAGGTCTGCGCCTGCGCCGCCAACGTGCCGAGGCCGATGCTGGCTGCCATCAGCAGTGGCAGCAAAGTCCGCTTGCTCACGCGCCCTCCCCGTCGCATGCGGCATCGACGATCAGCGGCCGGCATGCGCGGCGCCAGCATGGGCCGGTTCGGGCACGTCCTGCAAGAGCCGGACGGGCACACCGCGCGCGCTGTCGATGATGGGATGCTACTGCTCGAGGATGAGCTTGCCGCGCTCGTGGGTCCAGCGCACCCGCGACAGGAACGACATGCCGAGCAGGTTCACGCCCAGCGCCTCGTCGGGAGACACCAGGGCGGGAAGGTCGCGCACCACGATGTTGCCGACCTCGACCATCCGCAGCTGCACCAAAGCCGCGCGGCCGATGCCATTGGCGGTGTGGATCTTGACCTTATAGTCGCGCGGCGTCGGATGGATGCCGAGCCGCGCGGCGTCGCTTTCGCGCAACGCGATCTGCGAGGCGCCGGTGTCGACCAAGAACGGGATCCGCCGGCCGTCGACCCTGGCCTCGACCTCGAAGTGGCCGCCGTTTCCGGCCTTGATCACCAGACTGCGCGAATTGTTCGACACCGAAGGCGCTGCCGGCGCAGCGGTCATGGCCTTGGCAGCCACCGGCGTCCGCCCCGACTGATCGATGACGCGCGCAATGAACACGGCCGCGACGAGCAGCAATCCGGCAAAGAACAAGATGCGAAACATCGTCCACCACGCGTTCAGAATCCCCCAATCACAGCATGTCGAGGCGAAGGACGCCTTAACGCGATCTGCGACGCGGCATGCTTTTGCAGGCGGATTGGTAACGGTGCGATGAAGCCGACCGCTAAAATTCGAACGAGCTTTTGCTTTTATTCGCTGCGTCGCTTGGCGCGGCGGGTCGGCGGCGCCGCCAGCGGGTCGTCGGGCCAGGGATGTCGCGGATAGCGGCCCTTCATCTCGGCTTTGACCGCCGCGTAGCTGCCGCGCCAGAAGCCGGGGAGATCACGCGTCACCTGCACCGGGCGGTGCGCCGGCGACAGCAGCTCGACGACCAGCGGCACCCGTCCGCCGGCAATGGCCGGATGGCGGTCGAGGCCGAACAGCTCCTGCACGCGGATGGCAAGCTTCGGCCCCTCCTCCGCCTCGTAGTCGATCGGCACCGACGAGCCCGACGGCGCCGCTAAATGGGTCGGCGCCTCGGTTTCGAGCCGGCGGCGCAGGTTCCACGGCAGCAAGCCGTGGACGGCGCCGGTGAGCTCGTCCGCGCTCACATCCGCCAGCGCAGTCTTGCCGGCGAGTGCGGTGCCGAGCCACTCGGCCGCACCAGCCGCCAGCGCGGCGTCGGAGAGGTCCGGCCATTCGTCTCCTTCCGCCCGCCGCAGGAACACGACGCGGTCGCGCCATTGACGCAGCGCCTTGCTCCACGGCAGCCGGTCGATGCCGAGCCGCGCGATGCCTTCCGCCAGCATGCGGGCGGTCGCATCGGTCGGCGCGACCCGCATCGGCTGCTCGGCCAGCACGATGGCGCCGAGGCGGCGCAGGCGGCGGGCACGCAGGCTTGCGCTGCGGTCGTCGAATGCGATCTCGTCGCATTGCTCGATCCGGCCGGAAAATTGCGCCTCGATCTCGCCGGGCGTCAGCGGCGCCGCCAGGACGATGCGCCCTTGCGCGGCGCTGCCGGTGATCTCGGCAACGGCGAGGAACGGCGCGCGCGCGAGCGGCGACGCCCGATCGACGCTGGCGCCGCGGCCGTTGGCGAGCAGAAAGCCGCCGTCGGCGCCGCGGTTCTTGGCGACACGATCCGGATAGGCGAGCGCCAGGATGGCGCCGGTCGAGAGCTCGCCCTTTTCCTCAGTCCGCCCCGTCCCCGCTGTCCTTGCGGTGTCCGCCCAGCGCTTGGCCATCGCCCGCGCCTCCTCGCCCCGGCGCGAGCGGTCGCGGCGCAACCCGTCGAGGCGGTGCGACAGGTCGACGTCGTTGCCGCCGAGGCCGCGCTCGGTGAGCAGGAGCGCGATATCAGCGGCGAGCCTCGCTTCGCCCGCGTCGGCGGCATCGACCACCATGCGCGCGAGCCGCGGCGGTAGCGGCAATTGCCGCAACCGCCTGCCCTCCGCGGTGATGCGGCCATCGCGGTCGATGGCGCCAAGCTCGTCGAGCAGCGTCCTGGCTTCCTTGATGGCGGGTGCCGGCGGCGGATCGAGGAAGACGAGCGCAGCCGGGTCGGTGACGCCCCAGTGGGCGAGATCGAGCACGAAGCCGGTGAGATCGGCGGCGAGGATTTCCGCAGCCGTCGAGGGCTCGAGCGAAGCGGTCTGCGCCTCGTCCCACAGCCGATAGCAGATGCCGGGCTCGGTGCGCCCGGCGCGGCCGCGCCGCTGGTCGGCGGAAGCGCGCGACACCCGCACGGTCTCGAGCCGGGTTAGGCCGACATCGGGCTCGTAACGCGGTACCCGCGCCAAGCCCGAATCGATCACCACCCGCACGCCCTCGATGGTCAGCGAGGTTTCGGCAATCGACGTGGCCAGCACGACCTTGCGGCGACCGGGCGGCGCCGGCGCGATGGCGCGGTCCTGGACGTCGGCGTCGAGCGCGCCATAGAGCGGCACCACGTCGATGCCGGGATCGGCGATGCGCTCGCGCAAGGCCGTCTCGGTGCGGCGGATCTCCGCGGCGCCGGGCAGGAACACCAGCACCGATCCCGGCTCGGCGCGCAAAGCACGTTCCGCGGCATCCGCCACCTGCCGCTCGACCGGCACTTGCGTGTCGCGTCCGAGATAGCGGGTTGCGACCGGAAATGCCCGCCCGGCGCTCTCGATCACCGGCGCGCCGCCCAAGAGCTTGCCGACGCGCGCGCCGTCGATGGTTGCCGACATCACCAGGAGCTTGAGCTCTTCACGCAGGCCCTGCTGCAGGTCACGCGCCAGCGCCAGCCCGAGGTCGGCATCGAGCGAGCGCTCGTGGAACTCGTCGAACAGCACCGCGGCGACGCCGTCGAGCGACGGGTCGTCGAGCACCATGTGGGTGAACACGCCCTCGGTCACCACCTCGATCCGGGTCGCGCGTGAAATCTTGGAGCCGAAGCGCACGCGATAGCCCACCGTGGCGCCGACCGGCTCGCCGAGCGTCGCGGCCATGCGGGCGGCGGCGGCACGCGCCGCCAGCCGGCGCGGCTCGAGCACGACGATCTTCTTGGCTTCGGCCCACGGCTCTTGCGCGAGCACCAGCGGCACGCGCGTGGTCTTGCCCGCCCCCGGCGGCGCGACCACGACAGCCGTGCTCCCCGCGCGCAGCGCCTCGGTCAGCCGCGGCAGCGCGTCATCGATCGGAAGCGGCGGCGTCAGGGCCATTGTGGTTAATGCAGTCCTAATCCTGGCCTTGGCATCGTCTTTGAATCGGTAAAGCCGAAGGCAACACATTCATCCGTATACGAGACAAATGGGAACCGAAATGGGACGCGTCATGACCGCCGATGGCACAGCGGGTCGACAGCGGGTCGACTGGGTCGATTACGCCAAGGGCTTCTGCATCGTCTTCGTGGTGATGATGCATTCGACGCTGGGCGTCGGGAACGCCGTCGGCCAAGAGGGCTGGCTGCATACCGTGGTCGCCTTCGCCAAGCCGTTCCGGATGCCGGACTTCTTTTTGATTTCCGGGCTGTTCCTGGCCCAGGTCATCGACCGTGACTGGCGCACCTATCTCGACCGCAAGGTCGTGCATTTCGTCTATTTCTATCTGCTGTGGACCGCGATCCAGTTCGGGTTCAAGGCGCCGATGTTCATCCACGAGCACGGCCCGCTCGGCACGCTCTGGCTCTATGTCGAATCCTTCTGGGAGCCGTTCGGCACGCTCTGGTTCATCTACCTGCTGCCGATCTTCTTCGTGACGACCAAGCTCGCGCATGGCTTGCGTATCCCCCCGCTTGTGGTCTGGCTCGCCGGCGCCGCGCTCGAGATCGCGCATATCCACACCGGCGCGACCGTGATCGACGAGTTCGCGAGCCGCTTCGTCTATTTCTACACCGGCTATCTGTTCGCGCCGCGCATCTTCGCCTTGGCGAAGGAGGCGCAGGCGCGGCCCGAGGCCGCGCTCGCCGGCCTGACCATCTGGGGTCTCGTCAACGGCGTGCTGGTCTTCAACGGGTTGGCGGAGCTTGCGCTGGTATCGCTGGGGCTGGGCCTGCTCGGCGCCGCCGCGGTCGTCGCGCTGGCGGCGCTGCTGGCCAAGAGCGACCTGTTCAAGCCGCTGCGCTACTGCGGTGAGAACTCGATCGTCATCTACCTGGCCTTCTTCCTGCCGATGGCGCTCAGCCGCATGGTGCTGCTCAAGACCCAATGGATCACCGATGTCGGGACGATCTCCGCGCTGGTGACGCTCGCCGGCGTCATCGGCGCGCTCGCCTGGTTCTGGGCGGTGCGGGCAACCTTCCTGCGCTTCCTGTTCGAGCGGCCGCAGCGGTTCTGGCTGGTGCCGAAAAAGCGGCTCATATTGCAGCCGGCCGAATAGTTCCGTAGCCCGGATTGAGCTACGTAGCCCGGATTGAGCGCAGCGAAATCCGGGGCTTGCACGCGCGACCTCTTCCCGGATGTCGCTACGCTCCATCCGGGCTACAAGAACGCGGATAAGTCCGGCTCGCGCGGTCCGGCGGGTGGCGAATTCGCCGCCCAAGTGTTAAGTCCGGGCCATGCCCGCCAAAGCCGCTCAAGCCCCCAACGCTCAAGCATCCAAGAAGCCTGCCGCCGCGACCGGTACGCCGAAAAAGGGCGACCATGTGTTCCTGGTCGACGGCTCGTCCTACATCTTCCGCGCCTATCACGCGCTGCCGCCGCTCACGCGCAAATCGGATGGATTGCAGCTCAACGCCGTCTACGGCTTCTGCAACATGCTGTGGAAGCTTTTGCGCGACATGAAGCCGGAGGAGCGGCCGACCCACCTGGCGGTGGTGTTCGACAAGTCGGAGCGCACGTTCCGCACCGAGTTCTATCCCGAATACAAGGCCAACCGTTCCGAGCCGCCCGACGACCTGCGCCCGCAATTCCCGCTGATCCGCGAGGCGGTGCGCGCCTTCGACCTGCCCTGCCTGGAGCAGGCCGGCTTCGAGGCCGACGACCTGATCGCCACCTATGTGCGGCAGGCCTGCGACCTGGGCGCCAACGCCACCATCGTGGCCTCCGACAAGGATCTGATGCAGCTCGTGACCGACTGCGTCGTCATGTACGACACCATGAAGGACAAGCGGATCGGGATTCCCGAGGTGATCGAGAAATTCGGCGTGCCGCCCGAAAAGGTCATCGAGGTGCAGGCGCTGATCGGCGACTCCACCGACAACGTGCCGGGCGTGCCCGGTATCGGGGTGAAGACCGCGGCGCAGCTCATCGGCGAGTACGGCGACCTCGAGACGCTGCTCGCGCGCGCCGGCGAGATCAAGCAGGAGAAGCGCCGCCAGGCGCTGATCGAGAATGCCGAGAAGGCGCGGCTGTCGAAACGACTGGTCACGCTCGACGACCACGTCGAGGTCGAGGTGCCGCTGGCCGACCTGGCGGTGCATGAGCCCGACTACAAGAGGCTCGTGTCGTTCCTCAAGGCGATGGAATTCGCCTCGCTCACCCGTCGGGTGGCGGAATTCTCCGGCGTCGAGGCGGCGGAGATCGAGGCGGAGGGAAAATTCGTGGGCGCAGCCTCCGCCGCGCCCCGACCTGCATTTGCGGCGCCGGCCGGTGATCCCCAACCTGGTTCAGGTGTGGACAGCACGAGGCCCAGGCAAGGCGCGCTCGCGCTCACCGGCGGAGCAGGCCCGCCGAGCAAGGCGAGAGGCGCGGCGCCGCCAACCGAGGAGTTCGCGCCACCGGAACTCGCCGCCACCCGGCTCAACGCCGCGCGCAACGCCAAGGTCGATCGCGCGCGCTACGAGACCGTGCGCGGCCTCGACCGGCTCAATGCCTGGATCGCGCGCGCCCGCGACCTCGGCAGGGTCGCGGTCGACACCCAGACCACGAGCCTCGACCCGATGCAGGCGACGCTGTGCGGCATCTCGCTGGCGCTTGGTCCGAACGAAGCCTGCTACGTGCCGCTTTCGCATCGGCAGGGCGGCGAAGGCGGCAACGGCAGCCTGTTCGTCGGCGACATCGCGCCCGGCCAGATTGCCGAGCGCGCCGCCCTCGACGCGCTCAAGCCGCTGCTCGAAGACCGCGGCGTGCTCAAGATCGGCCAGAACTTCAAGTTCGATTGGCAGATCCTTGCCCTGCGCGGGATCGAGGTCGCGCCCTACGACGACATCACGCTGATGTCCTACGTGGTCGATGCCGGGCGCTCGGGGCATAGCCTCGAGCAGCTGTCGCAGCGCTATCTCGATCACCAGACCATCGACGCCAACGCGCTCACCGGCTCGGGAAAATCCAGGCTGACATTCGACCGCGTCGATATCGGCAGGGCGGCCGAACACGCCGCCGAGGACGCCGACATGACCTTGCGGCTGTGGGAGCTGCTCAAGCCGCGCGTCGTCGCCGAGCACGTCAGCACCGTCTACGAGACGCTGGAACGGCCGCTGGTGTCGGTGCTCGCGCGCATGGAGCGGCGCGGCATCGCGATCGACCGGCAGGTGCTGTCGCGGCTCTCCGGCGAATTCGCCCAGCGCGCGGGCGCGCTCGAGGCCGAGATCCAGGAGCTTGCCGGCGAGCCGCTCAATCCGGGCAGCCCCAAGCAGCTCGGCGACATCCTGTTCGGCAAGTTCAAGCTGCCGGGCGGTACCAAGACCAAGACCGGTCAATGGTCGACCGGCGCGCGGGTGCTCGACGAGCTCGCCGAGGAAGGGCATCCGCTGCCGCAGAAGATCCTCGAGTGGCGCCAGGTCACCAAGCTCAAGTCGACCTATACCGATGCGCTGCCGGAATACGTCAATCCCGGCACCCATCGGGTGCACACCTTCTATTCGCTCGCCGCGACCCCTACCGGCCGCCTCTCCTCCTCCGAGCCGAACCTGCAGAACATCCCGATCCGCACCGAGGAGGGCCGCAAGATCAGGCGCGCCTTCATCGCCGCGCCGGGCACGAAGCTCGTTTCCGCCGACTATTCGCAGATCGAGCTGCGGCTCCTGGCCGAGATCGCCAATATCGAGGCGCTCAAGAAAGCCTTCCGCGAGGAGCTCGACATCCACGCCATGACCGCGTCCGAGATGTTCGGCGTTCCGGTCAAGGGCATGCCCGGAGAAATCCGCCGGCGCGCCAAGGCGATCAATTTCGGCATCATCTACGGCATCTCGGCGTTCGGGCTCGCCAACCAGCTCGGCATCGGGCGCGAGGAAGCGAGCGCCTATATCAAGAAATATTTCGAGCGCTTTCCGGGCATTCGCGACTACATGGAGGAGACCAAGGGCTTCGCCAAGAAGAACGGCTACGTGCTCACGCTGTTCGGCCGCAAATGCCACTATCCCGACATCGCCGCCTCCAACGCCTCGATCCGCGCCTTCAACGAGCGCGCGGCGATCAACGCGCGGCTGCAGGGCACCGCTGCCGACATCATCCGCCGCGCCATGGCGCGCATGGATGCGGCGCTCGCCAAGCACAAGCTCAACGCGCAGATGCTCCTGCAAGTGCACGACGAGCTGGTGTTCGAGGTGCCGGAGAACGAGGTCGAGAAGACGCTGCCGGTGGTCGCCAATGTGATGGAAGAGGCGCCGATGCCGGCGCTCTCCCTGTCGGTGCCGCTGGCGGTCGACGCGCGCGCCGCCCACAATTGGGACGAGGCGCATTGAGCGTCCACTCCCTACGCACTCTTCCTTCATCACCTGCGTAGTCGGATCCAGTCATCACTGGCCTTGCCTGTTGCGAGGTCATGGCCCACAACACTGGTCGGTGGCTACTGGATGCCCGGTTGCGCGGGCATGACGAGTGATGCGCCAGCTCCTCATTGCATCAATCACAACCCTTGTGACCCTCGCGCCCGGAGCGGCCCACGCCGCCGCGGCGCTCGACGGCGCGGCGTTGCGCTGGCCGTGGGCGCTGCCGTTCGTCGGCATCCTGCTCACCATCGCGACCGGCCCGCTGCTGTTCCCGCGAATCTGGCACCACCACTATGGCAAGCTCGCCTTCGCCTGGGCGACGCTCGCGGTGGTGCCGATCGCGGCGCTCTATGACATTCCGACCGCGCTGGCCGCCTTCGCGCATGCGATGCTCGGCGAATATCTGAGCTTCATCGTGCTGTTGTTCGCGCTCTACGTGGTCGCCGGAGGAATCCTGGTGACCGGCAACCTGCGCGGCACGCCGCTGGTTAACACCGCGATCCTCGCCTTCGGCACCGCGATCGCCAGCGTCGTCGGCACCACCGGCGCGGCGATGATCCTGATCCGTCCGCTGCTCACGGCCAATGCGGCGCGGCTGCACAACGTCCATGTGGTGGTGTTCTTCATTTTTCTGGTCGCCAATGTCGGCGGCGCGCTCACCCCGCTCGGCGATCCGCCGCTGTTCGTCGGCTTTTTGCACGGGGTCGACTTCTTCTGGACCGCGCAACATCTGTGGCGCGAGACTGCGCTGGTCGCCGGGCTGGTGCTGCTGATCTTCGTCGTGCTCGATGTCTGGTTCTATCGCAAGGACCGCCTGGTCACGACCGTCGGCGAAACCAGGCCGCCCCTGAACCTGCGGGTCTCTGGCCTCGTCAATCTCGTGCTGATCGCCGCCATCATCGCGGCCATCCTCGGCTCGGCGGTGTGGAAGCCGGGCATTACGTTCGATGTCTACGGCACCAGGCTCGAGCTGCAGGACATCCTGCGCGACGCCGCGCTCCTGCTGATCGCGGTGTTATCGCTTGTGCTCACGCCCAACGAGCACCGCGAGGCGAACGGCTTCAGCTGGGAGCCGATCGGCGAAGTCGCGATCCTGTTCGCCGGCATCTTCATCTGCATCATCCCGGTGCTCGCCGTGCTCGACGCCGGCAAGAACGGCGCCTTCGCCTGGCTGCTCGCCCTCGTCACCGGCGCCGGCGGCGCGCCGCGCGACGCCGCCTATTTCTGGCTGACCGGCGTGCTCTCCGCTCTCCTCGACAACGCCCCGACCTATCTGGTGTTCTTCGAGCTGGCCGGCGGCGACGCGCGCGAGCTGATGGGACCACTCGCCCCGACCCTCAAGGCGATCTCCATGGGCGCCGTCTATATGGGCGCGCTGACCTATATCGGCAACGCGCCCAATTTCATGGTCTACGCCATCGCGGTCGAGCGCGGCATCAAGATGCCGAGCTTCTTCGGCTACATGGCGTGGGCCGCCATCGTGCTGCTGCCGGTCTTGGCGCTCATCGCTTTCGTTTCGACCGCGAAGTTTTGGTAGCGGCGCGCCCGCCGCGGCTCTTGCCCGCCGCCTTGGACCGCGCCGCCGCCGGCAGCACCGCCACCGCCTCGATCTCCAAGAGCGCGCCTTCGCGCGCCAGGCCCGAAATCTGGATGGTCGTGCTCGCCGGCTTGTTGCTGGCCGGCAAATAGCTGTCGCGCACCTCGCGGAAGATCGGCAGGTGCTTGATGTCGGTGAGATAATTGTTGAGCTTCACGACGTCCTGGAAGCTGCCGCCGACCGCGGCGAGCCCTGCCTTGAGGTTCTCGAAGGTCTGCACCGCCTGGGCGCGGAAGTCGCCCGCGCCGCCGACCACCTTGCCGTCGCGATCGAGGCCGAGCTGGCCCGCGAGATAGACCAGGCGCGCCGGCGCGGTCGCTTCGACCACGTGCGTATAGCCGGGCGGCCTGGATAGCGCGTCGGGATTGATAAAGCGGGTCTTCGAGCTCACGGGCGTCCTCCCTGTTGATCCATCTCCACGGCCGTTGGCCGGCTCACGTCGCCAGTATAGACGCGGCTTGGGACGTTGCGATCTGCCACGTTTGCGTGTGGTGGCGTTGCTTCTGAACCGGCAAGGGAGCTTTAACCATACCGACGGATGGCGAAATACCTAGTGAAATTAAGGCGTTGCGCGGAGCGGTTGCTCACCACCCGTTTACCATTTTTAGGTTAAGGGATTTCGCTGAGGCCATGAACCTTTGACCGGTTAACCACGACCAATGATTGGGAACCGGGGTTGGGGCTCAATCTTTCTATCCCGGACTGCGTTTTGCGCAAGAAAGCTCGCGCCCGGGACGGCGCGCATCAGGGGATCCAGCCGTGATCACTCGCCAGAACAGCTCAAGGAATCGCGCCAAGGCGGCTCTGCTCGCCGCCATCACCTTGGCCGCCCTCGCCAGCACGGTCAGCCCGGCCTCCGCGCAAGGAATCTTCGACTCGCTGTTCGGGCGCCGCTTTGGTCCCAGCCCCTCCGCCAGCGCCTATGCCGATCCGTTCCAGTTCAACCCGTTCGCGCCGCGCGCGCCGGAGGCGCCGGGCGCCGAGCTGGCGGGCACCGGCGCGTTTTGCGTGCGCCTGTGCGACGGCCGCTTTTTCCCGATCACGCGCAATATGGGCGTGACGCCGGCGCAGACCTGCAGCTCGTTCTGCCCGGCGAGCCAAACCAAGATCTATAACGGCAGCAGCATCGACCACGCGGTCGCCGCCGACGGCCGGCGCTACAGCGAGCTCGGCACCGCCTTCGTCTATCGCGAGAAGATCGTCGCCGGCTGCACCTGCAACGGCAAGGACGCGTTCGGCCTGGTCAATATTCCGGTCGGCGATGATCCGACCTTGCGTCCCGGTGACATCGTCGCCACCAACAGCGGCCTCATGGCCTATAACGGCCACATCGGCCGCAAGCAGACCGCCAGCTTCACCCCGATCGCATCCTATTCGGGCTTGTCGTCGGAGCTCCGCCGCAAGCTCACAGGAACCAAGATCGAGCCGGCCGAGGCCACTCCCGCGCCGCCGCCGCCAGCCGCCAGCCAGGGCGACACCACGGCAACGACCCGGGGCGCCAAGAACAAGCGGGTGCAGGTCGTCAGGTAGCGCGCCGCACCGGCATCAGTCCGCCAGACCGGCGACCACCTCTTCGGCGATCGACAGCGAAGCGGTCAGCCCGGGCGATTCGATCCCGAACAGCTGGACCAGCCGCGGCACGCCGTGTTGGCGCGGGTCGTCGATCATGAAATCCGCCACCGCCTCGCCCTGCCCGGTCAATTTCGGGCGGATGCCCGAATAGTCCGGCACCAGGCCGTTGTCCGGCAGGCCCGGCCAATAGTCGCGGATGCGCTGGTAGAACGCCGCCGCGCGGTTCGGATCGACGTCATAGTTCTCATCCGGGATCCATTCGACGTCCGGCCCGAAGCGCATGCGGCCGGCCATGTCGAGCGTCACGTGCACGCCGAGCCCGCCGGGAATCGGCACCGGATAGATCAGCCGCGAAAAGACCGGCCGGCCGGCAAAGTTGAAGTAATTGCCCTTGGCGTAGAACAGCCGCGGCACGCGCTCCTGCGGATAGCCTTCGGTGGCGCGGGCGAGCTTCTGGGCGCCGAGCCCGGCGGAATTGACCACCGCATCGACGATGATCGACTGCGGATCGGCGCCGCCGAAATGCACCTGCCATCCGCCCGACGTTTGGACCAGCCGCTCGATCGGCGTGTTGAGCGCGACCACGCCACCGTGATCCTCCAGGTCGCCCTCCAGCGCCAGCATGTAGCGGTGGCTGTCGATGATGCCGGTTTCGGGCGAATTCATCGCGGCGAGGCAGGCGAGCGCGGGCTCGAGCCGCCGCGCCGCCGCGCCGTCGATGATCTCGACGCCTTCGACGCCGTTGATTTGCGCCTGCTTGAAGATCGCCTGCAAACGCTCGGTCTCGCTGTCGTTGGTGGCGACCACGAGCTTGCCGGACTTGCGATGCGGCACGCCGTGCGACGAGCAGAAGTCGTAGAGCATCCGCCGCGAGCGCGGGCAGTGGTAGGCGCGCTTCGACCCGGTCGGATAGTAGAGGCCGGCATGGATCACCTCGCTGTTGCGCGAGGAGATGCCGGTGCCGATCCCGGAAGCGGCTTCGGCGACGATCACCTCGTGCCCGGCGAGCGCCGCGGCCCGCGCCACCGCGAGCCCGACCGCCCCCGCTCCGACCACCAGGACCTGCATCCGCCCGTGCCCGCTCAAACCTCGACCGGCAGCCCGACATAGTTCTCGGCCAGCGACTTAGCCGCCGCCTGCGAGCTTGTCACGTAGTCGAGCTCGGCGAGCTGGCGCTTGCGGTCGAAGGCGTTGTGGCTCGGATCGAGATGGAACAGCTGCGTCATCCACCAGGAGAAGCGCTGCGCCTTCCAGGTCCGCCGCAGGCAGGTCGCCGAATATTGCTCGAGCAGGTCGCCGCGGCCGGCGCGATAGAATTCGGTGAGCGCGCGCGCGAGCACCAGCACGTCGGCGATGGCGAGGTTCATGCCCTTGGCGCCGGTCGGCGGCTGGATGTGCGCGGAATCGCCAGCGAGGAACATGCGGCCGTGTTGCATGGGCTCGACCACGAAGCTGCGCATGGCGGTGATGCCCTTCTGCACCACCGTGCCCTCCGCCAGCGGACGGATGCCGCCCATGCGGGCGTGCAACTCCTGCCAGACGCGCGCATCGGGCCAGTTCTCGATCTCCTCATCGGGCGCGCATTGGAAGTAGAGCCGCGCCAGGATCGGCGAGCGCATGGTGAAGAGCGCAAAGCCGCGATCATGATACGCATAGATCAGCTCGTCCGCGGGCGGCGGCGATTCCGAGAGGATCCCGACCCAGCCGAACGGATATTCGCGGTCGTGGGCGGTGAGCACGCTCGCGGGAATGCTCGGCCGGCAAATGCCGTGGAAGCCGTCGCAGCCGCCGATGAAGTCGCAGGCGAGCTCCTGCGCGTGACCCTCGTGATGGAAACGGATTTTCGGCGTCTTGCCGCCGAAGTCGTGCACGCTGACGTCGGCCGCCTCGAACAGGATCTGCCCGCCGTCGGCCAGCCGCCGCGCCACCAGATCCTTCACCACCTCCTGCTGGCCGTAGATGGTCACGCCCTTGCCGACCAATTCGCGAAAATTGATGTGGTGGAGCGCGCCGCCGAAGGCGAAATAGACCCCGTTGTGGAACATGCCCTCGCGCTGCATGCGCGCGCCGACGCCGGTGTCGACCAGGAGGTCGGCCGCCCATTGCTCGAGCAGGCCGGCGCGGACGCGGCTCTCGATATAGTCGCGGCTGCGGTTCTCCAGGATGACGGATTCGATGCCGGCGAGGTGCAGGAGATGCGACAGCATCAACCCGGCCGGGCCCGCGCCGACGATGCCGACTTGCGTGCGCATGTGCTCTCCGTGCTCAACCCAGCGCCGCGCTGAGATCGGCGATCAGGTCGTCCGCGTCCTCGATGCCGACTGAGAGCCGCACCAGCGTCTCGGTGATCCCCAGCTCGGCCCGCACCTCGGGCGGCACCGAGCCGTGGGTCATCAGCGCCGGATGCTCGATCAGGCTCTCGACCCCGCCGAGGCTCTCGGCCAGCGCGAACAGCTGGCAGCGCTCGAGGAAGCGCTTGGTGTCGTCGAGGCTGCCCTTGAGGTCGATCGAGATCATGCCGCCGAAGGCGCGCATCTGCTTCTTGGCGATCGCGTGCTGGGGATGGCTGGCGAGGCCTGGATAATAGACGCGGCGCACCTTGGGATGGCGCTCGAGCCATTGGGCGATCTTGAGCGCGGAGGCGCAATGGCGCTCCATGCGCAAAGACAGCGTCTTGAGGCCGCGCAGCGCCAGGAAGGAATCGAACGGGCCCTGGATGGCGCCGACCGCGTTCTGCAGAAACTTGAGCCGCTCGCGCAGCTCCTCGTTCTCGCCCACCACCGCGGTGCCGCCGACCATGTCGGAGTGGCCGTTGAGATATTTGGTGGTCGAATGCACCACCAGGTCGAAGCCGTGCTCGAGCGGCCGCTGCACATAGGGGCTGGCGAAGGTGTTGTCGGCGGCGGCCAAGATGCCCCGTTTCCTGGCAATGGCGGCGACGCGCTCGAGATCGACCAGCTTGAGCAGCGGGTTGGTCGGAGTCTCGATCCAAATGAGGCGCGTGCTCGGCCGGATCGCAGATTCGAGCGCACCGGCGTCGGCGAGGTCGAGATAGCTCACCTCGATGCCCATCGAGCGCTTGCGCACGCGCTCGAACAGCCGGCGGGTGCCGCCGTAGAGATCGTCGACCGCCACGATATGGGCGCCGTGGTCGAGGCATTCGAGCGTGGTCGAGATGGCGGCGAGGCCGGAGGCGAAGGCGAAGGCCGCGCTGCCGCCTTCGAGATCGGCGATGCAGCGCTCGAACGCCATGCGCGTCGGATTCTTGGTGCGGGCGTAGTCGAAACCCTTGTTCACGCCCGGGCTCTGCTGGACGTAGGTCGAGGTGGTGTAGATCGGCATCATCACCGCGCCGGTGGTCGGATCGGGCTCCTGCCCGGCATGCACGCAGCGGGTGGCGAAGTCGAGCTGGTTTGGTTTGGTCATCACGGGGTGATCCGGAAATAGTTGATGAGATCGAGGCGAGTCGCGATGCCGAGGAACTGGTCGCCGTCCATGACGATCGCGATATAGTCCTTGCGGAACAGCGGCACGAGATCGGCGATCGGCGCCTCAGCGGAAATCGTCACCAGCCGCGTGACCATCACGTCCTGCACCGGCCGCTCGAACGCCTTGTTGGCGTCGTCCGGCTCGGTGAGCAACGCGGCGAGCACGTCGCTCTCGTCGACCAGGCCGACCACGTGGCCGCGCTCGTCGACCACCGGAAGCTGCGAGACGTCGGCCGAGCGCATGCGCGCGAACACGGTGCGCAGATTGTCCTGCGGCCGCACCACCACCGCCGTGCCCTCGCTGTAGCGGTGGGTCACGACGTCGCGCACGGTGCCGTGCCGGTGCGGATGGGTCCAGCCTTCCTGCGCCAGGAACGTCGGGTTGAATACCTTGGAGAGATACTTGGCGCCGGAATCGCAAACCAGGCTCACCACCCGCTTGGGCGCGTCCTGCGCGCGGCAATAGCGCAACGCCGCCGCCAGCAGCGTGCCCGAGGAGGAACCGGCGAGCACGCCCTCGGCGCGCAGCAGCTCGCGCGCCATGGCGAAGCTCTCGGCGTCGGGGATCGCGTAGGCCTTGCCGACCAGCGAAAGGTCGGCGTTGGGCGGCACGAAATCCTCGCCAATGCCTTCGACCGCCCAGCTGCCGGCCGCCCCCATGCGGCCGGTCTCGATGTAGGGCGCCAGCACCGAGCCCTCGGGATCGGCCAGGATCATCGCAGTCTTGGGCGAGGCTTGCCGCATGAACCGCCCGATGCCGGTGAGCGTGCCGCCCGAGCCGACGCCCACCACGATGGCGTCGACCTGCCCCTCCAGTTGGCGGAGGATTTCGGGACCGGTCGTGGCCTCATGCGCGCGCGGATTGGCCGGGTTGGCGAACTGATTGATGTAGATCGCGCCGGGGGTGCGCTGGGTGATCGCCTCGGCGAGGTCCTGATAATAGTCGGGATGGCCCTTGCCGACGTCGGAGCGCGTGCTGATCACCTCGGCGCCCATCGCCCTGGCGTGCAGCACCTTCTCGCGCGCCATCTTGTCTGGAACGACGAGTACGGTGCGGTAGCCCTTGCGGCCGCCGACCAGCGCCAGGCCGAGCCCGGTATTGCCGGCGGTCGCCTCTACGATGGTGCCGCCCGGCTTGAGGCGCCCGTCGGCCTCCGCCGCTTCGATCATGGCGCGCGCCGGCCGGTCCTTGACCGAGCCGGATGGATTGGCGCTCTCGAGCTTGAGAAACAGCCGGCACGGGCCGCGGTCGATGCGCGTCACCTCGATGAGAGGCGTGTCGCCGATGAGATCGAGGACCGAGGCCATGCGCCAGTATACTCGTCACATGCCCGTCACGCCGCCATCCATTCCACGAGCGCGGTGTTGACCGCCACCGGCTGCTCCAAGGTCGAGAGATGCCCGGACGCGGGCACGACCACGAGGCGCGCCCCGGTGATGCTGCCGGCGATCTCCTTTGCGAGCGCCGGCGGCGTCAGCTCGTCGCCGTCACCGACCAGCACGAGCGTCGGGCAACGGATCGCCGCCAAATGCGGCCGCAAATCCGACCGGCGCATGAGCGCACGCTGCTGGCGCATGAAGGCCTCGGCGCCGGTCTCCTCCGCCATGACGCGGACGATCTGTATGAGCGACGCATCGCCGCGACGGTCGCGATGCACGAACAGCGGGAGCTGCTGATCGACGATTTCGCCCAGCCGTCCGTTCTGGGCGAGCTCGATCTGCCGCTGGCGCCGCTCGGACGTTTCGGGCGGATCGGCGCGCGCGTTGGTGTCGAGCAATGCGAGCCGCGCGACCCGGTCCGGCGCCTGACGCATGACCTCGAGGGCGAGGTAGCCGCCCATCGACAGCCCGGCGAGCGCGAAACGCGGCGGGGCGGCGGCGAGGATGCGCGCCGCGATCGCCGCCGCGGTGTCATCGCGGCGGTGATCGGCGATCATCACCGGCCCGAAACGCCAGAGCACGGGAATCTGCTCGGCGTAGAGGCGCGCAGTGCACAGAAGACCCGGAATGAGGACCATCGGCAGCGGCTCGCTCATGGCTCATTTCCTCTCGTTCGGCGGCCGGTCTGAACCCGGTCCAATTGCTGCTTCAGGCGGAAAAAATCAGTAATCATTTCGACTTATTGCGCTGCAAAGGATTGACTTTCGCGCCCGCATTCTTATGTTCGCGCCCAAACGGTCGATTGAAGATTCGACCGTCCGTCCCGCGCAATCAGTCGCTGTTCTGTCATCCGGCGCGGGTACGTTCCGGACGGTTTTTGACGAGGTTACATGCCCTTTTCCAAGCTCGGCTTGTCCGAAAAAGTTCTCGCCGCAGTCAAAGCGGCCGGTTATCCAGCCCCCACTCCGATCCAAGAACAAGCAATTCCCCACGTGCTCGCGCGGCGCGACGTGCTCGGCATTGCCCAGACCGGCACCGGCAAGACCGCGGCCTTCACCTTGCCGATGCTCACCATGCTCGAAAGCGGCCGCGCCCGCGCGCGCATGCCGCGCACGCTGATCCTCGAGCCGACGCGCGAGCTCGCCGCGCAGGTCGAGGAGAGCTTCATCAAGTATGGCGCCAAGCAGAAGCTCAACGTCGCGCTGGTGATCGGCGGCGTGTCGTTCGACGACCAGGACAGCAAGCTCACTCGCGGCGTCGACGTGCTGATCGCGACCCCCGGCCGCCTGCTCGATCATTTCGAGCGCGGGCGATTGCTGCTTACCGGCGTCGAGCTCCTGGTGATCGACGAGGCCGACCGCATGCTCGGCATGGGCTTCATCCCCGACATCGAGCGCATCTGCAAGCTGGTGCCGTTCACGCGCCAGACGCTGTTCTTCACCGCGACGATGCCGCCCGAGATCCGGCGCATCACCGAGCAGTTCCTGCACAATCCGGTGCGGGTCGAGGTGTCGCGGCCGGCGACTACGGTCGCCGCTACCACCCAGCTCCTGGTCAAGACCGGACGCGAGCCGCACGACAAGCGCGACACGCTGCGCAGTCTCATTCGCTCGGTCGAGGGGTTCAAGAACGCGATCGTGTTCTGCAACAGGAAGCGCGAGGTCGCGCAACTGCACCGCTCGCTGCTGCGCCACGGCTTCAACGCGGCGGCCCTGCACGGCGACTTGGACCAGGCCGCCCGCACGGCCGCGCTCGAGTCGTTTCGCAGAGGCGAGGTGACGCTGCTGATCGCCTCCGACGTCGCCGCCCGCGGGCTCGACATCCCCGCCGTGAGCCACATCTTCAATTTCGACGTGCCGCACCATGCCGACGACTACGTCCACCGCATCGGCCGCACCGGCCGCGCGGGGCTCAGCGGTACCGCCATCACCATCGTGGCGCCTGCCGACAACAAATCGGTGGCGGCGATCGAGAAGCTGATCGGCCAGACCATCCCCTGGATGGGCGAGCCGCCGCGCGTCGCCGAAGAGCGGCCTGCAGGCGAGCCGCGCCGCGACGGACATCGCCGGCACGGCCGGTCGGCGCCGCCGCGGCGCCACAGCGAGCCGGCGCCGGTGGCGCGGCTCGACGAGGCGCGGCCGCGCCGGGCGCCGAAGCCGGCGCGGGCCTTCGAGCCTGCCGACGAGGGGGTGAGCGATCATCTTCCGGCCTTTTTGCTGCGCCCGTTCCGGGTCAAGGCCTGATCGGCGCTTCCTGCTTTTCGGCCATTTCGATTGTTTTTCTCCCATAAGCGGCGCCGAGCCGTTTACTCCGCATTCATCAGCTTGCACTACGTTGCACGTTTGATCGGGGTGCTTCACCACCCGACATATTCGTTTGCATTGGGGCAAGGCCGCAGGGGCACGCCTGCGGGCGGAGCTAGTCCATGACTGTTCACACCGATGAGCACGAACGCACGATGGCGTTCGCTGAGATTGCTCTCGGACAGATCAGGGCGCTGCGCCAGCCGGCTACGCCGCGTCACTTCGAAATCTGGTACAACTACGCCACTGGCTATAACCCCTCGTTGAATCAGATGATCAACGAGCTGTTGGCGCGCAACGGCACGCTCAACGAGGCCGACGTCGACCAGATCCACGAGACCTACATCTCGGCGAACCGCTTCACCGACCGCATCGACCGCGTCGGCTCGCAGGTGATGGGCGAGATCGAGCAGGTCATGGCGATGATCGGCGCCGCCGCCGGCACCGCCTCGAACTACACCGAGAGCCTCGTCGACGTGACCCAAAAGCTCGGCGTCGCCACCGACGAGCCGGCGGTGCGGGCGATCGTCGAAAGCCTGGTGCAGGCCACCAAGGAGATGGAGAAGAACAATCAGGCGCTCGAGGAGCGGCTGTCGGCCTCCAAGCAGGAGATCACCGTCCTGCAGCAGAATCTCGATGCGGTGCGCAACGAGAGCCTGACCGACCCGCTCACCTCGCTCTCCAACCGCAAGTATTTCGACGACACCCTGGCGAAGGCGATCGCCGAGGCGCGCGCCCGCGGCGAGGCGCTGTCGCTGATGATGACCGACGTCGACCATTTCAAGAAATTCAACGACAGCTACGGCCACCTGACCGGCGATCAGGTTCTGCGCCTGGTCGCCATCTCGGTGAAGCAGAACGTCAAGGGCCAGGACATCGCCGCCCGCTACGGCGGCGAGGAATTCGCGGTGGTGCTGCCGAACACGGTGCTGCGCTCGGCGATCACGGTCGCCGACCACATCCGCCGCGCGGTGATGACCAAGGAGCTGATGAAGCGCTCGACCGGCGAGCACCTCGGACGGGTGACGATCTCGGTCGGCGTCGCCGCCCTGCAGCCGCACGACAGCGCCCAGTCGCTGATCGAGCGCGCCGACAACTGCCTCTACGCGGCCAAGCGCAGCGGCCGCAACCGCGTGATCAGCGAGGCCGACCCGGAAGTGTCGACCCCGGCCACCACCAAGGTGGCGTGAAGGCGGCGACCTAATCCGCAGCCCTCGTGTCCCGGGCGAGCGACGGCGAAGCCGGAGCGAAGACCCGGGACCCGGGAGAGAATCGACGCGCGCAGCGCGTCGCCATATTGCGCTTCGCGAGTCTTGCGCTGGGTCCACGCAAGTCGGGCTTGCCCGACTTGCGCACCATTAAGCGCCGATCTCGGGTAAACCCGAGATCGGTGTCTCGTTCCGCTCGCGCAAGAGCGCTCGCTTCACTCGCCCGGGACACGAAAGTGAGCGTTGCCGCGACGCAGCGCCCCTAAATCCTATTCACTTGTCAAACAGCCCTAGCCAACGCTCCGCCTGCCCGCTGATTGCGCGCGCGGGCGCCGCGTTTCTCTCTTTCCCTTCTCCCCCAACGGGGAGCGGAGCGCCGAGAAGGCGCAAACTGGGCCGCGCGTGCGAAGCGCGACCAACCACGCTTGCGAGGCGTGGTGCGTCCCTTACGATCGGGACGCCCGCCTCTCGGCGCTCC
>JBEVIH010000323.1:0-26391 GCA_040510815.1 Xanthobacteraceae bacterium | reverse complement strand
CGCGCGTCGACCTTCTGGCCAACCGCGAAGCGTTCGGAGCGCTGCTCCGAGCGGTCGCGCGCGAGCTCCGAGCGCTTGATGAACGCGGTGAGATCGGAGCCGATGATCTTCACCTCGAGGCCGGTCTCCTTCACCTCGGTGACCTCGCAGGTGACGACCGCGCCCTTCTTGATGTCGCCGGCTTCTGCGAACGGATCGCCTTCGAGCTGCTTGATGCCGAGCGAGATCCGCTCCTTTTCGACGTCGACGTCGAGCACCTGCGCCCGCACCTTGTCGCCCTTCTTGTATTCCTCGATCACCTGCTCGCCCGGCCGCTTCCAGTCGAGGTCGGAGAGATGCACCATGCCGTCGACGTCGCCGTCGAGACCGAGGAAAATGCCGAATTCGGTCTTGTTCTTGACCTCGCCTTCGATGATGGAGCCGGGCGGATATTTCTCGACGAACATCTCCCCCGGATTGCGCATGGTCTGCTTGAGGCCGAGCGAGATGCGCCGTTTGACCGGATCAACCTCCAGGATCTGCACGTCGACCTCCTGCGAGGTGGAGACGATCTTGCCGGGGTGCACGTTCTTCTTGGTCCACGACATCTCGGAGACGTGGATCAGGCCCTCGATGCCCGGCTCGAGCTCGACGAAGGCGCCGTAGTCGGTGATGTTGGTGACGCGGCCCTTGAAGCGCGTGCCCACCGGATATTTCGCCTCGATGCCCTGCCAGGGGTCGTCCTGCAGCTGCTTCATGCCGAGCGAGATGCGGTGGGTCTCGTGGTTGATCTTGATGATCTTGACCTTCACCTGCTGGCCGATATTGAGCACCTCGGTCGGATGGTTGACACGCCGCCAGGCGATGTCGGTGACGTGCAGGAGCCCATCGATGCCGCCGAGATCGACGAAGGCGCCGTAATCGGTGATGTTCTTCACCACACCGTCGATGACCTGGCCCTCTTCGAGGTTCTGCACCAGCTCCTGGCGCTGCTCGGCGCGGGTCTCTTCCAGCACGGTGCGGCGGGAGACGACGATATTGCCGCGCCGGCGGTCCATCTTGAGGATCTGGAACGGCTGCGGCTGGTTCATCAGCGGACCCACGTCGCGGATCGGTCGGATGTCCACCTGGCTGCGCGGCAGGAACGCCACCGCGCCGTCGAGATCGACGGTGAAGCCGCCCTTCACCTGATTGAAGATGACGCCCTGGACCTTCTCATTGTTGTTGAACGCCTTCTCGAGCTTGCCCCAGCTCTCCTCGCGGCGCGCCTTGTCGCGCGAGAGCACCGCCTCGCCGAGCGCATTCTCCACCCGCTCCAGATAGACCTCGACGGTGTCGCCGACCTTGAGCTCCGCCTGCCGGCCCGGGCCGGCGAATTCGCGCAACGGCACCCGCCCTTCGGTCTTGGCGCCGACGTCGATGACCGCGAGATCCTTCTCGATGCCGACGACAGTGCCCTTGACGACCGAGCCTTCCTGCAGGCTGCCCTGCGTGAACGACTCTTCGAGCATCTTGGCGAAATCTTCGCGCGACGACGCGGGCGCGGCGGAACTGGTGGCGGCAGCGGTGGCCATGAACTCTCCTGACGGGGCGGGCAGCGCCGGATTGCGTGAATGGGCGTTTTCGAGCGCTCGGGCCGAAAGTCCCGCGGGATTTCGGCCACCGCCGCGCTAGCGGCGGCCCGGCGCAATGACCGAGCGATCGAAACGATGGTTCAAATCCGGTGCGCCGCGAAAGAAACGCGTGCGAGCGGGCTTATCCTCCACGACGGGAGCGCGGTCAGCCGCGCGCCCGGCCCGCCCGGACGGCTTCGACGATGTCGATGGCGGCCCGGAACGCGGCGTCTATATCCAAATGCGTGGTATCGAGCAAGTGCGCATCCGGCGCGGGTTTCAGCGGCGCCGCGGCCCGGCTGGTGTCGCGCTCGTCCCGGCGCAGGATGTCGGCCAGCACTTCCGGTTCGTTCACCATGCCGCCGGCCGCCTCCAGCTCGACGGCGCGGCGGCGGGCGCGCACCTGCGGGGTTGCGGTGACGAAGATCTTCACGTCGGCGTCGGGAAAAATGACCGTTCCGATGTCGCGGCCGTCGAGCACCGCGCCCGGCGGGGTGCGGCCGAAATTGCGCTGCAAGGCCAGCAGCGCCCGGCGGACCTCGGCGATGGCCGAGACCTGCGATGCCGCCTCGCCGACCGCCTGGCTCTTGAGCGCCGCCTCCTCGAAACGGTTCGGATCGAGCGCCTCGGCGGCCGCCAGCGCACGCGCCCGGTTGCTCGGCGAATGGCCGGCGTCGAGCAGAGACTTCGCCACCGCCCGGTAGATCAGGCCGGTATCGAGGTGCCGCAGGCCGTAATGGGCGGCGAGCCGGCGGCCGAGCGTACCCTTGCCGGAGGCGGCGGGACCGTCGATGGCGATGATCATGATGGAGACAGACCGCTGCGGGCGCGGCGCAACGGGCGTTCCTCGGTGAAAATATTGCGCGCGCGGAACTCGGCCGGGCTCGCGAAGGTAAGATACTCACGCATGCCATCGTCGGCGAGGGACGACGTGTGCCAAGGACGGTCGAGATAGCGGCGAGGTTCGAACGCCCAGGCCGGAACTATGGCCAGTCGATACTGCCTCGCCAGATACTCCGCGACTGCCCCGGCCAGCGCATCCAGCCGGGCATCGCCGGTCATCGAAGGCTCATCACGCAATAGGGCGAGCCGCCGCTCGGGCGTCGGCGCCAGGTAAAAGGTGTCGAGAAACTCCGACAGCGTCGCATCGCGCGGCTCGCCGGCGATGATCCACTCATAGGCTTGAGCGAGGGTAGCGGGGCGCATCAGCGGGGCTCTTTGCAGATAACAGTCGCTTTAGCACAAATCGCTGCTTGTCCGCATGGACTGCGCTTATCGGGAAGAACTCGGCAAGGATGCCGATGGCCGCTTCAACGTCTTTGACAGCAAGGACGCGCAAGAGCGCAGCGGTATCGGCGAGGTCCGTGGATCCCTTGTCGAAATCGGCCACTCGCAGCGCCTTCAGCTTCAGCGCGAGCATATATCTCGCCGTCGGCACGAAGACGACAAGACCCACTTGCTCGGATGCCCGCGGGAAGGTGCCCAAGAGCACCAGATCACGTGCGGGATTTGCCAGCTTGCTCAAATGGAAGGCGACCGCCTCGTTGAGCCAGTCCGCCGGCCAGCCATTGCGGGCGCCGATGCGTTCGACCACGGCTGCCAGCCATTCCGGCCAGGGCCGGCCAATCTCGGCGATGTCCACGTCCTCGGTCGAGAACCGGAAATTGCTCGCGAGCATGAGCGCCGAGCCGCCGAACACGGCGATCTCCAGGCGCGTCTGCGCCGCGATGGCTGCCCGCCCGATCTCGTCGAAGGCCTCGAGCAGTTGGTCGCGATCAAAGGCGGTCGCCATCGGCGGGGAACCTTGCCGGATGCCTACCTCACGTCGGCGCCCAAGGTACGCATCATGGGCACAAAGCCCGGGAAGCTGGTCGCGATGAAGCCGGCATCGTCGATGCCGACCGGCTGCTCGCTCGCCAGCCCCATGACCAGGAACGCCATGGCGATGCGGTGATCCATGTGGGTCGTCACCCGCCCGCCGCCCGCCGCGCGGCCACGGCCATGCACGATCAGGTCGTCGCCGTCGACCTCGACCGCAACCCCGTTGGCCTTGAGGCCATTGGCGACGGCGGCGAGGCGGTCGGATTCCTTCACCCGCAGCTCTTTGAGGCCGCGCATCACCGTGGTGCCCTCGGCGAAGCTCGCCGCCACCGCCAGCACCGGAAATTCGTCGATCATGGAGGGCGCACGCGTCGCCGGCACCTCGACCCCGCGCAGCGCGGACGCGCGCACGCGGAAATCGGCCATCTCCTCGCCGACGTCGCTGCGGAGATTGAGCGTCTCGATGTCGGCGCCCATCTCGCGCAAGGTCGTGATCAGGCCGGTGCGCAGCGGATTGGTCATCACGTCGGTCAGGATCACCTCCGAGCCGGGCACGATCAGCGCCGCGACCATCGGGAAGGCGGCAGACGACGGATCGGCCGGCACCACCACCGGAGCCGGGGTGAGCTCGGGCTCGCCCTTGAGCGTGATCCTGCGGCCGTGCTCGCCCTCCGGCTCGACCGCCACCTCGGCGCCGAAATGCTTGAGCAGCTTCTCGGTGTGGTCGCGGCTCGCCTCGCTCTCGATCACGGTGGTCGCGCCGGGCGCCGCCAGGCCGGCGAGCAGCACCGCCGACTTGATCTGGGCCGACGGCACCGGCGTGCGATAGACGATCGGCACCGGATCGCGCGCCCCCGCAAGCGTCAGCGGCAGCCGCCCGCCGTCGCTGACCTCGACCGGGCGCACGCCCATGAGCGACAGCGGATCGAGGATGCGCTGCATCGGCCGCGAGCGCAGCGAGGCGTCGCCGTCGAAGCCCGCGACGATCGGGCAGCCGCCGACCGCTCCCATGACGAGGCGCACCCCGGTGCCGGAATTTCCGAAATCGAGCGGCCGCTCCGGCTGCGCGAAGCCGCCGACGCCGACGCCGCGGACGCGCCATTCCCCCTCGCCCGTGCGCTCGACCTGGGCGCCGAGCGCGCGCATCGCCTTGCCGGTGTTGAGCACGTCCTCGCCTTCCAGCAGCCCGGAAATCCGCGTCTCCCCGACCGCCAGCGCGCCGAAGATCAGGGCGCGGTGCGAGATCGACTTGTCGCCGGGGACGCGGGCGCGGCCCTTGAGCGGCCCGGCGCGGCGGGCGGTGAGCGGGGACGGGACGGCGTGGTTCACGGCGACCTCAGCTTGGCAAACACCGTCCTAGCACGGGGGCGGAAAGGCGTCATCCGAGGCCCAAATTGGGGCATTTTGTCCCCCGGGCATAACGCGGCAGGGCGCTATTGACACTGGCGGCGCGACTCGCCAAGTGAAGCACCTCAATTTCAGACCCGCTCAAGGAACCTGGACCGTGGCCAAACCCGAGCTCGGCACCAAGCGCCTCTGCACCAATTGCGGCGCCAAGTTTTACGACCTCAGCAAGGACCCGATCGTTTGCCCGAAATGCCATACGGTGCTGGAGCTGGCGGCGGTCAGCGCGCGCTCCCGTCCGGAGCCGGCCGCCGCGGTCGCCGCCCGCGCGGCGCCCGCGCCGCAGGAAGAGGTGGTGGCGCCGGAGACCCAGGAGGCCGAGTTCGTTTCGCTCGAGGAGGCCGACGCGGAGGCGCAGGGCAAGAAGCCCGGCGAGGGCGAGGGTGAGGCGGCCGAGGGCGGCGAGGAGGAGATCGAGCTCGAGGACGAGCCGATGGACGACGCCACCTTCATCGAGGAGCAGGAGGAGGGCGACGAGGACGTCACCGACATCATCGGCGACGTCGAGGAGGATGAGGAGGAGAGATAGTTGCCGCGCCTGACGGACGCCGCCGCGCGCCGCGTTCTGGCCAGGAAGGCTCGATCCCGTTACAATCCGACCTATATTCCGGACGCGACCGTCCCGACACCGCGTCCCGCGTGGGGCCATAGCTCAGTTGGGAGAGCGCTTGAATGGCATTCAAGAGGTCAGGGGTTCGACTCCCCTTGGCTCCACCACTAAACTCTTGTCGTATGACATTTCGTGCACAGCGGCGCCCGCCGCCCTGAAGCAATTTCAGCATGGGAGGTTGCAATGAGCACAGGATGGCTGGTGCTTCTCAGTGACTACGCGAAAACATATTGGTTCGTGTCGCTCCTCATTTCGGTTTTTCTCGGCGGGCTGCTGCCAAAATATCTCACCACCTATTTGTACGATGTGGTTGAAAAGTTGGGGAAGGAAGGGGACGACAAGCCGATCGCCAAAGTGCCGATGCTCCCCGAACTCACCGGATTCGTTGAACGTGCGCTGGTGACGGTCGCCGTGATGTGGCTTCCGGCGAGTGCAGGAACCCTGATCGCGGGATGGCTTGCGCTGAAGATGGCGGGCGGATGGGGCGCCTTGAGGACAGGCACCACACGAGCAAGAGCGTCGTACTCGGTCGCCCTTGTGGGCAGCCTCTTGTCGATCATGTGGGCCTTGGGGTGGGGATTGCTCGCGTCACCCTGGTGGCCGGCCCACATCATGGGCCCTTGATCGAGGGCCCGGTCCGTACTGGTGAGATAGCCACCTATTTTGATCGCGACGCCCGCACCCGTCACACATAGCGGAACGTCGTGAACATCCCGGCCTCGAGGTGGTAGAGCAGGTGGCAATGGAACGCCCAGAGCCCCGGATTGTTGGCGTCGAACGCGAACACCACCCGGCGGCCGGGCGGCACCAGCACGGTGTCGCGCACCGCACCGGGAAAGCGCTTGCCGTCGATCTCGACGACCTGCGCCTCGTGGCCGTGCAGATGCATCGGATGCGGCATCGGCGTGCGGTTGATCATCACCATCTCGACGCGCTCGCCCTTGGCGACCGGTAGCGGCGGGACGTCCTTGCTCCACGCGACATTGTTGATCGACCAGCCGTAGCCCGCCATCGAGCCGGTGAGGTTGATGGTGTGGACGCGGTCGGCCTTGCGCGGCTTGAGCGGATTGGCGGCGCGCAGCCGGCTCTCGAGGTCGAGCGTCAGTGCCGCCGACGCCACGGCGGCGGTGTCGGGAATCCGCGCGACCGGCGCCTGCCCGGCCCGCAGCACGATGCCGGTCTGGCTCGTTTCGCCTTCGAGCACCGCCAGGATGGGATGCGCCGCGCCCGCGCGCGGAACGGCGAGCCGGATATCCAGCCGCTGCGCCACCGCGATCGGAAAGCGCCGGCCCCTGACCGGCGCGACCCGGAAGCCGTCGACGGCGATCAGCTCCCCGTCGAGCTGACCGAGGTCAATATGGAAGGCGCTCATCGCCGAGCTGTTGATGATGCGCAACAACACGCGCCCGCCCGGCTCGACCTTGACCACCTCGGGATCGCGCAGCGTGCGGTCGTTGGCCAGGAACGCGTCGTATTTGACGTCGTTCAAATCGGGCTTGGCGGCCATGCCGCCCATGGCCATGCCCGGCATCGGCGCCATTGCGCCCCCGCCCTGGCCCATGCCCTTCATCTCGGCGGCAGCGGGTGCCGGCGTCGCGGCGCCGCTCATGGACGGCATGCCGCCGCCCTTCCGGAGCCCTTCGAAGATCTGCTCGGGCGGCGTGAAGCTGAAGTCCGCCAGCATCACGATCACCTCCTGCTGGTCGGCGCGGTCGCGCGCATCGCGGATGATCAGCGGCGCCGACATCATCAGTTGCTCCTGCAGGCCCTGGTGCGAATGCATCCAGTAGGTGCCGCCGAAGCGCAGCGGGAAGTCGTAGTCGGCGCTGCCGCCCGGCGGGATCGGCGGCCCGGAGACGCGCGGCACGCCGTCCTGCTGCCACGGCGGGGTGAGGCCGTGCCAGTGGATCAGGCTCGGCTCGTCGATCCGGTTCTCCACGCGCACGCGGAAGCGTTGGCCCACCTGCGTCCTGATGCCGAAGGTGCCGTCGGGCTGCCGGATGCCGAACACCGTGGCCGGCTTGCCGTTGACCTCGATGCCGCGGCGCTCGAGCCGCAGCACGGTGGGCGCTCCGTCGGTCGCGCCCGAGCTCGCCTGCGGCGCGGTCTGCGCCCGAGCCAGCATCGGCGGAACCGTAGACGCTGCCAGAGTGGACAGCAGGAAAGCGCGGCGTGACAGCATGGTCGGGCCCTCCTCGGGCGATGCTACGTCGCGGGGCCGGTGGTGTCAGCCGGAGGTCGTCGTTTGGTTAGCCCCCGGTTATTTCGGCCCCAACAGCAGACCCAGCGCGACACCCGCCGCCAGCGCCAGCACTGACAGAAGCGCCATCACCGGCACCGGCGGCCACGGCGCCGCGCCGCCACCCATGGACATGGCCGGCGCGGCCTGCATGTCCATGCCGACATGGGCGCCGTGCGCAGACGCGCCGGCGGCGGCGCCGGCCGGGCGAACCGTCATCATGCCGTGCTTGAGATGGTGGGACACCAGCCACCAGTTCATCGGATAGGCGACGATGAAGCCGACCAAGAGTCCCATCGACATCACGAACCAGAAGGTCGGCGTCAGCGGATCAGCGGCCGCCGGCCCGACGCACCGGCGCAGCGCCATCACGGTCGGCACCATCCCGGCCATCAGCAGGTTCATCGATAAGAGCTCCGCCATGAACGTGCCGGTCAGCGAGCGACGGTATGATCCTCCGGCCATGTCGCGCATGAACAGCGCCTGGAAGATCGTCCAGCCGAAGGCGAAGCCGAGCACATATTCGAGGACGACCTCGGCCAAGCCGGCGATGCCGAAGATGCTGGCGAGCACCGCGCCCGCCAGGATGCCGACGCCGTCGCCGGCCACGCAATGCATGGTCGAGCCGAGCGCCTGCCGCCACTGCGCGGCCACATAGCGCTCGTGCGTCCCGGGCAGCGGCTCGCGGCAGCCGAGCACGTAGAGGAATGCGCCGACCACGCCGGTATAGGCGGTCAGCAGCACGAAGCCCCATTTGAGCACCGGCGATTCCGGCGTGCTGCGGATGTCCACCGCCACGAACAGCAGCGCGGCCGCCGCCAGCAGGAACCACAGCAGCATCACGCCGTCCAACATCGCGTGCTCCCGTCATCCCAACTTGCCCATCGCGAGCGGTCGGGGCCAGGTCCCATCCTACCAAGATTCCGTCCGCATTCGATCGGTTCGAGAACGGGTGGCAGCGCGTTTGCGCCCGGGACGGCGGCGGATATGCTGCGCCGTCAACCCGGGGATCGAACGCCATGAAGCGCAGCACCGACCGCATCCTGACCAGCCATTGCGGCAGCCTGCCGCGGCCGCGCGAGCTGCTGGCGCCGCTGCACGCCAAGGACGGCGGCGACCCCTACGACGCCGACGATCTGGCGCGCCGGGTGCGCACCTCGGTGCGCGAAGTGGTCCGCAAACAGGCCGAGATCGGCATCGACGTGGTCGACGACGGCGAGCACAGCAAATCGAGCTTCGCGCACTACGCCCGCGCGCGCATCGGCGGGCTCGAGCGCCGGAACGAGCCGCAGCGCTATCTCGGCACCGCCACCCGCGACTCGCTCGCCTTTCCGGGCGTCTACGAGGAGATGCGCGTGATGTTCGCCGCCCGCGCCGACAAGATCGGCAAGCCGCGCGGGATGCAGGCGATGGTCTGCGCCGGGCCGATCAAATATATCGGCCACAAGGAGCTGGCCGCCGACATCGAGAACCTCAAGAGCGCGGTCGACGGGCTCAAGGTCGCGGAGGCGTTCATCACCGCGATCTCGCCGACCAACCTCGAAATGTACCTGCCGAACGAGTACTACCGGTCGGAGGAGGAGTATCTCGTCGCGCTGGCCGAGGCGATGAACGAGGAGTACCGGACGATCGTCGACGCCGGCTTCCTGCTGCAGATCGACGATCCCCGGCTCATCACCTACTACAACCGCACGCCGGGGATCTCGCTTGCGGACAACAGGAAGTTCATGACGCTGCGGGTCGAGATCGTGAACCATGCGCTGCGCGGCATCCCCGAGGACCGCGTGCGCTTCCACACCTGCTACAGCGTCAACGTCGCGCCGCGCATCCACGACCTCGAGCTCGAGCACTATGTCGATCTGATGCTGACGATCCGGGCGCAGACCTACTCGTTCGAAGCCTCCAATCCCCGGCACGAGCACGAGTGGAAGGTGTGGGAACAGGTCAAGCTGCCGGACGGCAAGGTGCTCATGCCCGGCGTGGTGTCGCACTGCGTCTACCAGGTGGAGCACCCGGAGCTGGTCGCCCAGCGCATCGAGCGGTTCGCGCGGGTGGTGGGACGCGAGAACGTCATCGCCGGCAACGATTGCGGCTTCGCCACCGCGGCCGCCGGCGACGAGGTGCACGCCGACGTGGCCTGGGCCAAACTGAAGTCGCTGGCGGAAGGCGCGGAGATCGCCAGCGGCCGGCTGTGGCGGTAACCCGCCGCCATCCGCCCACCAAGCATGCGCCGCGATATCCCGCGCGTCACCGGCCGCGCCGAATGGGTTATATTGCTCAATAGCAGCGCAGACTTGAGGATAGCGCGGCAATGAGCTCCGTCGGTGCAGTCAGCAGGCCTCTCGTCGCCCTCACCGGGGCGACCGGCTTCATCGGGCAATGCCTGCTGCGGGAACTGCCCAAGCGCGGCTACCGGCTGCGCGTGCTGCTGCGGCGCCCCAGCACGGTGGCGATGGAATCGGCCAGCGCCGTGGTCGGCGATCTGGCGCGGCCGCAGAACATGGCGGCGGCGCTTGCCGACGTCGACGCGGTCATCCATTCGGCCGGCGTCGCGCACGCCATGTCCGGCGTGCCGGAGGACGACTACCGGATGCTCAACACCGAGGCGACGATCGGCCTGGCGCGGGCGGCCCAGCGCGCCGGCGCCAAGCGCTTCGTGTTCCTCTCCTCGATCCGCGCGCAGAGCGGTCCGGCGGCGGAGGAGGTCCTGACCGAGGATCTGGCGCCACGGCCGACCGACGCCTACGGGCGATCGAAGCTCGCCGCCGAGCAGGGGCTGGCGGAGCTCGCCATCGATTGGGTGGCGCTGCGGCCAGTGCTGGTCTACGGGCCCGGCGTCAAGGGCAACATGGCGCAGCTGCTGCGGCTGGCGCGCACCCCCTATCCGCTGCCGCTGGGCGCGCTCGCCGGGCGGCGGTCGCTGCTCGCGCTCGACAACCTGGTCGCCGCCGTCGACGCGGTGCTCGGCGCGCCGGCGCCGCTGCGGCGGCCGCTGATCGTCGCCGATGCCGCGCCGGTCACCATCCCGGACATGATCGCGGCGATGCGGCGCGGCCTCGGACGCCGCGCGGGGCTCGTTCCAGTGCCATCGCGGCTGATCGAAGCGGCGCTGCGGGCGGCCGGCCGTGACGACGTCTATCAGCGGCTGGCGGGATCGCTGGTCGCGGACGCCGCGGCGCTCAGGCGCCTGAACTGGACGCCGTCGGTTGCGACGCGCGAGGGGCTGGCCGCGCTGGCGAAGACGGAAGCCGGAGGACAAACGCAAAAGGACGGATGAGCAACGCCCATCCGTCCTCCGTCGTCTGCTCTTTGTCGTCTGCTCAGCGCGTCAGCACGATGAAGTCGGTGCCGTTGCCGGTCTCGCCGCCGAGGCCCTGGTCGGAGATCACCAGCGATGCGCCGGGCGACATCAGCTCGGCGATGCGGTCGAGCGCCTCCTCCGGGATGGTGACGCGGTCGAGCGCGCCGGACGCGGTCGAGGGCGGCAGGCTCGGGGCCGCGACCACCGGCTCGCCCTTCCTGCCGGCCTGCGGCTTCTTGGCGGGAGCAATGTTGTTCGGGACCGTGACCACGGTCCAGCGCAGCGTCGCGTTGTCCTCGTTGACGGCGAGCGCGGTGTAGACGTGGGTGCCGAGCGGCTGCTCCGGCTGCGCGATCGTCACCGGGACGTCGAACACCGGCGCGAAGCCCTTGCGCACGAACAACTTGCCTTCCTTGCGGCTGATGAACACGGCGATCGGGCCCGGCTTGAGCGGACGCTCCACCGTCGCGTCGGTGGTGGTCGGCGAAGTCGCCGCCGCCCGTTGTGCCGGCTTCACGCGCCGCAGCTCGAAGGCGTTGTAGGCGGACTTCACCACGTCGGTCGCCACGATGTCGGCCGGCTTATGGAGCAGGGGCGCCCGCGCCGGGTCGAAGGCCGGATCGGACAGCTTGAACGTGTCGGTCGTGGTCACGTCGGTCTTGCTGAAGGCCTGCGAGCGCGCGAACGCCTGGGAGGCCGCCTTCACCAGGTCGGCGGAGCCGTCGGTGGCGGGCGCCTCGCGCTTGGCTTCCAGCGGCTCGCGCTTGAGCGTGAACAGCCGCGCGTGGGAGAACGGGGCCGGCGCGGCCTCGCCGCGCGTGATGATCACGCGGGCGCCGAGCTTGCTGGTGCCCCACAATTGCTTGGCGAAGGCCTCGGGCAGGCGGATGCAGCCGTGCGAGGCCGGGTGGTTGGGGACGACGCCCTGGTGCATCGCCACCCCCGACCAGGTGATCCGCTGCATGTAGAACATCGGCGCGTCGCCGTAGAGGTTGGAGCGGTGCCAGCGATCTTTCTGGATCACGCTGAACACGCCGGTTGGCGTCGGATGGCTGGGCGTGCCGGTCGAAACCCGCGTGTGCGCGATCGGGTGCGTGCCGGAGTAGAGCGTGAGCTGCTGCTTGTCGATCGAGATCATGATCTGCAGCGGCTCTTTGGCCTTGGCCGAGAGGTCGGCGTTCTCATCGGCCGCAGGCTTTTCCTTTTCCTTCTCCCTGCGCGCAGCGGTGGCAGTCGGGGCCGGCCGCGCCGGACGCACCACGCTCGGCTGGCTGTACCCGGGCATAGCCACCGGCTGGCTCGAGTTGTTGAACCAGAACGCACCGGCCGGCGTCGCCGACACGGCGAGCAAGGCGATGCCGGCCGTCGCGGCCGCGCTCAGAAAACCGATATTGGGATAGAAGACATGACCCATTGCGGGCCGCTGACTGGTGTCCACGAACGCCCCCTTGTTGCCGTTGTAACGCGGACCCTCCCTGGTGGGGTCCGGACCGGGCTCAAGGGATTAGTCGTTTGGTAAAGGCAAAAGGTTCGAGCGCCCGATCGCCGATTTGGCGGTCATCTGGGCGCCCGCGGGCGGGAAAATACGTGAACGTCCAGGGATTGGCGGGGGAGGCAGGGATCGACCCGCGCTGACGCGGTTTTGGAGACCGCCGCTCTTCCGCTGAGCTACACCCCCTCGGAAAGGTCCGTCATTCCGGGGCGCCGGGAGGCGAGCCCGCAATCCATGCTCACGGTCCGTGGCATGGATTGGCGGTGCCCTCGCTGCCCGGGCCCGGGATGGACCGCGCAGAAATGGTCCCTGGGGACGGAGTCGAACCGCCGACCTCCTGATTCACATTCAGGCGTTCTGGCCACTGAACTACCGCAGGGATTGGTGCCGGTGGGCTGATTTGAACAACCGACCTTCGCCGTATGAGAGCGCCGCTCTTCCGCTGAGCTACACCGGCGTTCCCCCTCATGGATTCGAACCACGATCGCCGCATTCAAAGTGCGGCATCCTGCCGTTAGACGAAGGGGGAGGAAATCGTCTTCGCGGGACGGCGGCGGCTCTGCCGAAGGGCTATGCCCGCGCACTCCGATCGCGAAGGAAAGGAAAGAGCCCCGGGGGTGTGGGGGCGCACCCGGGGCTCTCGAAACGCTCGACGGGAGGACGGGGGGTCGGGGGACCCATCGAGCGATCGTTTGTTGTGTGTCCTACTGGAGCCGGATGACGTTGTTCGAACCGTCATTCCGCTCCAGCGCTATTGCCGGAGCATGCTCTACGCGTTGGCCGAGCGGCTCATCACCGCCGTGATCAAGCCGGGGAATGCGAGCGCGACCGCGAACAGGCTCAATGTCACCATCGTCATCATGACCGAACTCCCCTTCTGGTGGGCCGGAGCATCCCCGGCGTCGTGAGCGCACCATGCCCCACCCCTGCCCCAGCCGATGTGATGGCCATCACGAAATGGTCGATTGCCTGCGGGCCGCAAAACCGGGCGCCGGGGGGCCTTCCGGGAGCGAATGGGAATAAATGGCTTCGGCTCCCATGGATTCGAACCGCGGTCGCCGCGTGCAAAGTGCGGCAGCCTGCCGTTAGACGGCGAAGCAATTTGGTCCGACCTAGGGGATTCGAACCCCTGCCATCCCGCTTGAAAGGCGAGCGTCCTGGCCGCTAGACGAAGGTCGGATCGGTGGAGCGGGCAGCGGGAGTCGAACCCGCGTCTTCTGGGTGGAAGCCAGCGGCTCTGCCGTTGAGCTACGCCCGCATCGAGGCACGGAGGACAAAGAGAACCGATTTTTTTCGATCTCCGTCGTCGTTCGAATTTTGGCGGAGGGTGCAGGAGTCGAACCTGCCCGACCCGAAGGTCTCGCCGCGTTAGCAGTGCGGTGCCTTGCCGCTCGGCCAACCCTCCTCAGGGATCAGGCATCAGACCCGCGCTGCTTTTCTGATTCCTGACAACCGATCCCTGATGCCTGATATTGGCGCTCTCGGCAGGACTCGAACCCGCGCGGTCCCGGATTAGAAGTCCGGCGCTCTTCCAGCTGAGCTACGAGAGCGTGTTGGAGTTGCGGGCGGGACTCGAACCCGCATTGACGCGCTTTGCAGGCGCGGCCGTCACCTCTCCGGTCACCGCAACGATATTGGATCCAGGAGTAGGACTCGAACCTACATCGCGACGTTCAGAGCGTCGCATCCTGCCGTTAGACGATCCTGGAGTGAAGCGAATGGCGAATAACGAGTAGCGAATAGGGTCCCTCGCCACCCGCCAAACCTATTCGCCATTCGCTATTCGCTCAGTCCTTGAACGGATCGAACACGTCGGCGCCGGCCATCACCACCGCGAACGGCCGCAGCGTGTGCTCGATCCTGACCGTGCCGGCGTGGTGCGCGAGCACGTCGGGCAGCCGGCGATAGGCCTGCGGGGCCTCGTCGAGGTCGCCGCCGAGGAGATGCACGCCCTTGTCGCGCAGCCAGGCCTGCATCTCGTCGTGGCGCACCCGGCCCGGCTGGCGCAGCTTCTTGCCGGTCTGCGGATCCTTGACGTAGCGGCCGCGCGCCTCGGTGCGCGACATCACGCGGCCCGCGCCGTGCACGGTCGAATAGAAGCTCGCCGCCGCCGTGTCGCTCTCGACGCCCGCCAGGATGACGGCGTCGTCGCCCATCGAGCCGCCGACGAAGCCGCGCTGGCCCGGGAATGCCGGCGTCGCGCCCTTGCGCACCACCCACAGCTCGCGCTCGCCGTGGCGCTCGCGCCAGGCGTAGTTGTGGTGATTGTGGACGCTGTCGAGCACCTCGCCGCCGACGATCGAGCGCACCTTCTCCACCACCCACTCGCGGCCCGCATAGGCATACTGGCCGGCGAGCGTCATGCCGGCGAGATATTGCCGGCCAAGGTCGGAGTCCTGGTGCAGCACGGTCGGCGCCACGTCGATGCCGTCCTTGCCGCCCGCCGCCTTGATGAAGGCGGTGGCGGTCTTGTGGCCGAGCCCGCGCGAACCGAAATGCACGCCGATCCAGACGAGGCCTTCCTCGTCCTCGAACAGGTCGACATAGTGGTTGCCGGAGCCGACGGTGCCGAGCTGGTCGCGCGCCATGCCCTTGAGATGGCCGATCGCCTGCGCGTCCTGCCACAGCGGGCTGTCGAACAGCTCGTGCTCGACCTTCTCGGCATTGCTGCGGCCGAGCCCGAAGCTGACATTGGCGGCGATCTCGTTGACGATCGGCCCGATGCGGTCGGCGATCGCCTTCTTCGGCACGTCGAGCTTCACCGCCATGTTGCCGCAGGCGATGTCGAAGCCGACCCCGCTGACCGAGATGTGCTCCTCGTAGGCGATCACGCCGCCGACCGGCTGCGCATAGCCGAGATGTCCGTCGGCACAGAGCACGCCGCCGACCACGCTGCCGTACTGCATGCAGCGCACCATCTGCTCCTTGGTGCGCTCGTCATGCTCGCCGAAAATCTTCACTTCGGTCATTGCGGGCTCCGATGCAGCATATGTGTGGTTGGATGATGCGAATAGCGAGTAGCGAAGTAGCGAATAGGGCCACGCCATTCGCCACTCGCCATTCTGGTCAGGGCGGGTGGATTTGAACCACCGGTCTCCTGCTTCCAAGGCAGGCAGGGACGGCCAGGCTCCCCTACACCCTGTTTGGGTTTTCGATTTGCCGGTAACTTGCATTCGCGAATCGTTGCGCGTGCCGTCTTGAGGCGCAGCTTCCTCCCCGAACGGAGATGTCCATGGCGATCATGACCGGACTCTCGGGCAACGAGATCTATTGCCTCGGGCTCAAGGGGTTCAGCCCCGGCGAGATCGTGATCGGCAACAGCGTGCAATCGATCGGATTCATCGGCGGCATCGGCGCCGGGCTGCAAAGCCTGTTCGGCGGCGAGGTCACCGAGGTCACCGAGGCGATCGGCCTGGGCCGCGTGGAGTCCTATCGGCGCATGGCGCACGAAGCGCAGCAGCACGACGCGCTCGCCATCACCAGCGTCACCAGCGAGCTGCGCAGCATGCAGGGCAACATCGAGTTCCTGTCGGTGGGCTCCTGCGTCACGCGCGGCGCCGACGGACCGCAGCTCGGCCCGTTCTCGACCAGCAGCAACGGGCAGGATCTGTTCTGCCTGCTCGATGCCGGCTACACGCCGAAGCAATTCGTGTTCGGCAACATCGCCTATTCGGTCGGGATCGCCGGCGGCATCCTCGGCGCGATCAAGAGCTTCGGCCGCGGCGAGATCAAGGAATACAGCGACATTTTCAACGCCACCCGCCACCTCGCCTTGGACCGCATCGCCGCCGAGGCGCGCGCGGTCGGCGCCAACGCGGTGGTCGGCATCGAGACCCGCATCACCCCGTTCCGCGGCACGCACGAGATGCTGATGCTCGGCACCGCCGCGCATCATCCGGCGCTGCCGCGCGGCGCCGACGCCGAGCCGGTGACCAGCGACCTCACCTGCGAGGAAATGTGGAATCTGGCCGCGCTCGGCCTGATGCCGCTCAAGCTCGTGCTCGGCACCGCGGTCTATTCGCTCGGACTCATCGGCGGCTTCAAGGCGATGTTCAAGAGCTTCATGCGCGGCGAGATCAGCGATCTGACGTCGCTCATCTACGACGCCCGCGAGCACGCCATCCAGCTCGTCCGGCAGGAGGCGCGCGCCATCGGCGCCGACGACGTGGTCGGCATCAAGATCCATATCCACGAGATCGGCGGCCTGATCGAGTTCATGGCGATCGGCACCGCGGTCAAGCGTGTGCCGGGAGCCGTCCCGCTCACCGCGACGCTGCCGGTGCAGGCGGTGATCAAGGACCGCGACACCTGGATTTCGGATGACGACATCTTCGACGCCGACGTGCGGTCCGGATAGTGGACCACCCAGCAGGACTCGAACCTGCCGCCTCCGGCTTCGCACGCCGGCGCTCTCGTCCGCTGAGCTATGAGTGGATCAAAAATCAGGGATCAGTGGTCAGGGATCAGAAGGACGCACGTCATTGCTGATCCCTGCCGACTGATGCCTGATCCCTGGTACTGGTGCTGCCGACGGGATTCGAACCCGCGATTGCCGGGTTGAGGGCCCGGAGTCCTGGTCCGCTAGACGACGACAGCATGTCGTTGATCAGGCTCAATTCACCTTCGGCGCGGCTTTGGCGATCGCCTCTTCGAGGTCCTCAAGCTCCTCGCAGCCGCTCGGGCAGAGCATCTTCAAGAGCGCGACGTTCTCCTTCGCCTTGTCGATCTGGCCGGTCTCGACATAAAGCTCGCCCAGATATTCGAGCGCGCCCTTGTGGGCGGGATCGAACTCGAGCGCCTTGCGGTAGAACGTGTAGGCCTGCTTGTAGTCGCCGGTCTTGCGCAAGCTGAAACCCATCAGGTTGTAGACGTCGGCGTCCTGGTGCGTCGCCAGCATCGGGGTGAGCTCCGCCAGCGCGCCCTTGAAGTCCTTGGCCTTGATCTTGGCGCGCACCGAGGTCAGGTCGGGCGCGGTCGCGGCCGGGATGGTGTCCATGGCCCGCGCGGGGGCGAGCACGCCCCCGGCGGCAAGCAGCGTCGCAAGCGCAACGCAAGACGCAAAAACTCGCATGGCGATGTCCTCTCGATGGCGGGCCGCGAAGCTACCGCGCCGGCCTCACGCCTTCATGACAGTCAGCGCGTAGCCGGTGCCGTCCTTGGCGATGGTGCCCGCGCCCGGGAACGGGAAATGATAGCCGCAAATCATCATCTTGTCGGCGATCACCCGGTCGAGCAATTTTCGGCGCGAAGCCTCGGCGGTGGCGCCGTCCTGGTCGTAGACGCCGCGCCAGCCCGGATTGGCGGCTACCAGCGCCGGCACGTAGGCGGTGTCGTTCGAGATCATGAGCTGGCTCGACCCGGACGACAGGTGGAACGCGCGGTGGCCGGGCGTGTGACCGGGCGCGCTCACGAAGCGGATGCCGGGCGCCACCTCGGGCTCGCCCTCGACCTGGCGGATGTTCTTCCAGCCCGGAAACACCGCCTGGATGCGGCGGGCCAGGCCCTTGCGCGCCTCCGGCAGCCGCTCGATCACCGCCGGGTCGGTCCAGAACTTGTACTCCGCGTCCGACACCACGATCTCGGCGTTGGGGAACACCGGCTTGTTGGTCTCCTTTTCCATCAGCCCGAAAATGTGGTCGGGATGGAAATGCGAGATCAGGATGGTGTCGATCTTGGCCGCATCGATGCCGGCCGCCTTCATGTTGGCCATTAGCTTGCCGGCGGTGGGCTGCACCTGCCCGCCGGTGCCGGCATCGCACAGGATGGTCTTGCCGCCGCTCCTGACCACCGCGACGGTGAACGGGATCGAGACGAAATCGGCCGGCAATCCTGCCTTCACCATCGCGGCCTTGACGTCCTCGACCGAGGCATTGGTGATGAACGCCGGGTCGTGCGGCTTCTCCCAGATGCCGTCGTAGACGGCGGTGACCTCGGCGGTGCCGATCTTGTAGGTCACGAACGGTTTCGCCGGATCGGCGGTCTTCTGCGCGAAGGCCGGCGACACCACGAGCCGCGCGTTGAGCCCGAGCGCGGCGGCAAGGGCGGTCGAAGCGACGAAGTCGCGACGCGACATGTTGAGCATGGTCCGTCTCCCTGAAATCCATGAGCGCAGGCGCCGGCGCTCGTGGCCGGCCTGCGCCCGACGGGACCAGGACTCGGGGTGCGCGTGGTTTATTCCCGGCGGTCGCCGTATCACGAGACGGTGACTTGTGACCGCCGCGTGACACGGCGGTGCCGACAGCGACCGTCTGTGGGTCACCGTGACCTTGCCGCAATCGCGTCGCACCCTGTCCGAATGATCCGAGCAGCGATCCTCGCCGCCGCGCTGATCCTTGCCGGCGCGCTCACCGGCTCAACGACGGCACCAGTCGAGGTGCAGGCATGGCCGCCGTTGGCCACCTTCGAGATGCTCTTGTCCCACTCGACACCCGAGCCGATCGAAGTTCACGTCTGGAACTACGGTGACCATCATCCGGCCTGCGAACGCTGGACGGACGGATGCGTGGTCTGCACCCGTGGCACGGGCTGCAGCAACATCGGCTTCGCCTGCCGTCCCAAACCCGCGGTGGCATGTGGCTGGTAGCCGCTCTGGTTGCTGTCAATCGCCGACCCCGAACATCGCCAGCAACACGAGGAACGCCACGCCCGCAGCCAATGCGCCGAATGCAAGCGTACCGTAGACGAACTCTTGCACCGTCATGGGCGTGTCCTCTCGCGAGGCATGCTAGATCGTCAAGCTCGCGGTGAGAACCTTTCGCCTGTCGTGAGACGCGGCGCCCTGCTGTCACTTCCGTGGCGCGAGCCGCTATCCCATGCGGACGTCTTCGCAGCTTTTCGGAATTTGGCTCCTGGAGCAGGGCTCGAACCTGCAGGCCTTGCGGCACCTGATTAACAGTCAGGCGCGTTTCCCGATTCCGCCATCCAGGAAGAATTGGTGGAACGAGCGGGACTCGAACCCGCATCTCCCGCTTGCAAGGCGGGGGCTCTCCCAATTGAGCTATCATCCCATGGTGGACCCCGCGGGATTCGAACCCGCTGCCTCCTCGGTGCGAGCGAGGCGCTCTGCCCAATGAGCTAGGAGCCCGTGGTGCCTGGGGTAGGTTTCGAGCCCACCTCTCCGCGTTTTCGGCGCGGCGCTTTCACCAGATTAGCTTCCCAGGCGAATTGGTGCGGACGGCGGGAATCGAACCCGCGCCCCCTGAGTGGCGCTCAGGGACTCTACCTTTGAGCCACGCCCGCGTTGGTGCGCCCCCGAGGATTCGAACCTCTCGTCGGCCGACCTGCCTGTTTCACAGACGCCGGTTTTACAGACCGGTGGCAGGAGAGGGACGCGCATCGTGCATGTCGGAGCGCGGCGTTGGCCGCCGAAGCTCCGCCAAAAGTTGGCGGAAGGTGAAGGAGTCGAACCCTCGACCCTAAGGTCGGCCCGGTTTTCGGGACCGGTTGCGTGCCACCACGCACCACCTTCCGAACTGGCTGTCCCGGCGCGACTCGAACGCGCGACCCCCGCCTTCGGACAGCGGTGCTCTGCTCCACTGAGCTACGGGACAATAAAGATCAGTCACACCGCGCTGAGGCGGTGGTACGCCCAGGAGGAGTCGAACCTCCAACCGCGCTCCAGTCCGGAGCTCACGACGGGTATAAGCCGTCCGCTCTGCCAGTTGAGCTATGGGCGCCTCGTTTTCTGCGCATGTCCTTATCGGAAAACCGGTTCCCACTTTTCCGGGACATGCGTGTCTGCGCATGTCCTTATCGGAAAACCGGTTCCCACTTTTCCGGGACATGCGTGCATTGGTCAGGGTGGTTGGATTCGAACCAACGGCCTCCTGCATCCGAGGCAGGCACTCTCGCCGGGCTGAGCTACACCCTGCTGACAAGCAACTTCAGATCTCGTTGGCGGAGCATCCGTATTGCCGGGACACCGGACACTCCGTAGAGTTCGAGGGTCGATCTCAATCTCGGCTGCACAAGGGGCAAGTCATGGCCAAGCGCACCACGCATCGCAGCTCGAAAGGCACCAAGCTCTATGCCGTTCGCGACAAGAGCGGCAAGTTCAAGGACATCCAAACGTACAAGCGGGCACATGGCGCCGACATCAAGCGCAAGTCCAAGAAGGAAAAGTAGCGGTCGCGCGACCGGCGTACCGCGGTCGATTGGCGCTCCGTAGGGAGGACTATGGTGCGCTCAGGAAACGTCGATAAAACCTGAACAACTGCGCTGCCTGCCGACGCGATTGATACCACCTGAGTGTCCCACCTGCAATCTCATGCCCACGGGTCGCAGGGCGGCGGGCGCCGAATAGCGCTCGATGCCAACACCATACGTTTTCCCGCTTCAGAGAGGCCAAGTAGGTGTGTGACCTTGATCAGAGGCGACAGAGGCTGCTGCTTGTCATCAGGCATGGTGTTCACCGTAACATCCACGGGACGCGCCACGGATGCGTTTCCACACCACGCTCCCCCCTCTCGGGCGTGTAAGGAAACTGGTCTTTGTGCGCAAGCAGCACGTCCCAAACGTGATCCGGTACCGCCACCGGCATGTCTTCTGTGGAGAAAACCTGACCCCCTTTTAGCGCTGGCACGAGTATGCCTCGTGAGATCAACGTGGCCGCGTAAGGGCGCCGACGCGCTAGACCGCAGACCCCAGCTTGCGGCTGTCCTCAGCGAAGCTCGCCGTCAGCGCTGTCCCGTGGCCGTGGCCAAGCTAGATCGGCTCAGCCGCGACGTTCACTTCATCTCTGGCTTGATGGCACACCGTGTGCCGTTCCTGGTCGTAGAGCTTGGCGCCGACGTTGACCCCTTCATCCTTCACCTGTTCGCCGCACTTGCTGAGAAAGAACGCGCAATGATCGCCACGCGCACGAAGGCCGCATTGGCGGCGGCTAAGGCGCGGGGTGTGAGGCTAGGCGGTCCCAAGCTCGCTGAGGCGCGTCAATCGGCCACCGCTTCCATCAAGGCGCTCGCGGACCGCCACGCGGCTAACGTGCTTCCTATCGTCCGCGAGATACAGAAGGCAGGCGCTGCGTCCCTTCATCAGATTGCGGATGCATTGAACGCTCGCGGCATCAGCACGCCACGCGGTGGCCGGTGGTATGCGAAGTCAGTGAGCAACGTGCTCGCCAGGGCGTGAGCGCGACGCCGATACGGATCACGTCCCGCAAATGAGCCTCTCCCCTCGCCTGCCGATTGGAACGAAGGCCGCCCACCCAATTTCAAAAATTCCGGTAAATCCCGCCGTTGTTGGTTTCATTTTCGCGTGCAGAGAGCGCGGCTGGGGATCGGCACTCAAGCTCAGTGCGCAGAGAGCCACCTCACCTCCCACCCAGCCGCGCTAGGATGGCGCGTGCCCTGGGGAGTTGCCGTTCATAATTGGTGGCGAACGGCGCATGGCCGCCATCGCGCAATGTTTTGATCGCCGTATCGATCTGGCTGACTGCGGTCTCGGCCATGGCAGCGTCCCTGCGCCGTTCGGCAAGAACCATCAGCGCGACGCCCTCGTTGCCAAAGCTCGTCGCCCAGTCGAGCGGCACCCGCTCGCGGGTCCATTCCTTCAGCGCCTCGCGATAGGCGGCGACGGCCTCTTCGAGCTTCGCCGTCCCGCTCTCGCGTTTGCCGAGCATGCTAAGCGCACTGCCCAGATTGTTCTGGGTCGTGGCCCAGTCGAGCGGCACGCGCTCGCGGGTCCGCTCCTTCAGCGCCTCCCGATAGGCGATGACGGCCTCTTCGGGCTTCGCTGTGCCGCTCTCGCGATCCCCGAGCCGCAACAGCGCATTGCCTAGGTTGTTCTGGGTCATGGCCCATCGGAGTGGCACTCGCTCGCGGGTCTGCTCCTTCAACGCCTCGCGATAGGCGGTGACGGCCTCTTCGAGCTTCGCCGTCCCGATCTCGCGCTCCCCGAGGGCTTGCAGCGCATTGCCTAGGTTGTTCTGGATCCCGGCCCAGTTGAGCGGCACGCGCTCGCGGGTCTGCTCCTTCAACGCCTCGCGATAGGCGGCGACGGCCTCTTCGAGCTTCGCCGTCCCGATCTCGCGCTCCCCGAGGCGCCAAAGCGCATTGCCCAGATTGTTCTGGGTCTCGGCCCATTCCAGCGGCACGCGCTCGCGGGTCCATTCCTTCAGCGCCTCGCGAAAGGCGGCAACCGCCTCTTCGAGCTTCGCCGTCCCGCTCTCGCGCGCCCCAAGGTTTTGCAGCGCAATGCCCAGATTGTTCTGGGTCATGGCCCAGTCGCTCCACCGTTGCGAGCGGGGAGCCAGCGAAAGAGCCTTGCGGTTAGCATCTATGGCTTCGACAAGCGCTTGGTTGTCGCCGAATTCATCTCCCTGGCTCCGCAGCTCGTATGCTTGCGCCAAGACGAACAACCACTGCTGTTGAGGATCAACCGATGCGATGAGACTGGCAGCCTCGGCATACTTTGTAGCGGCAGACCGATAGTCGAGTTGCAAGTGATAGACCCTGGCCTCCTGAGCCGCAAAGTTTGCTTCGTATTGGGATGCTTTTTCGCGGACAGCGCGCGCCGCTGTTCGGCCGGAGGCGAGCGCGGCCTGAGCCCCTTCAAAATCGCCTTTGTCGATGAGCGCTTGGGCTTGTTGCGCGAGTGACGCCAACTCCTGAGGGCCACGTCGAAGCTGGGCGATTTCCTCGCGGAATTTGATGAGTTCGTCGGCCTTACCATCTAATCGCTTGGGAATGTCCTCATCGCTGACGCCAGCCTCGCCCAACTTCACGAGAATTGCGCGCAGCGGTGCAATCTCGACGCCCTTCTCGCGCGCAACCTGTGCTGCGAGTTTTTCAAGCTGGCCGGCCAAAGGCTTTTGTGCCTCGACAATGGTCTGCCCGACCTTCTTCTCATCAAGCCCAATAGGCCCAATGTTAACCGGAGCGTTGACGACCGTATCGCGCCCTGACGCGATCCCCGGCCCAGACTGCGTAATGACGGTCGTCGATGCCGTCGGCTTTTTGTCGGGGGGAAAGAAATACACGAAGGCGACCCACAGCCCGGTCACCACAACGACCAGCCCGCCTCCGAGCCACCCCAGAACCTGCTGATTGTGCTTGTCACGCAAGAACCGCCAGAACTCATTCCCGCCTTGCAACGTCCTGACGTGGCTCTGGGTACCCCTAGCGGTTGCGCCTATCAACTCGGAGACGCTTTCTTCGACGAGGTCAACACGCTTTGGTCCCCCGGCTTGACCCAATTGTTTTTTGAGGGAGCCAATCAACCTGTCCATATCCTGGTGAAACGACGCATGACGGACATCAAGTCCGTTGCGGATCGCAAGTTCTTTAAGGTCGTCGGGCAACTCACTCGCTTTTGGAATTCTTGAACCGTCGAGCAAGATTGGAATTACGGGGATGTCACGATGAAGCGCCGCCGCGACCTCAATGCGCACGAAGTCGTTCGGGTCGTCCAGCCGACGTTTGCCTTCCCCATCACGCGTATCGGACCAGTTTGGTCCAATAACCGCGAGCAGCACGCCGCACTTGGCGACCTCCTCGTGCAAAACTTTGGAAAAGTTCGTGCCAAGCGGGATCGCGTCAACGTCCATGAACAGGAGATTGTGCCCCAGTTCGCGCTCTAACCGATCCCTGACGCGGCCAGCATGTCCCGCGCTGTCATCGCGGCGATAGCTGATGAAGACTTTGGCCGCCATCTGCGACCCTCCGGCCCCCCCGGACAATATCTTAGCCCATTGAATTATCACATCCCAGGTGAAGTAGCTCACATATCGCGCAAGAAATCTCAGGCAAGGCGGTACGCGCTGATGACCGGCGTGCGCCTCGAAGAGACATCTTTAACCAAACGGCTGCTATACGAGTTTGGAGGTCTCGGTGTGGCCGGTGACGTAGGCGACGCAAGCAGCAAGTGACGACATGACAAAAGCAAAGCGCGCTTGGCGCAAGGCAAACGCCTACGTGCGATCCGGTCAACACGACAAGGCGATCTACTGGCTATCCCGAACCCAGGCCATCCTCGATGGCGACCAACCCCATCGCCGGCGTCTCGAAGGCATCGACACAGGCTATATGTTCGGTGCCCTTATCGTCGTAGTCGCGCTCTGGGTCGCCGTGAGTTGATACACGGGCCGCCAAAGACACCCCGCAGCTTTCCGTCGCTCGCTTCAAATGACTGTCACGCTCGGGCCAACGAGAATGTGAGACCTGCTTACCGGCGGTGCCTACACTCTCCATCGCCAGCCTCAACAGCCCCTGACGACCCCATTGCACCTCCGAGCCGCCTTAGACACGCACGCGCGCGTGTGTGCTGAAGGGGCGGGAGGGAGCTGGTGGGGGCTTTGGGTTCTCAGGATTCGTGCGCCCCAGGGCGCCAGCACGTCCGTGCTGCTGCGCGCTTAGCCCGCATCGGCACGATCATCAACCGTGGTATGCTCTTCTTGAAACGATGACCCGTGGCATGGGCAGCCCAATGAAGAGGCGCGAGTTCATCACGCTGCTCGGCGGCGCAGCGGCCGCGTGGCCGGTGGCGGCGCGCGCGCAGCAGGGCGAGCGCATGCGGCGCATCGGCGTGCTCATGAGCGCGGCCGCAGACGATGCCGAAGGGCAGGCCCGTCTCATGGCGTTCGGGCAGGAGCTGGCGCATTTTGGCTGGACCGACGGACGCAACGTGCGGATTGACGTTCGCTGGGCCGCGGGAAAAGCCGACGACACTCGCAAGTACGTAACCGAACTGGTGGCGCTCGCGCCGGACGTTATCCTCGCGTCTGGAGGTTCAGTCGTGGCGCCATTGCTACAGGTGACCCGTACTGTGCCCATCGTGTTCACCCAGACCACCGATCCGGTCGGCGCCGGCTTCGTCGAAAGCCTTGGGCGGCCGGGTGGCAACGTTACCGGCTTTATCAACTTCGAGTACGGCATCAGCGGGAAATGGCTGGAGCTGCTCAAACAGATCGCGCCCGGCGTGACGCGAGCAGCGGTTCTTCGGGATCCCGCCATCGCCGCCGGGGCTGGGCAGCTGGGCGCCATCCAGGGCGCGGCGGCGTCGTTCGGGGTGGAGGTGAGCCCGGTTGGCGTGCGCGACACCGGCGAGATCGAACGTGCCGTCACAGCATTCGCGCGCGGGTCCAATGGCGGCCTGATCGTGCTGACGAGTGCGTTGACGTTGGTTCATCGCAAACTGATCATCACGCTGGCGGCCCGACATCGAATGCCCGCGGTCTACACGGACCGAACCTTCGTCACGGGCGGCGGCCTAATCTCCTACGGGCCTGATCGGATCGAGCATTTCCGCCGCGCGGCCGGCTACGTCGATCGCATCCTCAGGGGCGAGAAGCCAGCCGACCTGCCGGTGCAGGCGCCGACCAAGTATGAACTGGTAATCAACCTCAAGACCGCCAAAGCGCTCGGCCTCGACGTGCCGCCGATGCTGCTCGCCCGCGCCGACGAGGTGATCGAGTGAAGTCGCCCGGAGTTCATCAACGCTGGCCGGCGGCGCAGATCAACACTCTCATGTTTGAGCCCACCGATTGATACCACCTCGACAGGCTCAAGCCTCTGAGATAGCGGTTATTTCGATGGTGTCGAGGCTTTCTTTGATCCCTGGCGCTCCGTAGGGAGATCGAATCCCTCTCGCCCGATAGACAGTCGGGCCGCCTCACCAGATGCGTAACGGAGCCAGGAAGAATTGGTGCGTCTGGGCCGACTCGAACGGCCACTGAATGCGCTCTCAACGCACTCCCTCTGCCGATTGGGGTACAGACGCGTGCGCCCTTCTTCGCCAAGGCTTCGAAGGGCATCCGGCTTCGCGCCCAAGCCGGCGCAGTCCTGCGTAGCGTGTCAGCGCGATGCCCTTCCTGAGAGAAGGGTGACAGTTCATTCCGGAGACATGGGTTACACAATCGGGCCTTTTGCGAGGAGCGCAAGATGCCCTGGAAGGCGTGTAACCCAATGGATGAACGGCTCAAGTTCATAGCCCGGT
>JBEVIH010000322.1:0-30029 GCA_040510815.1 Xanthobacteraceae bacterium | reverse complement strand
CGGCTGGTCGCGGGCGTGATTACCGCGCCGCCGGTCAGCGTGATGGGCGCACTGATCCGACGTTGGCGCGGGCCGCGGACCGCGGCCGAGCTGCGCGCCGGCCCGGACCTCAATTCCCCAGCAAATCCCGGCTGACGATCAGACGCATCACCTCGTTGGTGCCCTCCAGGATCTGATGCACGCGCACATCGCGCAGCACGCGCTCGATCGGATGGTCGCGCAGATAGCCGTAGCCGCCGTGCAGTTGCAGGCAGCCGTTGACCACGTCGAAACCGGCGTCGGTGGCGAGCCGCTTCGCCATCGCAGCGAGCCGCGTGCCGCCGGGCTTCCGCGCCTCAACCGCGAGCGCGGCCCGACGCACCATCAGCCGCGCCGCCTCGAGCTCGGTGGCGTAGTCGGCGACACGGAACCCCAGCGCCTGGAAATCGGCGAGCCGCGTGCCGAATTGCTTGCGCTCCTTCATGTAGGCGACGGTGCGGTCGAGGCAGAACTGCGCGCCGCCGAGCGAGCAGGCGGCGATATTGAGACGCCCGCCGTCGAGCGCGCCCATGGCGATCTTGAAGCCCTGGCCCTCGCTGCCGACCCGGTTCGCGACCGGCACCCGGCACGCCTCGAACGTCACCATGGCGGTCGGCTGCGAGTGCCAGCCGAGCTTCTTCTCCTTGGCGCCGAACGAAAGCCCCGCGGTGCCGTTCTCGACTAGAAAGCACGAGATCCCGCTCGGCCCGCCCTCCCCGGTGCGCGCCATCACCAGATAGACGTCGGAGACGCCGCCGCCGGAGATGAACGCCTTGCTGCCGTCGAGCACGTAGTGGTCGTGCCGGCGCACCGCGCGGGTCTTCAGGCTGGCGGCGTCGGAGCCCGAATCCGGCTCGGTCAGGCAATAGCTGGCGAACTGCGCCATGCTGCAAAGCCCGGGCAGGACGCGCTGGCGCAGGTCGGCGGAGCCGTAAACGTCGATGAGCCCCGCCACCATGTTGTGGATGGAGATGTAGGCGGCGGTCGAGACGCAGCCCTGCGCCAGTTCCTCGAAAATGATCGCGGTATCGAGCCGCGACAGCGCCGAGCCGCCGACGTCGGCGCCCACGTAGATGCCGCCGAAGCCGAGCGCGGCGGCGCGACGAAGCGCGTCGACCGGAAAGGTCTCGGCCTCGTCCCATTCGCGCGCAAATGGCATCATCTCGTCGCGCGCGAAGGCGCGGGCGGTGTCCTGGACGGCGCGTTGTTCCTCGGTGAGGTCGAAGTCCATGCGGGCGACCGGAGCGGTTTCGGCCGTCGAAGATCGGCCGAAAAGTCAAAAATCACCGGTCACATTCAACGGATCGGCGCCCGGAAATCAATCAATAATCGCCGCCAGCTCGGCCGGCCGCGGCGTCATTCGGTCAGCCGAACATCCACGACTGCGGGTTCGCAATCGGCTTGTTTTCGTTCAGGGCAAGCACGCCCTTGACGTTGCGCACCAGCGACCAGATGAACCACCACAGCCAGACCGCAAAGCCGACGACGACGAATAGCAGGACCGTGCCGATCGCCAGATACAATATGCCGATCCAGAACGTGCGGATCTGGAACTGGTAATGCGTGCGCAGCAGCGGATCAGCATCGGCGATTTTGACATGCGCGATGATGACGCCGATCAGCTTGGTTATGCCGGTGATGTAGCCGGCGAAATAGAGAATATAAACGATCAGCGCGAGCTGCTTGTCGGACATCGCGGGTTGCGTGGACGGATCGGTCGTTGACATGGGCAGGTCTCGCAAGAGGTAATCGCGGCCTGCATGGTGACACGGCCACGCCACGGCCAGCAACCGGATATCCCCGGTCTTCCCCATCCCTGCCTGACGGCCGTGATCGGAACGCCGCAACGCACCGCTGGCAGCCTCATCCTGGAACGGCTACAAAATAGCCGCCGCAGGACAGGAGTGCGCCATGGCCCTCAAATACGGCCGCCCGATCGAGGCCCGCCTGGCTCCCGTCGAGGCCAAGGCCAAAGGCCTGCCCTCGTCCCAGCTCGATCTCACCAACCGCCCGCGCCGCAACCGCAAGGCCGATTGGGCGCGCCGGCTGGTGCGCGAGCACGTGCTCACCGCCGACGACCTGATCTGGCCGCTGTTCCTGGTCGATGGGACGAAGACGCGCGTGCCGGTCGCCTCCATGCCGGGGATCGAGCGGCTCTCGGTCGACGAGGCGGTGCGCGATGCCGCGCGCGCGGCCGAGCTCGCGATTCCCTGCCTGGCGCTGTTTCCCTATACCGAGCCGGCATTGCGGGACGAGGACGGCAGCGAAGCACTCAATCCGGACAATCTGGTCTGTCGTGCCATTCGCGCGATCAAGAAGGAGGCGCCCCAGCTCGGCGTGCTCTGCGACGTCGCGCTCGATCCCTATACCAGCCACGGCCATGACGGGCTTCTGCGCGACGGCGTCATCCTCAACGACGAGACCGTCGAGGTGCTGGTGAAGCAGGCGCTGGTCGAGGCCGAGGCCGGCTGCGACATCATCGCCCCGTCCGACATGATGGACGGCCGCGTCGGTGCGATCCGCGCGGGCCTCGACCAGGCCGCGTTCACCGACGTGTCGATCATGGCCTATGCGGCGAAATACGCCTCCGCCTTCTATGGCCCGTTCCGCGACGCGGTCGGTTCCGCGGCGACGCTCACGGGCGACAAGCGCACTTATCAGATGGACCCCGCGAATACCGACGAGGCGTTGCGCGAGGTCGAGCTCGACATCGCCGAGGGCGCCGACATGGTCATGGTCAAGCCCGGCATGCCCTATCTCGACATCCTGCGCCGGGTGAAGGACGCCTTTGCGATGCCGACCTTCGCCTATCAGGTATCGGGCGAATATTCGATGATCATGGCGGCGGTCGGGAACGGCTGGCTCGACGGCGAGAAGGCGATGATGGAGAGCCTGATCGCGTTCAAGCGCGCCGGCGCCTGCGGCGTTCTCACCTATTTCGCGCCCCGGGTCGCCGCGAAGCTCAAGACCGCGCAGTAGCGCAGGCGTCGCCTATTTCGCTCCCATCCCTTCAACGCAGCGCCGCAACGCCCCGATCAGCTCGCCGCTGTGGGTCAGATGCTTTTCCTCGGCATCGAGAATCCGGATGAAGGCCCGCTGCTTGAGCGCGGCGACATCGATCCGATCGCGGGCCGAATCGAGCGCAGCCGAGTCGCAGACGATATCGATCAGCCGATCGAGCGCGTGCAGGCGACCGAGCAGGTAGTCGTTCTCGCGGTAGGCGCGGGACAGAAACGCCGCGAAATGGCCGAATCCAATCCCCTTCAAGCTCTCGATTCCGTCGAACCCCTTGAGCGCGCGGGCATCCTGCGGGCTGATCCGGTCGATCAGGATCTCGTGCAGCTCGCCGATCTCGCGCGCGCTCGTCATCGGAAAGGTCAGGACGTCCCAGAACGGGAAGCCCAGATAGTTGACCAGCACCTCGCGGCGCGCCTCCGGGTGCCAGGCGGCCGGGTCGAGCGAGGCCAGCAGATCGTCGAGCTCGCGCGTGCTCGCATTGAGACCGATCTCGAAGGCCAATTGCTCGATCAAGTGATCGATCTTGGGAGCGTTCTTTTCCACGAACGAATTGGCATAGCTCTCGAGGTGCCTGACTTCGTTGGCGGAAGGCGCGGCCGGGAAAATGTCGGCCACCAGCTCGCGGACCTCACGACTGTAGAAATTGGCATGTTCCCGGCGCCGCAGCGCGTCGCGGCGGCCATAGAATGCCCGCTTGAGGCGGTCGATCACCAGCGGATCGAGGCCGGCGAAGCGGTCCTGGCCGATCAGCTGATAGAGCCGGTTCTGTCCCTCGATCAAGAAATGCAGGCGGCGCTCGCGGTATTTGACGTCGAAGGCCAGCAGATACTTGACCCAGGCCGGGAGGTTCTCCGCAGTCTGCGTCTCGAACTCGAGCGCTTCGCTGTCGGCGCGCTCGTAGACGATGCCCTTGCGCACCGCCCACGCGTCGATGATTTCCGCCACCACCCGCGACAGCGGCGATTGCGGCGGCACGCCCCGCAACCGGACGATCAGTTGGGCGCCGAAGGCACGCACGGATGCGAGCTTGAGCCGCACATAGGCCTGGTAGGCAAAACCGGCGTCGAGCGCGACATGCGAGTTCACCTGCTCGCGCCAGGCACGCAGGTCGTCGGTCGAGACCTTCCCATCGAACTTGCTGGTGACGACCTTGGCCACCAACTGGCTGATCTGCGGGCGCGCGCTGTCGATGATCGCCCGCAGCCGCCGCACCTGGTCGTTGAACTCGATCACCCGGCCGAGCTCGTCGGTTACCGGCTGAGCGCTCGGGATATCGGACAATGCGCCGCGCAGGGTCGCAAAGAAGCCTGGCACCCGCTGGTGCCGCGGCGATCCCGACGGCGCGGGGTGCGGGTCGATGTAGACCAGCCGGCGGTCGACCTCGCGATAGGCCGGCCGGCCGTGGATCGCGGTGATCGCCTGCTGGAACGGCCTGTTGTTGAGCACCGAGCCATCGAGAAACGACGCCGTCGTTGGATCGATCCCGGCGCGCAGATGGTTCGGGAACGACTTGGCGATGAAGTCGGCGCGGCCCGGCCAGTCGTCGCCCTTTTGCGCCACCACCTCGTCCATTTCCACGATCCGCGCCGGCGGGAAGGCGCCCGGAAAGGACGACGTCGCGCGCGCCGCAAAGGCGAGCCCTCCCGCATTGTCGAGCTCGAAATCGCTCTCGATCTCGCCGCTGGCGTGGCGCTGGTAGCCGAAGTGCAGCGTGTGGTGATGATCCCGCTCGTGAATGAGCGGGGGATCGTGGATTTGTATGAGCTGCTGGTAGCCGTGATAGTCGGTCACCGTGACGAACAGATCGAGCGACTGGCCAGAGGGAAGCAGCGACGCGTTGGGGCGCTGCGGCCCGCCCATCGAGACGATCGCGTTGTACATCAGACCGGCCATGACCCGCCCGTCGAGCGGAGGCTTGAACCAGCGCGAACGCACGAACAGCGAAAGCTTCTGGCGCACCTCCATGTCCTCGATCAAGCCGAACCGGCCGGTCTTGGACGCCAGCCAGATGAACGGCGTCAGGAACCACTTGCTCCAGGTCCCCGCCCGCGCGTCGGGCGCCAGCAGGACCGAGACATCGGCGTTCTCGATCCACAGGTCGCGCAGCGCGCCCATCGGCAGGTCGTGGCTGAGCGCCCGCGCCAGCATGGTGCCGTTGATGCCGCCCGCCGACGCGCCCGCGATGATGTCGACGACGACGCGCAATTCAACACTGCGGCCGATCTCGCGCAGGAGATCGAAATAGACCTCTTCGGTGTCGTATTCCGGATCGTTGCGATCGCATTGGTCGAAGAAGGAGCCGGTCGCGCGCAGCGAACGGTCCGCGATCGCGTGCAGCGCGCTCGAGGCGCGCACCAGCTTCAGGACCTCCTTGCTGATCCCATGCATATAGACGGCGAGCGAGACGCCGCCGAAACAGACGAGCGCAATGCGAAGCTCTTTCTCGCGCAAGCCGCGACCCCCGGGCAGTGATTCGCCGGTGCCTCGCGATCATGGAGAGAGAAGGCGCAGACCGGAAGTATTTCTTGCTGCGGGGCTCGCGCATCAAGACCGATGCGCCTTAGCTGCGGTGCAGCACATCCGAATATGGCCGCCTACTCCATGGTGGTGGCGGTGTCGATCCAGGCCGGTTGGTAGCCCTCTGTCTCCAGCGCCGCGAAAATCCGCTTGCCGTGCGCCCGGTCGCGCGTTTCCACCGTCACGTCCAGCTTGGCGCCCTTCGCCGGCACGTCGAGGAAGAGCCGGCGGTGATCGACTTCGAGGATGTTGGCGCCCAGCTGTCCCAGCCGCGTCGCGATCTGCCCCAGCACGCCGGGCCGGTCCGGGATCGTGAGCCGGAACGAGACGATGCGATCCTCGCGCTCGAGCTCGCGCACCATCACCGAAGCAAGGATGCGCGGATCGATATTGCCGCCGCACAGGATGAGGCCGACCTTGCGGCCGCGAAACCGCTCCGGTTTGACCAGCATCGCGGCGAGCCCGGCCGCCCCCGCGCCTTCCGCCATCGTCTTCTGCAAGGTCAGGTAGGCGTTGACCGCGCGCTCGAGATGCGCCTCATCGACCAGCACGATTTCGGCGACCAGCTCGCGCACGATCGGCAGCGTGAGCTTGCCGACATTCTTGACCGCGATGCCTTCCGCCAGCGTCGGCCCGCCGAGCGCGCGGTCATCGCCGGAGAGCGCGTTCCAGAAGCACGGATAGAGCGCGGCTTCCGCGCCGATGATCTCGATCGACGGCTTGATCGAGCGCGCCGCCACCGCATTGCCGGCGATCAGGCCGCCGCCGCCGATCGGGATCACCAGCAGGTCGAGATCGGGAACCTCCTCGAGCATTTCGAACGCGATGGTGCCCTGCCCGGCGATCACGCGTGCATCGTCGTAGGGATGGACCCAGATCAGGCCGCGCTCGCGGGCGATCGATTCGGCGCGGACCTGCGCATCGGCGATGGTCTCGCCCTCGAGCACCACTTCCGCTCCATAGGCCTGTGTCGCCTCCACCTTCACGAACGGCGTCGTCACCGGCATTACGATGGTCGCCGGGATGCGCAGGCGGGCGGCGTGATAGGCGACCGCCTGCGCGTGGTTGCCGGCCGACATGGCGATCACTCCGCGGGCGCGTTCGGCATCGCCGAGCGAGGCGAGCTTGTTGAGCGCACCCCGTTCCTTGAACGAGTTGGTGACCTGCAGGTTCTCGTATTTGACGTAGACCTCGGCGCCGGTCAGCGCCGAGAGTTTTGGCGCCGGCAGCATCGGCGTGCGCAGCACGTGCCCAGCGATGGTGCGGCGCGCCGCCACGATGTCGGCAACGGTCACGCTCATGCGTCGTCTCCCGCCCGGTCGGATGCGACCCGACTGCGCGCAGTCCCTGCAAATCGACCGTGCCTCTTGCCTAAAGACAGTCTACTCTCCATTTGCCGAGGGATTCGACGCCGACAACGATAGCAGGGAAAGACGCCATGACCGACAACGGACCGAGGAGGATCGGCGTGTCGATCGAGCTCAAACCCCACGCCTACGACCCGAAGGCCAACCCCGAGCTGTTCGAGGGCGTGCTGGCGCGCCGCTGCATCGCCTTTGTCATCGACCTCGTCATCATCGCGGTCCCGGTCATGTTTGCGGTGATCTTCATGCTCGCCGCCACCATCGTCACCTTGGGACTGGCGGCGGTGTTTTTTGCACTGCTGTCGCCGCTGTTCTGGCCGCTGATCGTGATTTGGGCCATCGCCTATTACGGACTGACCTTCGGCAGCGCGGCGTCGGCCACCATCGGCATGCGGGTCATGGGTATCGAAATGCGCACCTGGTACGGGGCGCCGTGCTATTTCGTGCTTGGAGCGGTGCATGCGGTCGCCTTCTGGCTGATGGTCTCGTTCCTGACGCCGTTCATCCTGCTGGTCGGTTTTTTCAACGATCGGCGGCGGCTTCTGCATGACATGCTGGTGGGGACGATCGTCATCAACAATCCGGCCCGGGCGCAGGAGCAGCGTCGCCCTTGAACCGCGCGAACCCCCGCCCCGGACTTGCTCCGGTGGGGACCAACAGCCGGGTCGCGCGCAACTAATAATGGATTTGACGAGAAACGCTTAGCGGGCAATCCTATGGGACGCCGGCAGGTCGAATCTGCCGGCTGGAGTTCACCAGGCCCGTGACGCAGCACTCCCGCAACACGCCGCAGTTTTATCTCACCGCTCCCTCGCCTTGCCCTTATCTGCCGGGCCAGGAGGAGCGCAAGGTGTTCACGCATCTGGTCGGGGAGCGAGCGGGCGAGCTCAACGACCTCCTCACCCATGGCGGCTTCCGCCGCAGCCAGTCGATTGCCTACCGGCCGGCCTGTGAAACCTGCCGGGCCTGCGTCTCGGTGCGAGTCGTGGTCGAGGACTTCAGGCCGACGCGCAGCATGCGGCGCATCCAGGAGCGCAACGACGACCTGGTCGGCGAGATGCGGGTGGCGGTCCCGACCTCGGAGCAATATTCGGTGTTCCGCTCCTATCTCGATGCGCGCCATCGCGACGGCGGCATGGCCGACATGACGGTGCTCGACTACGCCATGATGGTCGAGGACAGCCATGTCGAGACCCGCCTCATCGAATACCGGCAGCGCGGGCCTGACAGCGCCATCAACGGGCGCGGCGCGGGCCAGCTGCTCGCGGTCGCGCTCACCGACGTGCTCAGCGACGGCCTCTCCATGGTCTATTCGTTTTTCGACTCGGATGAGGCGCTGCGCTCGCTCGGGACCTACATGATCCTCGACCACATCGCTCGCGCCCGGCGCATGGGGCTGGCCTACGTCTATCTCGGCTATTGGGTCCGCGGCTCGCGCAAGATGGATTACAAAGGCCGCTTCCTGCCGCAGGAGCGGCTCACGTCGGACGGCTGGAAGCGCGTGGAGCGCTGACGGCGGCTCAGCCGCACCGCGCTTTCACCAATCAGGCTGTCGGCAGGATATGGTTCGATAGCAAGCGACTTCATCCGCCTGGCAACCATGCGCACCGGAAAACGCCTCGTAACGGCATTGCTGGTCTTCGGGCTCGGTCTGAGCGCCGCCGAGGCCCAGACCTATCCCAGCAAGGTCATCAAGGTCATCGTGCCGTTTACGCCCGGGTCGCCGGTCGACGCGATTGCCCGGGTCGCCACGCAACATCTGCAAAACCGCATCGGCCAGAGCGTGATCATCGAGAACCGGCCGGGCGGCGGCACCACGATCGGGACCAAGGCGGTCGCGACCGCGTCGCCGGACGGCTACACCTTGCTGCTCATCGGTCCGAATGTCGCGTACATGCCGATGCTCTACCCCAACCTCGACCTCGATCCGGCGAAGAGCCTGGTCGCGGTGGCGAGCCTGGTCACCTGGTCGCACGTCATGGTCGTAGCGCCCAGCGTTCCGGCCAACACCGTTGCGGAATTGATCGCGCACGCCAAGGCCAATCCGGGCCAACTGACCTTCGGCTTTGGCCTGGGCACCACGCCGCATGTGCTGGGTGAAACGTTCAAGCAGGCGGCGGGCGTCGACATCGCCAGCATCCCCTATCGCGGTGGCGAGCAGGCGCGAGCCGACCTCTTGGGCGGCCGCATTCACATCAACATCGCGCCCGTCCTGACCTTGCTTCCGCTCATCCAGGAGGGCAAAGCGCGGCCCCTCGCCTTCACCGGGCCGACGCGCAGCCCCGACCTGCCGGGCGTTCCGACCATGATCGAGAGTGGGCTGCCGCAGGTCGGTTACAACCCGGACGTCTGGCTGGGGATTTTCGCGCCGGCGGGCACGGCAAGCGCCGTCATCGACAAGCTCAACGCCGAGATCAACGCCAGCCTCCGATCTCCGGAGATGCGGGCGACGTTGGCGAAGCTCGCCGTCGAGCCGTTGGCGATGACGCCGCAACAGTTCGAGGCTTTTCTCGCCGTCGAAAGGCAGAAATGGCCGCCGCTGGTGCGCGCCGCCGGCCTGAAGCCGGATTGAGCCGGATCTTCGCGGCAACGCTTTCCTTGTTTGATCCGTCCGCCACGACCGACAGGAAATCGGGCGCCAGCCTCGCATTGAGCGCGACAATGAGCGCGCCGGCGCGAGCCGGAGTCGGCCGCGAAAAACCGTGACTGTTGCGCCCGAGCAACTGCCATTGCGCTAAGATGGCGACGAGACCCCGGGCATACGTTTGACTGTCGGCGAGCGGGAGGCCCCGTGCGCGCCATTGCCATCGTCAGATCGGCCCTGGTCCTGTCGCTGATGTCGACGGGGATGAGCAATCCTGCGGCGGCGCAATCGTTCAATCAGTTCGTCGGCTTCGGCGACAGCAACATCGACAGCGGCTTCTACCGGATCCTGCCGTCGCCGGGCGCGGGGGATCCGGACTTCAACGCGTTATGGCCGGCGGCCGTCGCCAATGGTGCGGGCAAGCCCACCACGAGCCCGGGCTTGATGAACTCCGAGGCGCTCGCGGCCTATTTCGGCCTCACCGCCTTGCCGTCCAACCAGGGCGGATCGAACTACGCAACCAGCGGCGCCAAGAACGTCACGGTCAACACGCCGGGGACCGGAGGATTCCAAGCCGCGATCCCGACGGTCACGCAGATCGCGAATTACCTTGCCGCCAACGGCGGTCGCGCCAACGGCAACGCACTCTATCTGATCAACTCGGGAGCCAACGACGTCTCGTTTGCGCTCGGCGATTCCGGCTCCGGTCCGTTCCCGCCGGACCCGACCGCATACCTGATCGGCGCCGCCAATAGTCTTGCCGCGGCCATCGCAGGGCTGCAGGCGGCGGGCGCGCGCTATATCGTCGTTCCGGATCTTTATTTCTCGTTCCCGATGGGCGGCGGAGCGGGAAACGCAGCCACCCGTCAGGCACGGCTCGACTACAGCTTGGCGCTCTGGTCGAGCCTGGCCGCGGCGGGAGTGAATTTCATCCCTGCCGACATCAACGCGGTGAGAGTTGCGATTGCCGGCAATCCCTCGGCATTCGGATTCCAGTTCGTCGGGAACGGGGCCGGCCAGGTGGCATGCACCCAGCCCGCCGGCGTGACCACCGCATGGGCGTTGCTGTGCTCGTCCAACCCGGCCGCACCCTCCACTTTTGTCACGCCGAACGCAGACCAGAGCCGTCTGTTTGCCGACGACCAGCATTTGACGACGGCCGGGCAAAAGATTCTCGCCGACTACTATTACAGCCTCATCGTCGCTCCGAGCCAGATCTCGTTCCTTGCCGAGGTGCCGGTGAAGACCCGCGCCGCGCTCATCAACACGATCCTCAATCAGATTCCGATCTCACAGCGCCAACCCGGGCCCAATGGGTTCAACGCCTGGGTGACCGGGGATGTGTCGTGGCTCAAGATGAGCAACTACCCCGGCTTCCCCGACGATCCGGGCACACCGGTCGCGATGACCGCGGGCTTCGATTACCGATTGACGCGGGAGTGGCTCGTCGGCGCCGCGCTGTCGGTCGCGACGACCAAGCAGTCGTTCAGCCTCAATCGCGGCAATTTCAGGCAAAGCGAATTCGCCGCGAGCGTCTATGCCGGCTATCTCAACGGTCCTATCTGGGCCAACATGATCGGCTCCGTCGGACTCCAGCACACCGACGTCAACCGCGCGGTTCCCATCGGCATCACCGTGCAGCCCAACAGCGGCAGCACCGACGGCAGCAACATCTCGCTCGCGCTCGAGGCGGGCTACAACTTCATCCAGGGCCGCCTCACCCACGGCCCCCTCGCCGGCGTCGTCCTGCAGCGGATTCATGTCAACGGCTTTACCGAGGGCGGCAGCTTCACCAGCCTCGCCTTCGACGGGCAGAAGCGTCATTCGGCGGTGACCGAGCTCGGCTATCAAGCCAGCTTCGGGGCCGGGCTGTGGCATCCGTTCGCCAAGGCGGCGTGGTATCACGAGCTTGCCTCGACCGATCGTCTCGTCACGGCATTCCTGACGACGATCGTCGCGCCCGGCTTTGCGCTGCCGGCGGTGGTGCTCGGCAAGGACTGGGGCATGGCGAGCGCCGGGGCGGCGGTGAAGCTGGCCAGCAACATCACCGGGCTGGTCGCAGCCTATGGACAGTTTGCCCAAAGCGGCGTCGTGAACTATGGCGCGCAGGTCGGTATCAACGTTGCGCTGGGAGCGTCCGTTGCGCCCGCCATGCCGGTGAAGGCGCCGCGCAGCTAGCCAGTCGCGAAATCGTACAGCAGCTTGACGTTGAGCGCGATGATGATGGCGGCGACGAGGACCGCCAGCGCCGTCACCCAGCGCGGGGCGATCAGCGCGCCCATCTTGTCGCGGTCGGCCGTGAACATCACCAGCGGCACGATCGCGAACGGAAGCTGAAAGCTCAAAATCACCTGGCTCAGGATCAGGAGCTGAGCGGTCCCCTTCTCGCCGTACCAGATCGTCACGATCGACGCCGGCACGATGGCGATCGCGCGCGTCACCAGCCGCCGCAGCCACGGCGGCAGCCGGATGTCCAAGAACCCTTCCATCACGATCTGGCCCGACAGCGTCGCGGTCACCGTCGAATTGAGCCCGCAGCACAGCAGCGCGATGCCGAACAGCGTCGGCGCGATGGCGGAGCCGAGCAGCGGCGCCAGGAACGAATGCACCTGCTCGAGCTCGGTGACGTCGGTCTTGCCGGCCTTGTTGAAGGTCGCGGCCGCCAGGATGAGGATCGAGGCGTTGATCAGGAGCGCGAACATCAGCGCGATCGTGGAATCGAGCGTCGCGAGCTTGATCGCCTCGCGTTTCTCCGGAACGCTGTCGCCGAAGCGCCGGGTCTGCACCACGCCGGAATGCAGATAGAGGTTATGCGGCATGACGGTGGCGCCGATGATACCGAGCGCGAGATAGAGCATTTCCGGATTGGTCACGATCTGCGTGGTCGGCGCGAAGCCGCGGATCACCGCGCCCCAGTCCGGATCGGCCATCGCGATCTGGATGCCGAAGCACACCGTGATCACGCCGAGCATCGTCACGATGAAGGCCTCGATCCAGCGAAAGCCGACGTTCTGCAGCCACAGAATCAGGAACACGTCGAGCGCCGTGATCAGCACACCGAGCTCGAGCGGGATGCCGAACAAGAGGTTGAGGCCGATGGCGGTGCCGATCACCTCGGCGAGGTCGGTGGCGCAGATCGCGATCTCGGCGAGCACCCAGAGCGGCCACGACACCGCGCGCGGGAAGGCGTCGCGGCAGGCCTGCGCGAGGTCGCGGCCGGACGCGATCCCCAGCCGCGCGCACAGCGCCTGCAGCAGGATCGCCATGATGTTCGACAACAGCGCGATGGTCAGCAGCGCGTAGCCGAACTTCGAGCCGCCGGCGAGCGAGGTCGCCCAGTTGCCCGGATCCATGTAGCCGACGGCGACCAGATAGCCGGGCCCGAGAAAGGCGATCAGCTTTTTCCACATCGGCCCTTGCGGCCGCGTGGCGATGGTGCCGAACACTTCCGACAGCGAGCGCGCGGTGCGCGCCCGCTTCCAGCCCGGTTCCGACAGGGGCGCTCGGTCTTGCGGCAAGGTCGATACGGCCATGCAGGCGACTCCTTCGCCCTGCTATTTAGCCTTCTTGCGAATAATTTGCAATTGCATCGGCGCGGGATGATGAACGGCGGCAAGTGCCGCCACCCCCTTGAAATTCATACCGAATTACCCACAACGCGCCCAAGGCGAGCCAACGCCCTGGCGGTGAAAGGCAACAAGTTGCGTTTTATGTCTCGGCGCGCGGCTTTCCGTTGGCGACCGACGGGCCGAACTTGTTGGTGCGCGGGAAGCCTTTCGGCGGCAGCCGCCCAGCGTCCGCGCGGTTGCCGCGCCAGTCGGCCAGTTCCTTGAGCGTGAGCGAGAACACCCGGCCGGCGGTGTCGATCCATGACAGACCGTCGCCGGCCTGGAAGGTTTTCAGGTCGGAGAGCCCGCCGTCCTTGTAGCGCTGCAGGCGCACGCCGCGGCCGCGCCCCATCTCCGGCACCTGATCGAGCGGGAAGACCACCATCTTGCGGTTCTCACCGATCGAGGCGATGAGCTCGCCGTCCACCACCGCGAGCGCGCGCGCCTCGTCCGGCGGGGTGACGTTGAGCACCTGCTTGCCTTTGCGGGTGTTGGCAACGCATTCGTCCTCCGGCACGACGAAGCCGCGGCCTTGTGCGCTGCCGACCAGGAACTTGCGTCCGCCCTGATGGCGGAACACGGCCACCAGGTCGGCCTCCTGCTCGAGATCGATGAACAGGCGGACCGGCTCGCCGTGGCCGCGGCCGCCCGGCAGCTTGGCGGCATCGAGCGTGTAGAAGCGGCCGTTGGTGGCGAAGATCAGACACTTCGAGGTCGTTTCGGCGGGGAATGCGAATTTGAGCCCATCATCGGCCTTGAAGACGACGCCCGAGAGGTCGGTGACCGTGCCTCGCAGCGCGCGGATCCAGCCCTTCTCGGAGACCACGACGGTGACCGGCTCGCGCTCGACCATCGCCTCCTCGATCGCCGCTTCGTCGTGCTCGGGCGCCTCGGCAAATCCGGTGCGGCGCTTACCGAGCGGCGTCTTCGGCCCGAATTTGTCGCGTACGAGCTTGATCTCGTCGGCGACCTTCTTCCATTGCGCCTTCTCCGAGCCGATCAGGCTCTGCACGTCTTTGCGCTCGGCGCGCAGCTCTTTGTCCTCCTTCTTGATCTCCATCTCTTCGAGCTTGCGCAAATTGCGCAGCCGCATGTTGAGGATGGCGTCGGCTTGCACCTCCGACAGCTTGAAGGTCTTCATCAGCACGGGCTTGGGCTCATCCTCGTTGCGGATGATCTTGATGACCTTGTCGAGGTTGAGATAGGCGACCAGAAAGCCGCCGAGCACTTCGAGGCGATGCTCGATCTGGCTCAGTCGGAACTTGGTGCGCCGCACCAGCACCTCGCGGCGATGGGCGAGCCATTCGGTGAGCGCGTCCGCGAGGCCGACGACCTTGGGGATGCGGCCCTTCACCAGCACGTTCATGTTGAGCGGAATGCGGCTTTCGAGCTCGGTCAGCTTGAACAGCGATTCCATCAGCAGTTCGGGATTGGCCGTGCGCGCGCGCGGCTCGATGACGAGCCGGATGTCCTCGGCCGACTCGTCGCGCACGTCGGCAACCAGCGGCAGCTTCTTCTCGTTGAGCAGCTCGGCGATCCGCTCGACCAGCCGGCCCTTCTGCACCTGCCAGGGGATTTCGGTGACCACGATCAGATAGGTGCCGCGGCCGGTGTCCTCCTTGTGCCAGCGCGCGCGCACCCGGAACGAGCCGCGGCCGGTGGCGTAGGCCTCCGCGATCATCTCGCGCGGATCGACGATCAGCCCGCCGGTCGGAAAATCCGGTCCCGGCACGTATTTCAAGAGCGTGCGGCTCCTGGCATTGGGCGTGTCGATGAGATGGAGCGCCGCGTCGCACAATTCCGCGGCGTTATGCGGCGGGATCGATGTCGCCATGCCCACCGCGATCCCCTGCGAGCCGTTGGCGAGCAGGTTGGGGAACGCCGCCGGCAGGACGACCGGTTCCTCGGACTGGCCATCATAGTTCGGACGGAAGTCGACCGCGTTCTCCTCGATGCCCTCCAGCAACAACCGCGCGACCTCGGTCATGCGCGCTTCGGTATACCGGTAGGCGGCCGGATTATCGCCGTCGACATTGCCGAAATTGCCCTGCCCGTCGATCAGCGGATAGCGGGAGGCGAAATCCTGCGCCAGGCGCACGAGCGCGTCGTAGATCGCCTGGTCTCCATGCGGGTGGAAGTTGCCCATCACGTCGCCGACGATCTTGGCGGACTTCTTGAAGGTCGAGCCGGGATCGAGCCTCAGCAGCCGCATGCCGTAGAGGATGCGCCGATGCACCGGCTTGAGCCCGTCGCGCGCATCCGGCAGCGCGCGACCCGTGATGGTGGAGAGCGCATATTGCAGATAGCGCTCTTCGAGCGCCTCCCGCAGCGCAATCTCTTCGACTTCCCCGTCCCGGGGAGGAATCAGTTGCTTGCCCATGCAGGATCGGTATCCCCAACAGGGCGGATGAACAAGGCATGAACGCGGGTGCGGCCGGGAAGAAATATTGCCCCGACTTGGCAGCGGCGTCCGACTCGTAACATTCTACGGGCCATTGCTAAGATCGTCCGGTCGGAACGACGGCTGGGTGGGTCGTTGTCGTCTGGTCAACGCCTGAAGTGAAACTCATCGGAGGAAAAGATATGCGGATCATCGTCGCAACCTTGCTGGTTGCGGGCATCGGCTTGCTTGGAGCATCGAGCGTGTTTGCTGAACCGGCAAAGGGATTCCCCGTCAGCAAGGCGACCGCAGGCTTCAGCAGCATCGAGCAGGTTCAGTGGTGCCCGCGCCGATGCCGGGTTTGCCGCCACCATTGGTGGAACAGCTCCACCCGGTGCTGGTGCAACTGCTAGATCGGCACGACGTACCCACCGTCGGCGCGGATCGGCTCGGTTTCCAGGCAGCGGAAGCCTTAAGCGGTGAGCGCAAGCTTCTTTGTTCGAGCAGGGCCGGTCGCGTTGCGACCGGCCCGTTTTCATCCAGCCCGGCACGCCGGCTCACGCCGCCACCGCTCCACGTCGTGAAGCTTCAAGAGACGACGACCGCCGTCCGATAGGCATTGAGGACCGCATTGATGAAATTGCCACGGGCGTCGGGCAGCCCCAGTCCGCGCGGCTCGAGCACGTGACGCGACAGGAAGAATCCCGTCACGGCGAAAGCATCGGCAAGATCGTCGGCGGACGGCGCCGGGCCGGCTTCGCCGAGGAAGGCCGGCAGCCGCAGCAGCTTGTCCTGCCACGGTTCGCCGGCTTGGCGCGACACCGCACGGCCGCTCTTCGGCGACACATAGACGAGCTCGTCGGTCGCTCCGGTGGCCGCGCAGCGATCGAGATCGAGACCGAAGCCGAGCTCTGCCAGCAGCTGCAGCTCGAACCGCACCACGCGCGGACCGGCGAGCCGCGCATCGATCAGGCAGCCGAGAATCTCCTCGACCGCCGCATGGATGCGCGGGTGCGGATCACGCTCGGGCAACAGGCGGCAGAGCGCCCCGAGATGGGTCACGCCGTAAACGGCATGCGAGGCGGCGAACAGCGTCGCCGCCGACAGGTCGAGTCCTTCCACCACGTAGTGGCCGAGATGCTCATCGAGCCTCGCCCGCCAGGTCGCGTTGACGCGATTGCCCGGCTGCAGCACGGGCCGCAGCCGCGATCCCGCCCCTCCCCGTACCAGACCAAGATGGCGGCCATGCTCGCGCGTGAGCAGCTCGAGGATGGCATTCGCCTCCCCATGGCGCCGCACGCCGAGCACGAAGCCTTCGTCGGTCCACTGCATCGACCCTAGTCCTTCGGGAACTCCAGCCCCATTTCGCGGTAGCGTTCCGGATCGTCGTCCCAGCGCTCGCGCACCTTGACGAACAGAAAGAGATGAACGGGGGCTTCGATCATCTTCGCGATGTCGCGCCGCGCGTCGGCGCCGATTGCCTTGATGGTCTGGCCGCCCTTGCCCAGCACGATCTTGCGCTGGCTTTCGCGCGCCACATAAATCGTCTGCTCGATGCGCACCGCGCCGCCTTTGACTTCCTTCCACGCGTCGGTCTCGACCGTCGACTGATAGGGCAATTCCTGGTGCAGGCGCAAATAGAGCTTTTCGCGAGTGATCTCCGCGGCGAGCTGGCGCAGCGGCGCATCGGTGATCTGGTCCTCGGGGTAATGCCATGGCCCTGCCGGCACGTGCGCAGCGAGCCAGCTTTTCACGTCGGCGACGCCGTCGCCGCCCAGCGCCGAGATCATGAAGGTCGCCGCGAACGGCACGCGCGCGTTCGCGGCCTTGGCGAGCGCGAGCAGCGCCGATTTTTCCACCAGGTCGATCTTGTTGACCAGAAGGATCCTCGGTTGCCTTACCGGGATCAGACGATCGAGAACCGCCTCGGTCTCTTGGTCGGCGCCGCGCTTGGCGTCGACCAGCAGGGCGACGATGTCGGCGTCGTGCGCACCCGCCCAGGCGTTGGTCACCATAGCGCGGTCGAGCCGGCGCTTGGGGGCGAAGATGCCCGGCGTATCGACCAGAATGAGCTGCGATGTCCCTTCGGTCGCGATGCCGCGCAGCAGCGTCCGCGTGGTTTGCACCTTGTGCGAGACGATGGCGACCTTGCTGCCGACCAGAGCGTTGACCAGCGTCGATTTGCCGACATTGGGCGCGCCGATCAGCGCAACGAAGCCGCAGCGGCTGCTGGAGGACTCGCCCGTCGGCAGCTCAGCCATCGAGGCGGCCCGGCTTGACGCCGGCGCGCGTCAGCATGGCGGCGGCCGCGGCCTGCTCGGCGGCGCGCTTCGAGCGGCCAAGCCCTTCGGCCGGCACCTGATCGGGCAGTTCGACGGTGACGCGGAACTCCGGATCGTGGTCGGGCCCTTTGCGCTCGACCTCGCGGTAGGCCGGCGTCGGCAATCCGCGCGCCTGCGCCCACTCCTGCAGCACCGTCTTGGAATCGCGCAGCGGCCGCGCCGGCGTGCGCATGCGCGCCTCCCACAGCCGCTCGATCAGCGCCACCGCCGCCGGATATCCGCCGTCGACGAACACCGCCCCGATGAGCGCCTCGCAGACGTCGGCGAGAATGGCGGTGCGGCCCCGCCCGCCGGCATTGGCCTCCGATGAGCCGAGCTTGATCGCCGCGCCGAGCTCGATCCCCCGCGCCACCTCCGCGCAGGCTTCCTTGCGCACGAGGTCGGCGAGCCGCCGCGACATTTCTCCTTCGTCGGCCTTCGGGAAGGCGCGAAACAGCATGTCGGAGACGACGAGACCGAGCACGTGATCGCCGAGGAACTCGAGCCGCTGGTAGCTGCCGGCGCGGTTGCGCGCGCCGGTCAGCGCCGAAATATGGGTGAGCGCGTGCTCAAGCACCGCCGGATCGATGAAGCGGTAGCCGATGCGCTCTTCGAGCCCGGGCGCGAGGCTGCGGCGCCGCTTGCGGGTCTTCGTCGGGGAGCGTGGAGATTGATCGCCGGCGGGCGGGCGGGCCGGCTTGCCTTCAGCAGTGGTCGGGTCGTGCGCTGGCGCGGGAGTCGATCTGCCTTTTGGCCTGCGGCTCATCGTACGATCGTGAACAGCCTGCTCCAGCGCACGGCCCATGGCCAGCTCCAGACGTGCCAAGCGGGCTCGCCTTCGAGGATCGAGAAAAAGATGATCTGGGCCCGGCCGATGATGTTTTCGAATGGCACGTAGCCGACCTGACTGAGCACCCGGCTGTCGGTCGAGTTGTCGCGGTTGTCGCCCATCATGAAGTAATGGCCCTCGGGCACCTCGTAGACGGGCGTGTTGTCGTAGAAGCCGGTGTCGACGAGATCGAGGGTGGTGTAGCTCACGCCGTTGGGCAGCGTTTCGCGCCAGCGCTTGACGCGCTGCGCGCCCCTGCCCTCCTCGGTTTCGATGAAATCCTCGATGCGCTCGCGCTTGACCGGCACGCCGTTGATGTTCACCACGCCATCGATCATCTGGATGCGGTCGCCGGGAAGTCCGATCACGCGTTTGATGTAATCGGTCGAATCGTCCTTCGGCAGCCGGAATACGACGACGTCGCCGCGGTCCGGTGGGGACGCCCAAACGCGCCCGGAAAACAGGCGGGGCGAGAGCGGCAGCGAATAGTGGCTGTAGCCGTAGGAGTACTTCGAAACGAACAGATAATCGCCGACGAGCAGCGTCTCCTTCATGGAGCCGGAGGGGATGTTGAACGGTTGAAACAGGAAGGTGCGGATGACGAGCGCGATGATCAGCGCGTGGAAGATCACCCGCATGGTTTCCGCGATGCCCCCCTCCTTTCGCTTCGCCCCTGATGTCACACTCATCGGCCTCTTGCCCGTCCGCATTGGAAAAACCCCGCGCCCTTCTAGCCGCTGGGGCGGCGGGGCGCAATGAACGGCGAAGAATTTCAGCTAGGGTCGCAGGATCACGATTTCAATCCGGAACGCTGCGGATTCGCCCCGCTTTTTCAGTGAGTTGGGCTCGCGCAGCGGCGAGCTTCGGCGCCCCGGCTGCCAACCCGCAGGACTGGGCTGCGCCGGCGCGGTTCGGCGTATTGGCCCATCGGCCGCACGGTCTTACCAACGAACCGCGGAAAAAGCGGCCGATTCGAACGGATGTCGAAAATGCCCTGGCGCAGGGCTGCGGACGCTTTTTCCATCAGCGCCGCATAGGCCGTGTCACGGCGCGCGCGGCACCGCCGATATCACCACCACCGCCTGCGCCATCGGGCCTTCGTCGGTGATGGTCACGTCGATGCGCGCATCGCAGCCCGCCGGCGTGATCGCCTGCAGGCGCTTGAGCGCCCCGCCGGTGAGCTTCATCGTCGGGCGGCCCGACGGCAGGTTGACCACGCCCATGTCGCGCCAGAACACGCCCGCCCGCAACCCGGTCCCGAGCGCTTTGGCGCAGGCTTCCTTGGCGGCAAACCGTTTGGCGTAGGTCTCGACCCGGCGTGTGCGCCCTTCCGCCTTGGAGCGCTCGATCCCGGTGAAGATGCGGCCGAGGAAACGCTCGCCGTGGCGCTCGATGGTGCGCTCGATGCGCCGCACGTCGATCAGATCGGAGCCGATGCCGATGATCATGGCTTTGCCCGCGCGCGGCCGCGATCCATCGCGGCGCGCATGGCCTTTACCGCATCGGCGAGCCCGCAATGGACCGCCTCGCCGATCAGGAAATGACCGATATTGAGCTCGACGATTTCAGTCAGCGCCGCGATCTCCTCGGCGGTCTTGAAATCGAGCCCGTGGCCGGCATGGACTTCGAGCCCGAGCCGCTTGGCGAGCGCGGCGCCGTCCACGATGCGGCGCCACTCGGCCTGCGCAGCGGCGCCGCGGCCTTCGGCCAGCGCGTCGCACCAGGCGCCGGTATGGATCTCGATCACCGGCGCGCCGATCGCGACCGCCGCCTCGATCTGGGCGGGCTCGGCAGCGATGAACAGCGACACCCGGATGCCCGCCCGTTTGAGCTCGGCGACCGCGGGCGTGAGCTGGGCGCGCTGCCCGGCGGCATCGAGGCCGCCCTCGGTGGTCCGCTCCGCGCGGCGCTCGGGCACCAGGCAAGCGGCGTGCGGCCTGGTCTTCACCGCGATCGCCACCATCTCGGCGGTCGCCGCCATCTCGAAATTGAGCGGCTTTGCGATCTCGGCCTTCAACCGCGCCATGTCGTCGTCGCGGATGTGGCGGCGGTCCTCGCGCAGATGCGCGGTGATGCCGTCGGCGCCGGCCTCGATCGCGAGCTTGGCCGAGCGCACCGGATCGGGGTGCCGCCCGCCGCGAGCGTTGCGGATGGTCGCGACGTGGTCGACATTGACGCCGAGGCGCAGATGAGAGATCGCGGGCAACTTATCGCCCCATCAGTACGAGCCACCGACGGGCTTCACGCATCCACCCGCTCGGCGTTGGCCACCACGTCCTTCGCCCGCAACTGAGCGATGATCGAGTTGAGATGCTTGAGGTCGTAGACCTCGAGATCGATCGTGAGCGAGGTGAAGTCGGGCGACTGGCGGGTCATGCGGATGTTGTCGATATTGCCGTCGTGCTCGGCGATCACCTGCGCGACCTGGGCGAGCGTGCCGGGCTCGTTCACGGTCTGCAGCATGATGCGCGCCGGAAAGCGCTGGGGCGTCGCGTCATCGATGTCCCAGCGCAGATCGAGCCAGCGCTCCGGCGCATCCTCGAAATCCTTCAGCGCCGGCGACTGGATCGGGTAGATGGTGATGCCCTCGCCCGGCGTCATGATGCCGACGATGCGATCGCCCGGCACCGCGCCGCCGTTGGGCGCGAAGCGGACCGGCAGGTCGGTGTTGATGCCGCGGATCGGGATCGCCACGCCGGCCTCGCCCGGCACCTTGACCTTGACGGCCTTGCTGCGCTTGAGCCCGAACCAGCCGCTCTCCGATTTCGGCTGCTGCGCGATCGCGGCGGCGCGCTCCTCCTTGTAGTCGGGATACATGGCGCGCGCCACGTCGGCGGCCCGCATCTCGCCGCGGCCGACGGCCGACATCACCTCTTCGATCGAGCCGCGCGCCAGCCGCGGCAGCGCGCCCTGCAGCTTCTCGTCCGAATAGACGATCTTGGCGCGTTGGCAGAGCCGCTCGACGATGCGGCGGCCCAGCCCGGCATACTGGTTGCGCACCGCAGCGCGGGTGGCGCGACGGATGGCGGCGCGCGCCTTGCCGGTCGTCACCAGCGACTCCCACGCCGCCGGCGGCGCCTTCTGCGCCTTCGAGGTGATGATCTCGACCTCGTCGCCGTTCTCGAGCACGGAGACGAGCGGCGAGATCTTGCCGTTGATCTTGCAGCCGACCGCCGTGTTGCCGACGTCGGTGTGCACCGTATAGGCGAAATCGATGGCGTTCGCCCGACGCGGCAGCGCGATCAGCTTGCCCTTGGGCGTGAAGCAGAACACCTGATCGTGGAACAGCTCGAGCTTGGTATGCTCGAGGAACTCCTCCGGATTGGAGCCCTCCGCGAGCAGCTCGATGGTGCGGCGCAGCCACGCATAGGCGCTCGACTCGCGCGAGAGCATCTCGGTGGGCGAGCCGGCACCGTCCTTGTAGAGCGCGTGCGCGGCGATGCCGTATTCGGCGATCTCGTGCATGTCGCGCGTGCGGATCTGCAGCTCGACGCGCTGCTGGCTCGGGCCGATCACGGTCGAGTGAATCGAGCAGTAGTCGTTCTGCTTGGGCGTCGAGATGTAGTCCTTGAAGCGGCCCGGCACGACCGGCCAGGTCGTGTGCACGATGCCGAGCGCCTGGTAGCACTCGGCGAGCGTCTTCACGACCACGCGGAAGCCGAAAATGTCGGAGAGCTGCTCGAAGCCGACCGATTTTCGCTCCATCTTGCGCCAGATCGAATAGGCGCGTTTGCGCCGACCGGTCACCTCGGCGGCGATGCCGCGGTCGGCGAGCTTCTTGGCGAGCTGCTGCTCGATCTCGGTGACCAGCCCGCGATTCCTCGCTTCCAGCGCTTCGAGGCGTTCGTTGACCACCTGGTAGGCGTCGGGGTTGAGCTCGCGAAACGCCAAGTCCTCCAGCTCCTCGCGCATCTCGTGCATGCCCATGCGGCCGGCGAGCGGGGCATAGATGTCGAGGGTCTCCTCGGCGGCACGCCGCCGCGTCTCGGGCGGCATGTGCGCGAGCGTGCGCATGTTGTGCAGCCGGTCGGCCAGCTTGACCAGCAGCACCCGCACGTCGTCGGCGATCGCCAGCAAGAGCTTACGCAGGTTCTCGGCCTGCTTTGCCTCCTTGGTGACGAGGTCGAGCTTCTTGAGCTTGGTGAGGCCCTCGACCAGCGCGCCGATGTCCGGCCCGAACATCTGGTCGATTTCGCTGCGGGTCGCGGCGGTGTCCTCGATCGTGTCGTGCAGCAGGGCGGCCGCGATGGTCGCATCGTCGAGCTTGAGATCGGTCAAGATCGCCGCGACCTCGAGCGGATGCGAGAAGTACGGGTCGCCGGAGGCGCGTTTCTGCTCGCCGTGGGCCTTCATGGCGTAGACGTAGGCGCGATTGAGCAGCGCCTCGCTGGTGGCCGGATTGTAGCGCCGCACGCGCTCGATCAGGTCGTATTGCCGCATCATCGGCGGCTTCGAAGGCTCCTTGGATTTGACCGTTTTATCAATGGCTTGCGAAACGATATTGAGACTGCGCTCAAGCGGCGCCCGAACCCGGGACTGGTTCTGCATGCGCGGCAGGTCGGTGGAGGAGCGCGCCATCTCTGATCCTGCACCGGCGCGGATGATCGGCCGGTGTTGCATCCCCAGGATATCATGACGTTTCTTAACGGCTACAAGGCACTCGCTTCGGTTCTGCAAAATGCAACGGCCCGGACTGGCCGGGCCGCCTTAACCATAGCGCGCCAGGATCGGCGGCCTATTCCTCTTCTTCCGGCTGCTCCTCGGGCGGCGTGAGCCCTTCGAGACCCTTGAGCAGCTCTTCCTCGGTCATGCGCTCGGGTGCGACCTCGGTGTCGTCGGCATCGACCGTGCCGCCGGCGGCGCTGATCAGCGGAACCGCCTCCGGCTCCGGCTCGTCGACCTCCACGTACTTCTGCAGCGAATGCACCAGCTCTTCCTTCAGGTCGTCGGGCGATATCGTCTTCTCGGCGATCTCGCGCAACGCCACCACCGGGTTCTTGTCGTTGTCGCGATCGACCGTGATCTGCGAGCCGGACGAGATCATGCGGGCGCGATGGCTCGCCAGAAGCACGAGATCGAAGCGGTTCTCAACCTTGTCGATACAGTCTTCAACGGTGACGCGGGCCATAGGTGCTCCTGCAAATGGAACGTTTCGTGAAAATACGGGCGTTAGGTAGCCACCCCGCTGGCAAAGTGCAAGAGAATTTGCAGCGGCAAAATCTGCTTGGCGCAGCCGCGGACCTCTGTTAGGCAGAGCGTGGGAACCGCGTTGCGGCCCATACAATTATACGATTGGCAGCGGCGAGCGTCGCCATTCATTCAACGGCACGCGCTTCACAGTTCCCTCAGATGAGCCGGTACCATTGTGCGGCATCCGCGCGGGCCGGGGCTGAATTCGAAGTTGCGATAACTCAAATAACTCTAGACGAGAAGGCTCATGCAACCCCAACAAGAAAAAGTCGCTCTCTTCATTGACGGCGCCAATCTCTACGCGACCGCCAAAGCCCTGGGTTTCGATATCGACTACAAGCGATTGCTCCGCGAGTTCCATACGCGCGGCTATCTCATGCGCGCGTTCTATTACACCGCGGTGATCGAGGATCAGGAATATTCATCGATCAGGCCGTTGATCGACTGGCTCGACTACAACGGCTACAGCGTGGTCACCAAGGCGACCAAGGAATTCGTCGATCAGACCGGCCGGCGCAAGGTCAAAGGCAACATGGATATCGAGCTTGCCGTCGATGCCATGGAGATCGCCGAGCACATCGATCACATGGTTTTGTTCTCGGGCGACGGCGATTTCCGCTCGCTCGTCGAGGCGATGCAGCGCCGGGGCGTGCGCGTGACGGTGATCTCCACCATCTCGACGCAGCCACCCATGGTGGCCGACGAGTTGCGCCGCCAGGCCGACGTCTTCCTCGACATCGTCGAGCTGCAGCCCAAGATCGGCCGCGATCCGGCCGAGCGCGCCGCCCGCGAGGCGCGCGAGCCGCGCGAGCGCCATACGCCGCAATTCCTGCAGCGGTCCGCCGCCCCGCAACGCGCGGGCGCCGGCGCCGCTGCCGACGACGATGACGATTTCGACGATTGAACCGCAGCCCATGACCGGGGAGTCCGGCAAGCCCGGCCGGAACTGCCCGCGCTGCCCGCGTCTCAAAGCATTCCGCGACCAGTGGCGCCGCCAAGAGTCCACCTGGTTCAATGCGCCCGTCCCCTCCTTCGGCCCCCTCACCGCACGGCTTCTGATCGTCGGCTTGGCGCCCGGCCTGCAAGGCGCCAACCGCACCGGCCGCCCGTTCACCGGCGACTATGCCGGCGCGCTCCTTTACGACACGTTGGCGCGTTACGGCTTCGCCCGCGGCAAGTACGAAGCCCATCCCGAGGACGGGCTCGAGCTGATCGACGCCCGCATCACCAACGCGGTGCGCTGCGTGCCGCCGCAGAACAAGCCGACCGGCGCCGAGATCGCGACCTGCCGCGCCTTCCTCAAGCCCACCATCGCCGAGATGCGCCGGCTGCGCGCGGTGGTGACGCTCGGCCGCATCGCCCATGACAGCGTGCTGGCGGCGCTCGACCACCCGCTCAAGGCCGCCGCTTTCGGCCACGGCGGGTCGCACGCGATCGGCAAGCTGCAGCTGTTCTGCAGCTACCACTGCTCGCGCCTGAACACGAATACCGGCGTGCTGACGCCGGAAATGTTCCGCAAGGTGTTCGCCGAGGTGCGCCGCTATCTCGAGGCCTGAAGCCAGGCGACGACCTCCGCGGCATTCTTGTCCGGCGGAAACACCGGATAGAACACCTTGGCGACGACGCCGTCGTCGATCACCAGCGCCATGCGCTTGAGCAAGGTCATGCCGGCGGCCGTGAAGGTCGGCAGCTTGATGGCGCGGGTGAGCTTGAACTCGGCATCCGACAGCACCGGGAACGGCAGGTGCAGGCGCTCGACCGCCTCGCGCTGGTAGCCGGTATCCTGCGTCGAGAGGCCGAACAAGTGGGCGACACCGAGCCGCTTGAGCTCGGCGAAATGATCACGGAACGAGCACGACTGCGGCGTGCAGCCGCGCGCGCCCGGGATCTGGTCCCAGCCGTCCGGCGGCTGCTGTCCGGGCACGCCGGTGCGCGGATAGATGTAGACTAGCGTGCGCCCGGCGAGCTTCGACAGATCGACCTGCGAGCCGTTCGTTGCCGCAAGCGGCACCGACGGCAGCTTGAGGCCGGCAAGGTGGCGCGCGGCGCCGTCGTCCTGCGGCACCGGGATTCCGGCAGGCAGGATGGTGGGATCGTGCGCGGTGCTCATGAGCGGTCTCCGCCTTTGTGCTGATAGGAAATGAATTCGAGCAGCGAGCCATCGGGGTCGCGGAAATAGACGCTGGTGCCCGTTCCCTTGGCGCCGAAGCGCTGCATCGGCCCAGCATGGATCGGCACGCCGCAGCGCCCGAGATGGGCGATGGCATCGGCGATCGGCCCGTTCCATTCGAAACAAAGATCGCTATTGCCGGGCTGGACTGGCAGCCGCGCCACCTCGGCCGGGTTGAAGCCCGGCCCGTGCAGATTGAGCTGCGCCGATCCGAAGCGGTAGGCCCACCCCTTCGGCCGCTCGACCAGCTCGGCGCCGAGCACGTCGCGATAGAAGGCGTTCGAACGCTCCCAATCGGAGACATGGACGACGCAGTGATCGAAGGTGACCGGCAGAGCCATGGGCGTTCCCGCGCTGACCGCAAACCCCCTGCCCGAACGTCGGCCGGTCGTCAATCGCGACGCGCCCAACCAAATGCCGACCGGCCCGCAAGTTGCCCGCGGGCCGGCCGGTCCACACGCACGTACAGATGTGGCGCTTGCCTCAGTCGATCCAGGCGATATCGGTCAGCGTGCCCGACAGGCCTTGGATCTTGCCGGCCATGGTGGCCTTGCCGGTCTTGAGATCGACCGAGTAGAGCGCACCGCCCGCCACCAGCCAGCCGTCGTTGCGGTCTTCGCCGAGCGCGACGATGTTGAAGGCGACCGGGCCGTTGACCGGCATGCCGAGCGAGCCGATCGTGTTGAGCACGCCGTCATTCGGCGGGGCCTGGGTCACCAGCGCGCCGGTCGCGGCGTCGATGTTGTAGAGCGTGGTCGCCTTGGTGCCCTTCCACGAATTGCTGTAGGCGCCGGCCACGACCTTCGGGGTCTTGCCCGCATTGACGTCGCCTTCCTTGTACTTGTGCGAGCCGTCCACCGTGACCTTGCCGTCGTCGACGTTGACGCGCAGGCTGGTCCCGTCCGAACCCATGACGCGCAGCCGATCGGCGGCCGGGTTGAAGTCGATAGTGGCGACGACACCGCCCTTGAGCATCTCGGACAGCTTGCTCTTGGGGGTGGCCTGGCCGGTCTTCGGGTCGATGGTGACGATCGAGCCGTCGTTGGCGACGCCGTAGAGCATGCCGTCGGCCGGACGCACGTCGATGCCGATGATCATTCCGGCGCCCTTGATGTCGGCCTTGGACGCAACCTTGCGCGTCGCCGGATCGATGGTCACGATCGACTTGCCGTCGACCAGCCCGACGATCCAGCCGGCAGCCTCGGCGCCGGTGGTGACCAAAGCCGATGCGGCGAGCGCGCCGGCCAGCGTGAGTAGTTTCATCTGCCTGAACATGGAAGTCGCTCCCTTCATGATGGTCGATATGTCGGGGACGACCCCGGCGGGCGCCCGCGACGCACGGGAGCAGCTACGAGGGCGGCATGCGCCGGATGCAGGCGCGCGAGACGATTACCCGCGGCGGGCATTCACGACTTCGTGAGGCTTCGCCCGATGCGGGGCGCCGATCGGAGCAGGTCGCTAGCCCTTCGCCCGCAGCAGGCGTCCGCGCTCGCGCTCCCAGCTGCGCTTCTTCTCGGTCTCGCGCTTGTCATGCAGCTTCTTGCCGCGGGCGAGGGCCAGCTCGATCTTGGCGCGGCCCTTGTCGTTGAAATAGAGCTTGAGCGGCACCAGCGTCATGCCCTCGCGCTCGACCGCACCCGCGAGCTTGTGGATCTGGCGGCGGTGCAGCAACAGCTTGCGGGCGCGCTTGGGCGCGTGGTTGAAACGGCCGCCCTGCAGATATTCCGGGATATTGGCGTTGACGAGCCAGATCTCCCCGCCGCGGGCATCGGCATAGGACTCCGCAATCGTCGCCTTGCCCTGCCGCAACGACTTCACCTCGGTGCCGGTGAGCGCCAGTCCGGCCTCGAAGGTCTCGCCAATCTCATAGTTGAAGCGCGCCTTTCGATTGTGGGCGACGACACGGGTCTTGCTGTCCGATTTCGCCGCCATGTCCGTCACGCGCTCCGCCTCGCGAATGCTCCCGTGCCCTACAAGAAGGGCGCAACGGCCGCAACCGGGTGCGGCCCGCTCGCGTCTCACGATGTCAAACAGCCGTTAGCCAATCCTAGCCAACGCTTCGCCTGTCCGCTGAATCTCGCGCGCGGGCGCCGCGTTTCTCTCTTTCCCTTCTCCCCAAACGGGGAGCGGAGCGCCGAGACGGCGCCAAACCGGGTCGCGCCTGCGAAGCGCGACCAACCACGCCGTTGGAGGCGTGGGGCGTCCCTTTGCGATGGGACGCTCGCCTCTCGGCGCTCCACCGTGGCGATTTTGGGCTGGGGGCCGCGCTTCCGTCTCCGGCATTGCCTCCGGAGATGCGTTCAGCGAGCTCCTCGCAGCGCAGGTCCTAGTGCCTGGCGGGCGGGGTCCCGAGCCTTCCGAGCCGGCGGTTACAAGCCGCCGCCGCGGAACGCCACTCCCCGCTCCGCTTCAAGGACCGTCTCGAGAAACGCCCGTCACCCGAGCGGGGATAATTCCTATTATAGGATAGGAATATTTTGTCAAGATGGGATTGTATGATGGAAGGCGAGGCTGGGGAAGCGCGCGGCTAGCCCCTCGCCACCGGCGCGACTTGGTCCATCTGCCGGCGGATGGCCTCGTAGCATTCGCAGGCTCGCGCCTCGAGCCCGCGCCGGTCGACGATCTCGATCTTCCCGCGGTGATAGCGGATGAGGCCGGCCTGCTGCAGCATATGGGCGACCACCGTCACCGTGGTGCGGCGCACGCCCAGCATCTGCGAGAGGAATTCGTGGGTGAGCCCGATGGTGTTGCTTTCGAGCCGATCGCGCGCCTGCAGCAGCCAGCGGCTCAGCCGCGCCTCGACATCGTGCAGGGCGTTGCAGGCGGCGGTCTGCTGCACCTGCATCAGCAGCATCTCGCCGTAGCGCACGACGATGTGGCAAACGGCTTCGCTGTCCTGGGCGGCCTTGCGAAAGCGCGCCGCCGCGATGCGCGAGGCGGCTCCCGCCACCTGAACGACGGCACGCGTTTGGGAACGGCGCGGGCCAAATCCCGACAACGAGCCGACCGCGCCCTCGTAACCGATCGTTGCGATTTCGATCGCGTTACCCTGCCGCATCACGGCGAGCAGCGAGACGATCCCGTCGTGCGGAAAATAGACCTGGTCGATGCGCTCGCCTTGCTCCTGCAGGATCATCCCCTGCTCGAGGGCGACGTCCTTCAGATGCGGCGTGAGCAGCGTCAGGTCTTTGGCGGGCAAGCCCGCCAAAAGCAGATTTCGCCGGCCCATATGGGAGCGATCCAATTGCACCGCAGCCCCTTTCCGACCGTTCAGAGCCGGGGCCGCACAACCGGACACGCTCCGACGACGCGCCCGTCCGTTCCGGCGAAAGGTATGCCACCGGCATGGAAGCTGTCTGTGCGGTATCCGACAAGAAGTGCTGCGACGAGGACGATTAGCGAAAGTACGCCCGCAGCACCGGTGAATGGGTGCCGGAATATTTCATGTAGTGTTAGAAATGCGCGGGTGTTGAAAAAGTTCCATGCTTGCGGGGCGTCGCGCCTTTACTCCCGAAAGCTTTGACTCGTCTGCGATTGCATGTCGCGGCTATTTGCCTTCGGCCTTCAACAAGTCGCGTATCTCGGTGAGCAGTTGCTCCTGCTTGGTGAGCGGCGGCGCCTTGGCGGCCTCCGCCTGCATCGCCCGGTTCATCAGCTTGACGACCAGGAACAGCACCCACGCGATGATGATGAAATTGATTACCAGGGTGAGAAAATTGCCCCACGCCAGAACCGCGCCCTGCTTCTTGGCTTCGACCAGCGAATCCGCCGTCACCTTCGACGAGAGCCGAACGAAGTGGTTGGAAAAGTCGAGCCCGCCGGTCACCGCACCGATCATCGGCATCAGGACATCGGCGACCAGTGAATTGACGATCGCGCCAAAGGCCGCACCGATGATCACGCCGATCGCCAGGTCGGTGACGTTGCCGCGCATCGCGAATTTCTTGAATTCCTCGAGCATGTGCCTCTCCCACGCTGGGACGGACGGCGGACGAACGACCAAATAGGATCGTTCGACCGCCCTGCCGGT
>JBEVIH010000321.1:0-26238 GCA_040510815.1 Xanthobacteraceae bacterium | reverse complement strand
AATCAAGAGTCCATGGGGCGAGCCGTCGGCAGCGCTGCGCGTCGGAGAGATCGCGGGAACGGCGGTGGTGTTTCTCGCCCGTCACGACCAGGGGCATCGCCTTTCGCCGTCGGACATCAACTATCGCGCCAATATCGACGTGCTCAAGCGTGCGGGCGTCACTGATCTCGTCTCGCTTTCGGCTTGCGGCTCGTTCAGGCAGGAGCTGCCTCCTGGCACCTTCGTCCTCGTCGACCAGTTCATTGACCGCACGTTCAATCGGCAAAGCTCGTTCTTCGGCACGGGCTGCGTCGCGCACGTCTCGATGGCGCACCCGGTCGCGCCGCGCCTGGCGGAGCGCATCGCCGCCGCCGGCGGCGCCGAAGGCATCGGGCTCGTGCGCGGCGGTAGCTATGTCTGCATCGAAGGGCCGCAGTTCTCCACCTACGCCGAGAGCATGACCTACAAGGGGCTCGGCTACTCCGTGATCGGCATGACCAACCTGCCGGAGGCCAAGCTCGCGCGCGAGGCCGAGCTCTGCTACGCCACCGTCGCCATGGTCACCGACTTCGACTGCTGGCATCCCGACCATGACGCGGTGACGGTGCAGGACATCATCAAGGTGCTGACCGCCAACGCCGACAAGGCGCAACGGCTGGTGGCCCGCCTCGCCAAGGATTTTCCGCGCGAGCACGAGCCCTGTCCGATCGGCTCCGACCGCGCGCTCGACACCGCCCTGATCACTGCGCCCGAGGCGCGCGACAAGAAGCTCATCAAGAAGCTCGACGCGGTGGCGGGGAGGGTGCTCAAAGCAAAGCGCTGACGCTTCCTCCCGCACTCACGCTGAGGAGCATCCATACAAGTCGATTGACTTGCATGGATGCGTCTCGAAGGATGGGGGCGGCCTCATGCCGGCGCGTCTCGCCGGGCTGCGCAAGCGCTTCGAGGCTACACCGGCGAGGTCAAGAACAAAGGGCGGCATCCCGCTGATCCGCCTGCCAACGAAGAGGTGCCAGATGCCGCCAGTCACATCGTCACACCGGTTCGCGACCGCGGCCATGCTCGCAGTTTTGCTCGCGCCATCCATCGCGCAGGCGCAGACCACGCTGCGGGTGCCGGTGGTCTCGCGCACCATCTTCTATCTGCCGGCCTGGACCGCCGAGAAACAGGGCTTCTTCAAGCAGGAAGGGCTCGACGTGAAGTTCGAGGTCTACGACGGGTCGGACAAGATCTTTCATGACCTGCGCGCCGGCACCCACCAGATCGGCATCGCGTCGATCGAAAGCGTCATCGCTGAATCCTACAAGGGCGGCAAGCTCAAGATCGTCGCCGGCATCGCCAAGCGGCCGCCGCATTTCATCATCGCGCAGCCCGAGATCAAGACGCTGGCCGATCTCAAGGGCAAGACCATCGGCGTGGTGTCGATGCACGAGGGCACCACGTTCTTCATCGCCGACATCGCCAAGGCCGGCGGCTTCAAGCTCGACGACGTCAAGGTGGAGGCGGTCGGCGGCTCGCCCACCCGCCAGCGGCTGCTCAAGGAGCGCAAGATCGACATGGGCCTGCAGCCCTATCCGCTGAGCTACGAAGCCGAGGCGGCGGGCTTCAGCAATCTCGGCGCGATGGCCAAGCTCGTCCCCGACTACCAGTTCGTCTCGGTCATGGCCGACGAGGGCTGGGCGCGCGCCAACCGGCCGGCGCTGGTCGGCTTCCTCAAGGCGATGCGCCGCGGCACCGACTACATGTTCGCCCACCCCGACGAATCGGCCGAGCTCGGCGCCAAGGAGCTGCGCACCAGCCCGGCCTTCGCCCGCCGCGCGCTCGAGGACACCCAGAGCATGGACATCATGTCGCGCGATCTGTCGCTGGCGGATGCGAGCCTGCGGCGCGTGTTCGGCATCATGCAGCAGGCCGGCGCGCTGGCGCGCGAGACGCCGTTCGAGCCGGCCCGCTTCGTCGACGAGAGCTATCTGGCCGAGAGCCGGCGCTGAATCGTCCGCGCCGCCATCGTTCCGCTCGCGATCGCGGTGGCGATGCAGGGATGCGCGGGCTGGCTGATGTCGCCGATCGCGAATATGCCCCGGCACGACGTCTCCATGTCGCGGTCGACGATGAGGTAGCCGTCGGCGTCCTTGTCGAGCGCAAGCCCGGCGAGCCACGGCGCGTCGGTGTTTGGCCGATAGCCGAACAACACGACCATATGGTCGACCTCGAGCTCGCCGCCGCCCACGAGCCGGACCCGCAGGCGCCTGCCGGCGTCGTCGATCGCTTCGATCGATCGCCCGGCCAGAACGTCCGCCTTTCCCGACGACTCGTGCTGCCGCAGCCGCGCGACCAGCAGCGGCTGCGCGCGCGGCGCTTGCGCGCGCATGACGACGGTTGCCTTGACGCCCTTCTCGACCAGCACGCGCGCGACGTCGAAGGCGTTGTCGCCGCCGCCGACCACCGCGACATGCGTTCCGAGGTCGGCGCCCGGCTCGCCGACATAGCTCGGGCCGAGGTGCACGCGGCCGGCCGCCGCCAGACGGCGCGCGTTCGCGACCTCATCGAGCCATTCCTCCCCGCGAAATCGCGTTCCGGTCGCGATCACGACGGCCGGGCAGGCCAGCGACTGCGGCGGGCGCCCGTCGGAGAACGCGACGTCGAGCGCAAACCCGCCACCGTCCTCGCACCGGATGTGCTCTGGCCTGCCGCCGAGCCAGGTCTCGACCGCCGCCTGCCGGATATGGCGAACGAACTCCTCCGCGTTCTCGCGTGCGGTCGCGCCCGGCCGGCCGAGCAGCCAGTCGTTGGGGTAGGGACTGAGCCGGGCCATGCCGCCGAGCTCGCCCTCCTGCTCGACGATGCACGGGCGGAAGCCATAGTTGTGCAGCCACAGCGCGCAGGACATGCCGGCTGGCCCGCCGCCGATGATCGGCACGATCGGCGCCTGCGATGTTGTCGGCTGCTCCACTGGCCCTATCCCGTTGCGCGCGGCCCCATGGTTCGCCAGAGTGGGGCCTGCCGCAAGCGTTCCGGCCACCTTCTACGCGAGAACCTCATGGTCAGCATGCAATTCGAGCACGATCTCAAGGAATCGATCCGCACCATCCCGGACTATCCCAAGCCCGGGATCATGTTTCGCGACATCACCACGCTGCTTGGCAATGCGCGCGCCTTCCGCCGCGCGGTCGACGAATTGGTGCACCCCTGGGCCGGCGCCAAGATCGACAAGGTCGCCGGCATCGAGGCGCGCGGCTTCATCCTGGGCGGCGCGGTGGCGCATCAGGTCTCAGCCGGCTTCGTGCCGATCCGCAAGAAAGGCAAGCTGCCGCACAAGCGGGTCTCGATCGCCTATTCGCTGGAGTACGGGCTCGACGAGATGGAGATGCACGAGGACGCGGTGGAGAAGGGCGACCGCGTCATCCTGGTGGACGACCTGATCGCCACCGGCGGCACCGCCGAGGGCGCGGTCAAGCTGCTGCGCCAGCTTGGCGCGCAGGTGCTCGCCGCCTGCTTCATCATCGACCTGCCCGACCTCGGCGGCGCCGGCAAGCTGCGCAAGCTCGACGTGCCGGTGCGCACGCTGGTCTCGTTCGAGGGGCATTAGCGCATGTCCCGGAGCGCGGGCGAGCCGTGCCCGTGCTACAGCCGCACCCCCGGACCGAGTGACGCGCGCAGCTTTTCGAGCAGCAAACGCAGTTCGAGCTCGCGGAACTCGAGGAAGGTGCGCCTGGTCCAGGCATGCAGCTCGACGGCGAGCCCGCGCGGGACCCCTTCCGGCATTCCGGCATGGAAATCGGCAAAGGAATGCCACGACTTGTCCGCGTGCGCCTTGAGGATCGGCAGCAGCAGCGGGATCTGCAGCGGCACCGCGGCGGCGCGCGCGGACCGGAATTGCTCGCGCAGCTTCTGCCCTTTCACGATCGTCTCGTTGAATACCGGCACCGCCACGGCCCTGGGAAAGCGCCGCTGCAGGTCGGCAAAGGCCTTGAACGAGACCGGGTGCGGATCGGCCGCGAACAGGATCACCGGCTCGATCGCGCGCCGACAGGCCTCGTCGATGAAGCCGATATCCTCGACGACCCTGAAGAACTGCGCGAACGAGCCGTGCCCGAGATCGATGACCTTGGCGATGCCGTCCTCGACGATCAGACAATCGAACAGCGCCATCTGGCGCCTGACGTCGGTGAGGTCGGTGCCGGCCGCCAGGCCGCGGTCTCCCGGCGCGTCCCCGGTCGGATTGAGATCGAACGCCACCGCCTGGCCGCCGTCCAGGCGAAGGAAGTCGGTGAGCAGTCGCGCCAGGAAGGTCTTTCCGACCTGCGGTCGCGGGGAGGCGACGATGAAGACCGGCGTGCGTCGCCGCGCCGTCGTCTTCGGCGCAGCCGAGGCCCCCGGTATCTCCTCGCGGGTCGCTAACCTGCGGTGGCTGTCGGTCCTCGGCACGGTGCGCTCGCGTCCCCCAGGCCTCCCGTCCGGCGCTTGATCGAACGCGTGGGCGCCGCCACGCGTGCTGCCCGGCGCGCGACCGTGATCGCTTCGCCTAAGCTATCGCGCGGCCTGCACCTTCTGGGTTGGGGCGGTCAGCGGCCGCTGCGCTATCAGCTCGGTGAGAGCGATGCGGTCGTACTCGGCCCACACATTGCCGAGCCAATGGCGGACATAGCCCCGCAGCACGAACGAATAGGAGGCAGGCTCGCCGCTTTGCTTCTTGTTGGCGATGAAGGTGATGAACGGCACCGACGCCAGCTCGACCTGTTCGGTCGCCATCTCGTTGAGCTTGGGAATGGTGACCTCGACCGCGTCCTTGATGCTCTTGAAATAGGACGAATGGGTCGCCTCGTCCCACTCGAAGAAGTGCGTGCTGTTGATGTAATTCTTCACCATGAAATACTTGGCGTAGCCGAGATACGCGGCGGTGTCCGCGATCTCGTCGAGCGACGCGATCGTCGGCCCGAGAATGTGGAACACCGCGAAGGTGATCTGACCCTTCTTCGCCGCTTCGATGAAGCCGATGTCGCGCAGCGCCTTGAGCGTGGGCAACATCAGGCCCGCGCGCACGTCGATCAGCGTCACCGATGCGTCGGCGGAGCTGAGCGTGTCGAAGACCTTCATCTGGTCGGCGATCAGCGTCATGTCGACGACGTCGGTCAGGTTGGGATGGAAGCGCTTGAGCGTGCCGCGCGGCGTCTCGGTGTCGAAGGCGCGAGTGGCGATCTGGTGGGCGGTGAAATAGTCGAGCAGGGTGCGCGCGACCGTGGTCTTGCCGACCCCGCCCTTGTCCGCTCCCACGATGATGACGGCTGGCTTGGCCATAGGGCTGTCCCCCCGAATCAGGCCTCGGACCGGGCCGAGGCTTAGGTAGAATCATGCCAGAACGGCGGCGCGATGCACATAATGCTACCTCCCGCGAGGGGGAGTTCTGCACATCAATTCACAAGGCTGCGCCCCGATGCCGGAGCGGTTGCGGGCCCGCTGCCGTGGAGCGATGTCGCTCAGTTCTTGCGATGCGGTCCCCATGGCCCGGGCTCGCTTGCGCCCGGCGAGGAATCGCCAAGCTCGACCGGCGGCCGCGGCGGCAGGAACGGCTTGTCGCCGCTGGTGGGCGGCTCACCCGAGCCGCCCCATGGCCCGGCCGGCGCCGGCTGGCCCATGCTCTCGTCCGCGCCCGCGTCCGCCGGCTCCTCGGGCTCTGGCAATGCCAGCGGACCGGGGTCGCGGCCGCCGGCGAATTTCACGATCGCGTCGATGCGGCGCTCGATCGGCGGGTGGGTGGCGAACAGGTCGGCGAAACCCGAGCGCGGATTGTCGACGCACATCTCCATCACCGCGGACGTCGCGCCTTCGAGCTCGCCGCGGCCCTCGATCTTGCGCAGCGCCGTGATCATGGAGTCCGGGTTCTTGGTCAGCTCGACCGAGCCCGCGTCGGCGAGATATTCGCGCTTGCGCGACAGCGCGAAGCGGATGACGATCGACAGCAGCCACGCAATCGCGATCATCGCCACCGCGATGATGATCGCGATCGCGGCGCCGCCCGAGCCCTTGCGGTCGCCGCCGCTGCTGCCGCTGCGCCAGCGGAAGCCGCCCTGGAACATCAGCCGGAACACCAGCTCGGCGAAGAACGAGACCACGCCGGCGATGATCACGGCGATCACCAGCATGCGCACGTCGCCGTTGCGGATATGAGTGAGCTCGTGGGCGAGCACGGCTTCGAGCTCGGCGTCGTCGAGCCGCCGCAGCAGCCCCGAGGTCACCGTGATCGAGTATTGCTTGTCGTTGAGCCCGGTGGCGAAGGCGTTGAGCGCGTCGTCCTCCATCACCTTGAGCTTCGGCATGGTGATGCCGCGCGAGATGCAGAGGTTTTCGAGCAGGTTGTAGAGCCGCGGCTCCTCCTGCCGTGTCACCTCGCGGCCGCCGGTCAGCGCGTCGATCATCGACTGGTGGAACTTGTAGGCGATGAGGATCCAGAGCGCGGCGCCGACGGTCACGAACGGGAGCGCGTAGATGAAATCGCGCAACGCCGCGCGCAGAAGATAATCGAGCGACGCGTCGCCCATGAACGCCTCTGCCACCAGGGCGCCCGCATAGGTCATCACATAGACCAGCACGAACAGCCCGATCAGCAGCGCGATCGAACGGCGCTTGTTCGACTGGATGTGCGTGTAGAGCCCGTAGGCGGCCATGCAAACGCCTCGCCTATCGTGTCCCGGGCGACAGGAGCGAGGCGCTCTGCGCCGAGCGGATGGAGACCCGGGACCCAGCGCAAGAATCGCGAAGCGCCATATTGTGACGCGCTCCGCGCGTCGATTCTCTCCTGGGTCCCGGGTCTTCGCTCCGGCTTCGCCGTCGCTCGCCCGGGACGCGGACGAGCATCAGAACTTCACCTGCGGCGCCTGGCCGATCACCTTGCGCTCCTCGACGCCCACGTCGAAGAACTCCTTCGGGGCGAATCCGAGCGACCCCGCCAGCAGCACCGCCGGGAACTGCTGGATGCCGGTGTTGTACTCCTGCACCGCGTTGTTGAAGAAGCGGCGCGCGGCGGCGAGCTTGTTCTCGATGTCGGACAGCTCGCTCTGCAGCTGCTGGAAGTTCTGGTTGGCCTTGAGGTCCGGATACGCTTCGCTGAGCGCGAACAGCTGCCGCAGCGCGCCGCTGAGCACGTTCTCGGCGGCCGCCTGCGCGGCGACCCCGCCGGCGCCCGCGGCGACCGCCGCGTTGCGCGCCTGCACCACCGCCTCGAGCGTGCCGCGCTCGTGGCTGGCATAGCCCTTCACGGTCTCGACCAGATTGGGGATGAGGTCGTGGCGCTGCTTCATCTGCACGTCGATGTCGGCATAGGCTTGGTTGACCCGCTGCCGCATGGCCACCAGACCGTTGTAGATCATGATGATCCACAGCACGAGCAGGACGATCGCGCCGATGACGATCCAGGTGACGACGGTCGACGACATGCGCGGCTCCTCGAAAAGGGAAGGTTTGTGGCGGGCGGGGCGCACTCTATGGTGTGGCGGGGCCCGAGGGAAGCGGCCGCGGAAAGGAACCAAGATGCAAGGCAAGATCGCGCTCGAGGAGCATTTCGCCATCGAGGAGACTGTAAACGATTCCAGGGGGTTCTTTCCCGATCGCGCGTGGCAGGAGGTGCGCGAGCGCGTGCTCGATCTGCACGGCCGGCGGCTGCGGCTGATGGATGAGCATGGCATCGAGCTGATGCTGCTGTCGCTCAACGCGCCGGCGGTGCAGGCGATCCCCGACCCGGCGCAGGCCGACGCGCTCGCCCGCCGCGCCAACGATTATCTGGCCGAGCAGGTGCGCAAGCGGCCCGACCGCTTCCAGGGCCTCGCCGCGCTGCCGATGCAGGATCCCGAGCTCGCCGCGCGCGAGCTCGAGCGTTGCGTCAATGAGCTGGGCTTCAAGGGCGCGCTGGTCAACGGCTTCTCGCAGGTCGGCGACAAAGACACCACCGTCTACTACGACCTCAAGCAGTACTGGGCGTTCTGGCAGGTGGTCGAGCGGCTCGACGTGCCGTTCTATCTGCACCCGCGCAATCCGCTGCCGCGCGACGCCAAGATTTACGAGGGCCACAACTGGCTGCTCGGCCCGATCTGGGCCTTCGGCCAGGAGACCGCCGTGCATGCGCTGCGCCTGATGGGGTCGGGCCTGTTCGACCAGTATCCGCGCCTGGCGATCGTCCTCGGTCATATGGGCGAGGGATTGCCGTTCAGCATGTGGCGCGTCGATCACTGCAATGCCTGGATCGAAGGCCGCCACACCTATCCGGCGAAGAAGAAGATCGCCGACTATTTCAACGCCAATTTCCACCTGACCACGTCGGGCAACTTCCGTAACCAGACCCTGATCGACGCCATGCTCGAGATCGGGTCGGATCGCATCATGTTCTCGACCGACTGGCCGTTCGAGAACATCGACCACGCCGCCATCTGGTTCGATGCCGCCAGCATCAGCGAGAACGATCGCATCAAGATCGGCCGCGACAACGCGATCCGGTTGTTCAAGCTGAAGATGAGTTGAAGCCTCGTGTCCCGGACGAGGGAGCACAGCGAGCGAAGATCCGGGACCCAGGAGAGAATTGACGCGCGAAGCGCGTCACCATGTGGCGCTTCGCGCTTCTTGCGCTGGGTCCCGGGTCTTCGCTCCGGCTTCGCCGTCGCTCGCCCGGGACACGAGATTGAATGCGCTGACACGCGGGAACACAGCGCCGCGCAAGCCGTTGAATCATCGCGCTCGGCCCGAGCGCATGCGATGAGGCGGCAATGGCTCTGGCGACGGCAGCGCGCACCGAATCCTCCGCACCCGCGATCATCGAGACCGACGTTCCGGCGCGGCTCGACCGGCTGCCCTGGGGCCGTTTTCACACGCTCGTCGTGGTCGCGCTCGGCGTCACCTGGATCCTCGACGGCCTCGAAGTGACGCTCGCGGGCGCGATATCCCCGGCGCTCAAGCAGAGCCCGGCGCTGCAGTTCTCCAATGCCGACGTCGGGCTTGCCAGCAGCGCCTATCTCGCCGGCGCCGTGCTGGGCGCGCTGTTCTTCGGCTGGCTCACCGACCGGCTCGGGCGCAAGCGGCTGTTCTTCATCACGCTCGCGGTCTATCTGGTGGCCACCGCCGCAACCGCGCTGGCGTGGGACATCTGGAGCTTCATGCTGTTCCGGTTCCTCACCGGCGCCGGCATCGGCGGCGAATACACCGCCATCAACTCGACCATCCAGGAGCTCGTGCCGGCGCGCTATCGCGGCTGGACCGATCTCGTCATCAACGGCAGCTTCTGGGTCGGCGCCGCGCTCGGCGCCGCCGGCTCGATCGTGCTGCTCGACCCGGCGCTGTTCGCCCCGGACATGGGCTGGCGCCTCGCCTTCCTGATCGGCGCCGCGCTCGGCCTGGTCATCTTCTTCATGCGCTTCTGGATCCCCGAATCGCCGCGCTGGCTGATGACCCATGGCCGCGCCGACGAGGCGCAGGCGATCCTGGCACAGATCGATGCCGCGTTCCTCGCCCGCGGCCACCGTTTCGCCGATGGCAAGCTCCCGCGCATGCGGCTCGCCGCGCGCCGTTTCACGCCGCTGCGCGAGGTCGCCCACACGTTGTTCCACGCCCAGCGCCGGCGCACGCTCGTGGGCCTGGCGCTGATGGCGGCGCAGGCGTACTTCTACAACGCGATCTTCTTCACCTATGCGCTGGTGCTCACCGACTTCTACGGCATCCGCGCCGATCACGTCGGCTGGTACCTGCTGCCGTTCGCGGCCGGCAATTTCCTCGGGCCGCTCCTGCTCGGCCGCCTGTTCGACACCGTCGGCCGCCGGCCGATGATCGCCTTGACCTATGCGCTCTCCGGCGTGCTGCTCGCCGGCTCCGGCTATCTGTTCGCGATCGGCGTCCTGTCGGCGACCGGCCAGACCGTGGCCTGGATGGTGATCTTCTTCTTCGCCTCGGCGGCCGCGAGCTCGGCCTATCTGACCGTGAGCGAGACCTTCCCGCTCGAGATCCGCGCGCTCGCGATCGCCTTCTTCTACGCCGTCGGCACCGGCATCGGCGGCGTCGGCGGCCCCTGGCTGTTCGGGCTGCTGATCGACACCGGCTCGCGCTGGAGCGTGTTCGGCGGCTATCTCTTCGGCGCCGTGCTGATGATCGCGGCGGCGCTGGTCGCCGCGCGCTTCGCCGTCGCCGCTGAGCGCAAGCCGCTGGAGAGCGTGTGCCGGCCGCTTGCCGCCGCCGATTGAGGCGCTTGCGTCGCGTCTCAGTTGAGACTATATTAAGTCTCAGATGAGATGAACCATTTTGCTCCGGAACACATGATGGGACTGATCGAAGCCCGCTCCTTGGCGGCCCTGCTGGGGGTGAAGCCCAAGCGAGGCCAAGCCGTGGACACCCTCGAGCTTGCCCGGCAAGTCGGCAAAGGCCTGTCGGCCCAAGCGGTCGATCTGCTGTGCGACTTGGTCGCGCCCGACGACTCCGGTTTTCGCTACCGCATCGTACCCAAGGCGACACTGGCGCGCCGTCAGCGCGGGGCGGGACGTCTCAGTCCCGAAGAGAGCGACCGGCTGGCCCGGCTCGCGCGGTTGTGGGCATTGGCGATCGATGTGTGGAAGTCGGAGCAGGCGGCCCATCGCTTTCTTGCGGCGCCGCATCCTCTGCTTCGCAACCGTATCCCGCGCGAGCTCGTGATCGAGTCCGACATCGGCGCGCGCGCGGTCGAGAATCTCCTCGGCAGCCTCAAATACGGAACGGCCGTGTAAGCGAGGCCTCCGTGCCGCAGCGGCTCGATCGTACTTTGGTCTGCTTTCGCATCGGTGATCCGCGCGGAGAGTTTCCGATCTATGATGCCCGCGGCTCGACGATTTTTCCGGGCCGCTGGAATGACGACAACACGCCGGTCATCTACGCGAGCGAGCACTATTCGACCGCGATGCTGGAAAAGCTGGCCCAGGGCGCCGGCGAATTGCCGCCAAGCCAGCACTACATCGTCATCACCGTGCCGAAAGTAACGAGCTACGAAGTCGTCAGCAAGGATCGGCTGCCGGGCTGGGACGCCTTGGATCCGGGGGTCTCGCGCGAACTCGGCGCGCGGTGGGTGAAGGAGCAGCGGTCGGCGATCCTGCTCGTTCCGAGCTACGTTGCACGCATCGAACGCAACGTCGTCATCAACCCGGCGCACGCCGATGCAGCCGCCATCGAAACCAGCTTGGCCGAGCCGGTGTGGTGGGACGAAAGGCTATTCGGTTGAAAAACCCAAAGTCATCACGATAGGCTGCGGTGATCGGCTGCGGCCGCCCCGCGCGTCATCTGAAAAAATTCCCGCACCGTCGCGATGACGTAGTCGACCTCGTCGCCGCTCATGTCGGGATGCGTGCCCCAATAGAGGCCGCGGTCCATCACCTGGTCGGCGCCGGCAAGCTCGCCGCTGACGCGGTGGTCGTAGTGGGCGAGCGCCGGCTGGCGGGCGAGGTTGCCGCAGATGACCGGCCGGGTCTCGATGCCCGCGGCCTCGAGGTGATCGCGCAAGCCGTCGCGGGCCGCCTGCGTGCGGCACAGCACCGTGTAGCCGAACGGCGCCGGCGTGACGCGAGGATCATGCCTGATCAGCGTCAAATGGCCGGCCTGCGCGACCGGCGCGAGGCCGGCGTCGAGGCGGCGCGCGACCTCGCGGCGGCTGGCGTTGAAGCCCTCGAGCCGCTTGAGCTGCTCGAGGCCGATCGCCGCATTGAGCTCGGTCGGCCGCACGTTGAAGCCGGCGGTGACGAACAGAAAGCGCGGATCGATATCCGGATGGCCGGCCGCGATTTCCGCGCCCTGTTGCAGGTCGCGCACCCATCCGTGCGCGCGCAGCGCCCGCAGCAAGTCCGCCAGTCGTGCGTCGTTCGTCACCACCATCCCGCCCTCGATCGTCGTGATATGGTGCGAAAAGTAGAAGCTGAAGCTCGCCAGCTGGCCGAAGCTGCCGACCGCCTTGCCGTCCCACGCGACGCCGAGCGACTCGCAGGTATCCTCGAACAGCCACAAGTTCCGCCGGCGCGCGATCTCGGCCACGCCGGCGACGTCGACCGCGCCGCCCAGGACGTGGACCACGACGATGGCGGAGGTGGCGTCCGTGATGGCGGCCTCGATCGTCTCCGGCTTCACCTGCAGCGTGCCGGGATCGCAGTCCACGAACACCGGCTTGGCGCCGGCCTGCAGCACCGGCCAGATCGTCGTCGACCAGGTCAGCGCCGGCACGATCACCTCCGAGCCGCGCTCGATGCGGCGCGGCAGCGCGCCGTCAGCCGGAAGCAGCGGGTCGGCGAGCGCGAACAGCGCGATCAGATTCGCCGACGATCCCGAGTTCACCATCACCGCGTGCTCGACGCCGAGGTAGCCGGCGAACGCCCGCTCGAACGCCCGGCAGCGCTCGCCCATGGTCAGCCGGCCGGAATCGAGCACGGCGTTCACCGCCGCCTTCTCGGCCTCGCCGATGGTGTTCTTGTTGAGCGGGATGCGCATTCGGGGCTACTGGTCTCCAATCCGCGGCGCCGCCGGGACGACCTCAGAGGGCGGCCTCGCCGTCCTTGCTCACCACGTGCGCGTAGGGCATCGGGAACAACAGCTTGCCGCCCTCGCGGAGATAGTCCTCCTCGCGCGCGACGATCTCTTTCTTGAAGTACCACGGCAGCACCAGCATGCTGGTCGGGCGAAGGTCGCGCGCGCGCTGTTCCGAGATCAGCTCGAAATCGGTGCCCAGCGTGCGCAGGCCGACCTTGTCGGGATTGCGCTCGCTGATATAGGGCATTTTCTCCTTGGTGATGCCGAAGAACTGCAGCAGCACGTTGCCCTTGGTCGAGGCGCCCAGCCCGAAGACCTTGCCGCCGGCGCGGATGTCGGCGTCGAGGTACGCGTTGACGCGGTGGGCGAGGTCCTGGATCTTGCGGAAATAGTCGCGGTAAGTCTGCGCCTGGTCGAGCTTGAGCGCGGTCTCCGCCTTCGCCAGCGCCTCCAGGTTGCCCGTCCCCGCCGCGCTGAAGGCGCGGGCGTGGTCCGCGTGGGTCACGAAGGCGCGCAGGCTGCCGCCGTTGACGCCGTTGGTGGAGGCGTCGAACACGGCGAGGCCGTTGCGCGCCATCAGCTTGCGCAGGGCGTCGAGCGAATAGTACGACAAATGCTCGTGGCAGATGTCGTAGAAATTCATGTTGGTCAGCATCAGCGGCAGATAGCTGAGCTGGATGCACCAGATTCCGTCCGGCGCCAGGATCGCCTTCACGTCGGCGACGAAACTGTTGGGGTCGGAGAGGTCGTAGAACATGGCGTTGCAGCCGACCGCCTTGGCCTTGGCGCCGGGAAATCGCTGCTCGAACGGCTTGGCGGAGAAATAATCGTTGACGATGGTGATGCTGCGATCCACCCCCGACCAGTCGATGTTGCGCGCCGGCTCGAATCCGACGCGGCGCAAATGCTCCGGATAGAATGCCAGCGTGGTGGCGTCGTTCGCCCCGATGTCGACCACGATGTCGTTCGGCTTTAGCTCGAGCCGGCCGCGGATGTCCTCGACCACGTCGCGCAAATCGTTGCGCATGGTCTCGCCGGTCGCCGAGCGGTAGAAATAGCGGCGGTAGAGCAGATCGGCCTCCACCTCCTCCCGCAGCTGCAGCAGCCCGCAGCCCGCGGGGTTTCTCGCCCGATCGCACAGCGTCATGGTCAGCGGCACGCGAATTTTCGCGAGCTCGCCCTCCTCGTCGTTGTTGCGCGTGAATGTCGGCGAAAGAAACTGCGGTGCAATGTGGATGACGTCGGTCAGCTCGTGCGAGCCGCAGATCTTGCAGCGCTGCAGCAGCTTGTACGGCCCGTGCTGGCTGACCTTGTTCATAGTGGCGGCTGGCGGGCTTGCGACATCGCTTCGGTCTTGTCCGGCCGGAAGGTGAAAAAGTCCCGCAGGATCAGCCGGCTGATTTGCAGCCCGGTCCAAAACGGCATCATCTTGCGGGTGCCGCCGATGCGCGCGGGCTCGTTGGCCGCAATCTCGGTCACCCGCAGTCCGGCGCGGGCGAAGCGCGTGGAGCTCTGGCACGGCCAGCTCAGGCCGGGCGCGTCGAAGCCGAGCCGCAACGCTTCACTGCGGCGATAGGCACGAAATCCGACCAGCACGTCGGTGTAGCGGGTGCCGAACAGGACGTTGACGATCCGCGTGAACATCCAGTTGCCCAGCGCGGTCAGCCAATTGTCGTCGTCGCTCTTGGCGCCGTCGCGGTAGCGCGAGCCGATCACCAGGTCGTAGCCCTCGCGCACCTTGGCGATGATGCGGGGGATGTCGTCGGGAATGCAGTTTCCGTCCGGGTTGAACTCGATGATGATGTCGCCGTTGGCGAGGTGCATCGCCTCCAGCATGCCCTCGCCGTAGCCGCGCACGGTCTGCAGATGGACGCGCAGGCCGGCGTTGCGCATGTACTCGACGGTCCCGTCGGTCGAGCCGCCGTCGACGACGATGATCTCGTCGACCCACTCCTTGCGCAGTTGCGGAATGACCACCCGCGCGGCTTCGATTTCGTTGAGAGTTGGCAGCAGCAGCGTTGTCGTCAGACGCTCACTCACTCGACCCCCATTTCCACCGCGACGTTCTCGAGGTACCAATCGTAGGTCAGCCGCAGGCCTTCCGGAATGCCGATCTTCGCCTTCCAGCCCAGCCGGGCGGCGCGGCTGACGTCCATCAGCTTGCGCGGCATGCCGTCGGGCTTCGATGCGTCGAACACGATCTCGCCGGCATAGCCGACGATCTCCTTGATCGAGGCCGCGAGGTCACGGACTGCGATATCGTGCCCGAGCCCGATATTGACGAAGGTGCCGATGTCCTTGGCCTCGACATGGTCCATGAAATGGATCATGGCGTCGGCGAGGTCGTCGACGAACAAGAGCTCGCGCCGGGTCGCGCCGGTGCCCCAGACCTCGACCGACGGCAGGCGCTTTCGCTTCGCCTCGTGGAACTTGTAGATCAGCGCCGACACCACGTGCGAGCGCTCCGGCTCGAAATGGTCGAAGCGGCCGTAGAGGTTGCACGGCATGAGATTGAGGAAGTTGGTGCCGTACTGCTGGTTGGAGTATTCGCACAACTTCATCCCGGCGATCTTGGCGATGGCGTAGCCCTCGTTGGTGGGCTCGAACGCGCCGGTGAGAATGTCGTCCTCGGTCATCGGCTGCGGGCAGTCGCGCGGATAGACGCAGGAGCTCCCCAGGAACAGGAGCTTGCCGGCCTTGGCGATGCGTGCCGCATGGATGACGTGCATCGCGATCATGAGGTTCTCGTAGAGGAATTCGACCGGGTAGGTGATGCTGGCGCCGATGCCGCCGATATGGCCGGCCAGGTGGAACACGCGGTCGCAGCGGTTGTCGGCGAAGAACCGGTGGACCGCGGCCTGGTCGCGCAGGTCGAGCTCGGCGGAGGAGGGCGCCACGATATTCTGGTAGCCCTCCCGGCGCAGGCGCTCGATGAGCGCCCGGCCGACCATGCCACTGCCGCCGGTGACGAGGACGCGCGCGGTTTTTTTCATGCTGAATCTGGCCTTTAGCAACCGCGGCCGAGGCGGTCAACGCCGCCGCCGTGAGGTGGCGCGGCGATAGGCTGCAGCTAACGTCGACTACACCGCCTCGCGCAGCTTCACCGCGCCTTCGAGGTCGACCGAAACGAGCTGCGACACCCCGCGCTCGGCCATGGTGACGCCGTAGAGCCGGTTCATCCGCGCCATCGTGATCGGGTTGTGGGTAATGATCACGAAGCGGGTGTCGGTCGAGCGCGTCATCTCGTCGAGCAGGTCGCAGAAGCGCTCGATGTTGTGGTCGTCGAGCGGCGCGTCGACCTCGTCCAGCACGCAGATCGGCGCCGGATTGGTGAGGAACACCGCGAAGATCAGCGCCAGCGCGGTGAGCGCCTGCTCGCCGCCGGAGAGCAGCGACAGCGTGGCGGGCTTCTTGCCCGGCGGCTTGGCGACGATCTCGAGCCCGGCCTCCAGCGGATCCTCATGCTCGATCAGCTGCAATTCGGCGGTGCCGCCGCCGAACAGCTGCGTGAACAGGTGCTTGAAGTGGTTGTTGACCACCTCGAAGGAGGCGAGCAGCCGCTCGCGCGCCTCGCGGTTGAGGTTCTGGATGCCCTGGCGCAGCCGCTTGATCGCCTCGACCAGGTCGTCGCGCTCGGTGGTCAGCGAGGTATGCTGGGCCTCGACTTCGCGCAGTTCCTCCTCGGCGCGCAGGTTGACGGCGCCGAGCCGCTCGCGGTCGCGGCGCAGCCGCTCCAGATTGGCCTCGACGTCGGGCACCTCGGGCAGCGGCTTCTCCGGATTGATGCCGGCGAGGTTCGCCACCTCCGCCGGCTGCACTTCCAGCATCTCCTGGATCTCGTGCGCGACGTCGGCGAGCCGGCGCTGGCCGCCCGCGAAGCGCTCCTCGGCGCGCGCCGATTCCTCGCGCGCCGTGCCCATGGCTTCGAGGGCAGCGCGGGCGTCGCGATCGGCGTCGGCGAGCTTGTTCTCGGCCTCGGCGAGCCGGTCGGCGGCGGCGCGGCGGGCGGCTTCCGCGTTCTCGATCTCGCTGATCAGCGCCTGGCGCTGCTCGGCGAAGGCGCGCGGGGCGTCTTCGAGGCTGGCGCGTTCGCTCTTGGCCTCTTCGACGCGTGCTTCGAGCGTCTTGATCTGGGAGGCGGCGCCCTGGTGGCGGGAGCTCCAGCCCTCGCGGTCGGTCGCGATGGCGGCCAGACGGCGGGCGGAGAGCTCGGCCTCGCGTGCCAGCGCCTGCGCCTCCGCGCGCACCTCGGCGAGCCGGGCGCGGTCGCCCTCGATCTCGCCGCGCACGGCGGCAAGCTGCCCCTCGACCTTGGTCACCGGCTCCAGCGCGGCGAGCGCGCGCTCGGCTTCGCCGCGCGCCGCGGTCGCTTCATTGCGGCTCGTCGCCAATCGCGTCGCGGCCTCGGCGAGCGCCGAGAGCCGGGCCGCGTTGCGGCTCGCCTCCCGCTCGGCTTGCGCGTGGCTGTCGCGCGCCGCGTCGGCCTGGTGCTGGAGGTCGCGCCAGCGGCCGCGGGCGGCCGACTCCGCCTCGGCGGCTGCTGCTGCTTCCGCCTCTGCCTGCGCCACTGCGCGCTGCTTGCCTTCGACCTCGCCGCGCACCGCCTGCAATTCGGCTTCGATGTCGGCGAGGCGGTTCTTGCCGGCGAGCCGGCGGGCGGCGCCGGTCGGCGCATTGGCGTTGACCGAGAAACCGTCCCAGCGCCAGAGGTCGCCGTCGCGCGACACCAGGCGCTGGCCGGGCTTGAGCAGTGTGACCAGGCGCTCGGCGTCTTTGCGCTCGGCCACCCCGATCTGCGCCAGGCGCCGCGCCAACTCGTTCGGCGCCTTGACGTGGCTGCCGAGCGGCTCGACGCCCTCCGGCAATGCCGGGTCGTCCGGGTCGATCGCCGCGCCGGCCCAGCGCATCGGCGCGGATGGATCGATCGGGGCCTCGAGATCGTCGCCCAGCGCGGCGCCGAGCGCGGCCTCGTAGCCCTTCGCGACGGTGAGGTCGTCGATCACCGCCGGCCACAGATTCTTGGTGTCGACGTGGAACAGCTTCGCCAAGGTCTTGGCCTCGGTGTCGAGCCGCTGCGCCCGGCGCTCGGCTTCGGCGAGCGGCCCGCGCGCCAGATCGAGCGCCTGGCGGGCGGCGGAATGCGCGGCCTCGGCGCGTAGCGCCTCGGCTTCCGCCTCGATGACCGCGGCGTGGGTCTGCTCGACCGCCTGCGCGAGCCCCTTCAAATCGGTGCGTCCCGCGGTCTCGGTCTCGATCTGCTCGAGCTCGGCCTCGACCGCCGCCATCTCGTCGGCGGCGCGGGCAAGCCGCTCGCCGTGCTCGCGCACCGAATTCTCCAGCGCGTGGCGGCGAGCGGTGAGGTCGGCGAGCGTGCCGGTGAGGGCGCCGAAGGTTGTCTCCGCGGCGTTGAGCACCTTGTCGGCCTCGGCGACGCGCGCCTCGACCCCCGCGCGCTGCGTCTCGGTCGCGCCGGCCTCGCGGCGCAGCGTCTCCTCCTCGGCGGCGAGCCGGCCGAGCGCGGTCTCGGCGTCGGCCCCCAGGCGCCGCTCGCGCTCGATATCGTCGGCGAGCTGGACCAGCCGGCGGTCGAGCTCGGCCATGCGGTCCTTGGCGCGGATCTCCTCGCGCTCGAGCGTCTCGCGCGCGCTCACCAGCCGCTGCAGGGCGGCGGCCGCCCTGGCTTCGGCCTCGCGCAGCGCCGGCAGCTCGGCCGCCACCGACGTCTGGCGCTTGGACGCTTCCGCCTGCTCGCCGGTGCGCTCGGCCACCAGCCGGACGGCCAGGTCCTTGGCGCGCTCCGCCTCGCTGAGCTCGGCGTTGGCGGCGACCCAGCGCAGGTGGAACAGCGTGGCCTCGGCCTTGCGCACCTGCTGCGCGACGGCGCGGTAGCGGATCGCCTGCCGCGCCTGCCGCTTGAGCGCGTCGATCTGCGCCGCCAGTTGACCGATCACGTCCTCGAGCCGCGCCAGATTCTGCTCCGCCGCCCGCAGCCGCAGCTCGGCTTCGTGCCGCCGCGCATGCAGGCCGGAAATGCCGGCCGCCTCCTCGAGCACGCGCCGGCGCTGCTCGTGCTTGGCCTGGATGATCTCGCCGATGCGTCCCTGGTGCACCAGCGCGGGCGAGCGCGAGCCGCTCGATGCGTCGGCGAACAGGATATGCACGTCGCGGGCGCGCACCTCGCGGCCGTTGATGCGGTAGGTCGAGCCCTGCTCGCGCTCGATCCGGCGCGAGATGTCGAGGGTCTCGTGCTCGTTGAACTGGGCCGGCGCCTTGCGCGCTCTGTTGTCGACCTGGATCGCGACCTCGGCATTGTTGCGCCCCGGCCGGTTGTTGGTGCCGGAAAAGATCACGTCGTCCATCTCGGCGGCGCGCAGCGACTTGTGCGAGGTCTCGCCCATCACCCAGCGCAGCGCCTCGACCAGGTTGGACTTACCGCAGCCGTTCGGCCCGACCACGCCGGTCAGCCCCGGCTCGATCAGGAAATCGGTCGGCTCGACGAAGGACTTGAACCCGAGCAGGCGCAGCCGCGTGAGCTTCATGCCGGCGTTGTTCCAATACCGAGGAGGCCGCCCTGACGGAATCGATCAGGGCTCGGTCCCAGGGGGTGGGTCGAGGTGGTATGCCGCATCGGTCGGCAGAATGAATCGCCGGACGTGATTCCGCAACAGAAAGAAGACGTTGTCCGCACCCGAAACGCCGGCCCCGGCGGTCGCGGCGGCGGCCGCGGGCCGCCGCGCGGGAACCCGCCGATCGAAAAAACCCTTATCAGCCCTTGAGATAGGGCGCCATTTCCTTGTCCAGCTCCTGCATCGTGAGCGTGCCGCGGAAGAGCTTGCCATTGATGAAGAAGGTCGGGGTCGACTGCACGTTGAGCCGCTGCACCGCCCGCTGGCGCCCCTCCTCGATGCCGTTCTGCATCTGCTGATTCGCCAGGCACTCCTCGAAGCTCTGCTGGGTGAAGCCGGCCTGCCGGGCGATCGCCAGCAGCGGCTGCATCGGCTTCTGGGTCACCCATTCCTTCTGCTGCGCAAACAGCGTCTCGATCATCGGGAAGAATTTCTCCTTGCCGGCGCAGCGCGCCAGCATCGAGCCGGCGAGCGCCAGCGAATCGAGCGGAAACTCCCGGAAAATGAAGCGGATCTTGCCGGTGTCGATGTATTTCTTCTTCATCTCCGGATAGGTGGTCTCGTGGAAATTGGCGCAGTGCGGGCAGGTCATCGAGGCATATTCGATGAGCGTCACCGGCGCATTGGCGGCGCCCTGGACCTCGTCGCCGAGCGGGCCGGGCGTGAGCAGGTCGGCGCTCGATACATCCACGCCGCCGGCGGGCGTCTTGGGAGCTGCCGTCGGGCTGGGCTGGCTCCAATAGTAGTAGCCGCCCCCGGCGGCCACGACGGCAACCGCCGCGGCCGCGATCAGCACGTTGCGGCGCGAGCTCGTCGAGCCAACTTCGTCTGTGGTATCCATGACTTACCTTATCCGTCCCATTGCGCTGTTGTCGGCCCTGGTCGCTATCCTGAATTGCCGAATGTGGCAATGGCGAGCCGCCGCGCCAAGCCTCACGACTGCTTGATGGCGGCGCCGAGCCGGGCGAGCGCGTCCCGTAGCTTTTCGTCGCGGATTTCGGGCAGGCTCGCGGCGATGCGGGCGGCCGCTTCCGGGTCGACGGTGGGATGGACCTTGCTTTGAGCGCGGCGAAGCGGCGCCTGCTTGAGCCGCAGGCTGCCGACCGCCTGCCAGCCGAGGAAGCGGTTCACGCGCTCGAGAATCACGCCCGAGAGGTGCTGGATCTCAACCGCGGTCGGCCCCTCGACCCGCAGCATCATTGTCCCCGGCTCGGGCGGGCCGCCGTCGGCGGCGCGCGGCCACTGGATTTTTTCCGGCTGCGAATGAGCGGCGATCTCCGAGCCCACGATGTCGGGCCAGCGGGTGACGAGCTCGGTCGAGGCGAAGCCCTGCTTGGCGAAGGCGTCGCCCAGCGTCTTGTGCAGAAGCTCGTTGAGCGGGCGCGGACGGGATTTGCCGGGCTTGTTCACGGCGCACGCCTCTGTCACATCGGTGGCCATGACGTTAGCAGCTGGGATAGAGCCGCGAAAGCGTGCGGCCTCACGCAGGAGCGAACCGCAACCGGCCGCGTTGCTCGCCTGGTACGACCGCCATCGCCGCGTGCTGCCGTGGCGCGCGGCGCGCGGCGAGACGCCCGATCCCTATCGGGTGTGGCTCTCCGAGATCATGCTGCAGCAGACCACCGTCAAGGCGGTGGCGCCCTATTTCGCCCGCTTCACCGCGCGCTGGCCGCACGTGCGGGCGCTCGCCGCGGCGCCGCTCGACGACGTGCTGCGGCTGTGGGCCGGGCTCGGCTATTACGCGCGCGCGCGCAACCTGCACGCCTGCGCGCAGGCGGTGGTGGAGCACCATGGCGGGCGCTTTCCGCCGGACGAGGTGGCGCTCGCCGCGCTCCCCGGCATCGGCCCCTATACGGCGGCGGCGATCGCGGCCATCGCGTTTGACGCGCGCGCGGCGCCGGTCGACGGCAATATCGAGCGGGTGGTGGCGCGGCTGTTCGCGGTCGAGGACGAGTTGCCGGCGGCCAAAGCAGAGATCCGGCGCCTCACCGCGACGCTGATCCCGCCCGCGCGCGCCGGCGATTTCGCCCAGGCGCTGATGGACCTCGGCGCCACCATCTGCACGCCGAAGAAACCGGCCTGCGCGCTCTGTCCGTGGCTGGAGGCCTGCGCGGCACGCCGGCGCGGCGACCCCGAGACGTTTCCGTTGAAGGCGCCCAAGCGGGAAGGGCGCCTGCGCCGCGGCGCGGCCTTCGTGATCGTGCGCGCCGACGGTTGCGTGCTGGTGCGCTCGCGGGAGCCGAAGGGGCTGCTCGGCGGCATGACCGAGGTGCCGACCACCGATTGGACGCACGACTTCGATGAGCGCCGCGCACTCGCCGATGCGCCGCGGCTGGCGCGGGCGAAACCGGCGTGGCGCCGCGTTCCCGGCGTCGTCACCCACGTGTTCACGCATTTTCCGTTGCAGCTCGTGGTCTACGCCGCGACCGTCGGTGCCGCGACGCGCCCGCCTGCCGGCGCGCGCTGGGTCGCGCTCGCCGAGCTTGCCGGCGAGGCGTTGCCGAACGTGATGCGCAAGGTGCTGGCGCATGCCGTCCCATCGGCACCCCCGATTGCAAACGGCGCGCCAGCCGCTTTAATGGGCGCGCGCAAAAAACCGAGGAGGGCGACGTGAGCATTCAACGCATCGATGGCAATCCGCGCATGAGCAAGGTGGTCGTGCACGGCGACACCGTCTATCTCGCCGGGCTGATCGCCGACAAGGCGCTTGGCCAGGGCGTCGCCGAGCAGACCCGCGAGATCCTCTCGTTCATCGACGCCTTTCTGGCCAAGGCCGGCACCGACAAGTCGAAGCTGCTGACCGCCACGATCTGGCTCTCCGACATCCGCACCGTCGACGAGATGAACAAGGTGTGGGACGCCTGGGTGGTGCCGGGCAGCACGCCGGCGCGCGCCTGCATCGAGGCGCTGCTGCAGGGCCCGGAGAAGAAGATCGAGATCCAGGTGACTGCGGCACGGTGAGCATCTTGCAAGGGTTCGTGCCACGCCTCCCGGACGCCGATGCGCCGAGCGCTAGCCGCGGCGCCGCAACGTCAACATTGCGGCGGAGACGAGTTTCATGCCCTCGGTGTCCCGCTTTGCGCGCAGCCTGACCAATCCGACCTCTCGAAACGCGCGCGGACTGAGCGCTGCAACAATCGTATTCGCCGCCCGGACATGCCCCTCGCCCAAGCAGAGGCTGGGCACGACCGAAGCCCCGAGTCCCACCGCGACCAGACTTTTGATCGCTTCGACGTTATCGAACTCCATCACCGGCTTGGGCGGGACGCCGGCGAGCGCCAGCCAATTGGCGACCGCCCGACGCAGCGCCGAGCTTTCGTTGCCGAGGATCAGCGGGCAGTGCGAAAGAAATGCAGGGGTCACTTTCTTGGGTATGCGTCCCCAGTTCGCAGGCACGATGGCGACAAGCTCGTCCCTGAAGAGCGGCACCGTCTCGAACGCCGGATCTTCGATCGGAAGTGCACAGAGGCCGAGGTCGAGCGCGTTCGCCTTCAGCATCTGCAGCGTCGTTGCCGTCAGGCCCGCTTTGAGGTTGATCTCCAGTTGCGGATGATCGATCTTGAGCTGTCGCAGGATCGGCGGCAGCGCGTACATCAGCAGGGTCATGCTGGTGCCGATGCGGACCCGCCCGAGCCATCCATCGGCGAACCTGCGCATGGCCACGCGCGTGCGCGAGTCTTCTTCCAGCAGAAATCGAGCGTGCTCGATCAATTTCTCGCCCGCCTGGGTCAGCAAGGCGCGCTTGCCGAGCCGTTCCACGAGCGCAACATTCAAACGCCGCTCCAGCTCCTGCACCTGATGCGTCACCGCAGGCTGGGTCAGGTTGAGCTCCTTTGCGGCGGCGGTGAAGCTGCCGCGTTCCACGACTTCGACGAATGCTCTGAGCTGGTCCAGGTTGAGGCTGCGCATCGGCTATAAAGATCGTTTATTGTTTCGATGAAAACAATCACTTTGTCTTCCCGCAGCGCAGCATGCAAGATGCCTGATGGAGTCGAGTGCGATTCGATCTTTTGGGCTTTCCGTCCGTGTCGAACAGCAGGCGAGGCCGGCATGAGCAAGCGCATTCTGGTGGTCGAGGACCAGGAGGATAATCGTCAGATCCTGCGCGATCTGCTTGGCAACGCCGGCTTCGAGCTGGTGGAGGCCGAAAACGGTGAGGAGGCGCTCGTCGCCGTTGCCAGGCTTCGGCCTGACCTCATTCTCATGGACATCCAACTGCCGCTGATGGATGGCTACGAGGCCACCCGGCGCATCAGGACCAATCCGGACCTGAAGCTCGTCCCGATCATCGCCGTCACTTCCTATGCGTTGTCAGGTGATGAGGACAAAGCATTTGCGGCGGGTTGCGACGCCTACGTCACGAAGCCCTACAGTCCGCGGCAACTGCTGGCAAAAGTCCGCGAATATTTCGCATAAGAGATTGCAGCGCTCGACATTGTTCTCGGCACGCTGCGTTTGCGCGCCGGCGAGAGATCGGCGCAGGCCAAGCCATAAGCGGCAAGTCGAAGCAATAAACAGCGGCTGACGCAGCTACTGGCTTGCGCCGGCGGGCAACTCGCGTCCGGTCGCCGCCAGGACGGCATGCAGCGTCGCCACGACTTGCGCGCCTTCGCCGACCGACGCGGCGACGCGCTTCATCGAACCTGCGCGGACGTCGCCGATCGCAAACACGCCCCGCCGGCTCGTCTCCAGCGGCCGGCGCTCCTCGCTGGTGTCCGCGCCGGTCAATACGAAGCCCTTGCGGTCCAGGGCCACGCCCGATCCGGCGAGCCAGTCGGTGTTCGGCTCCGCTCCGATGAACAGGAACAGGTGTTGCATCGGCCGCCGAACGTCCTCTGCTGACGCGCCTCGACGCCAGCGGATCGCCTCCAGCACGCCTTGGCGGCCCTCGAGGCCGGTGACGCTGGTCTGCGTCAGCACCTCGACGTTGGCGAGGCCGGCGATGCGGTCGACGAGATAGCGTGACATGCTGGCCGCAAGATCGGCCCCGCGCACCAGCAGCCAGACCTTGGCGGCCTGGCTCGCCAGGTAGACCGCGGCCTGTCCCGCCGAATTGCCGGCTCCGACCAAGGCCAGCTCCTGCCCGGCGCACAGCTTCGCTTCGAGCGGCGAAGCCCAATAGTGCACGCTCGCGCCCTCGAAGGATTCGAGGCCGTCGACGGCGAGCCGCCGGTAGCGGGCGCCGCTGGCGATCACGACCGAGCGGGCGCACGCCCGCTCACTGTTGGACAGCTTGAGGACGAAGCAGCCCCGGTCCGGATCGGCATCCAGGCCGACCACCTCATCCGGGATCGCCATCTCGACCCCGAATTTCTGCGCCTGATTGTAGGCGCGCGCCATCAGCGCCATGCCGCTGATGCCGGTCGGGAAGCCCAGATAGTTCTCGATCCGGGCCGAGGCGCCGGCCTGGCCGCCGAATGCGCGGCAGTCGAGCACCAGGACCGAGAGCCCTTCCGACCCGGCATAGACCGCGGCGGCGAGGCCCGCCGGCCCGGCGCCCACGATCGCCACGTCATAGATGCGGTCCGGATCGATCGGCCCCACCAGCCTGATGCAACGGGCGAGCTCGATCTCGCTCGGATTGCGCAGCAGCTGTCCGTCCGGGCACAGCACGATCGGCAATTGACCGGCGTCGACGTGGAAGCGGTCGATCAACGCCTTGGCTTCCGCATCGGTCTCCGGATCGAGCGTTTGATGCGGATGGCCGTTGCGGCGCAGAAATCCCGCCAGCCGGAGCACGTCGCCGTTGCCGGCGCGGCCGACGATCACCGGTCCGCCGGCTCCGGTTTCGAGCAGCCCGACCCGGCGCAGGATCAGCGCGCGCATGATCCGCTCCCCGAGCTCGGCTTCCGCGATCAGCAATGCCCGCAGCCGGTCCGGCGGGATGGACAGCGCCTCCACCGCCCCCTGCGCGTGGGCGTCGACCAATGCCGGCCGGCCCGCCAGCTGCGCCAGCTCGCCCATGAATGCGCCGGCCTCGTGGGTGACGATCGGCGTGCTGCGATCCGACTCGTGGCGCTGGGTGATGTCGACCTTGCCGGCCAGGATGACGGTGAGACCGAGGCCCACTTCGCCGACCGTGGCAAGCGCCTCGCCCGCCCTATAGGCGCGGACCTTGCCGAACCGGCGCACCCGCTCGATCTCCGCCGGCTCCAGGATCGGGAACATCTGGTGGCGCCGCGTATCGAGGATCGATTGCGTCGTTGCAGGCATGGATCACGCCAATTTCGAAGCGCCAGCGCGAGACTGTTCGGATCTGGAGTGCGTGGCTCAAGTCCTTGCCTTGACCTCGGGGTGAAACCTGATCACCGCCAGCACGCCGAACGCGATGAAGGCCGCCAGCACCACGAGCTGCGCGATGAGAAACGCCGGCTCCGACTGCGTCGGCGCCAGCGGCTTGAGGAACGACAGCTTCTGGAACGATTGGGTGACGCCGACGAAGACGTTGAGGTAAAGCGCCGCCAGCGCGCTGCCGACATAGATCCAGCGCCAGGGTCCGGCGAGGCGGAAGCCATAGAGCGCGGCAATCGCCACAGCCAGCAGGACGAGAGAGATCGCGCCGACCACGCGCGCCGAAGTGACGCCGAACGGCGGCAACGGGAGTCCGCTGACGGTCGTCAGCACGGTCGTGGCGAGGAACAGCGCGGTCCAGCCGCCGAATGGCCGTCCGGTCAGCAGGCCGTACAAGACGACGAGCCCGGCCAGGATTCCGATCAAGCTGATGGCGACGTGGATTTGGAGAAATGTGGCGGTTGGGATTCCCCAGGTCATGACGTCGGCCCTCCTTGGATGCGGTCGGTTCGTTTGACTCCGGCGAGCCCATTTTAGGCGCCGCCCTGAAGCTTCGCGACCTCGCTTGCGTCAGGGCGGCTCCGCGTTCGGGGCGAAGTACGGACGCGTCCGGAGCACTCTGCGTCCGGCGCTTGACTCGGCGATTAAAAGAACATATCATGAACAAATAGGTCGATGCACCTAGGATCATTCGTGGTCCCAGGCCCATCGGCGGCGGCGCTGCCGGCGCGGGAGAACGTGGCCCCGCCGAAGGCGTCGCGGTGGAGCGCCGGGAGGCGCCGCACCCCTACGTCATTGGGGTGCACGCGCCGTCGCCACGGCGCGTGGC
>JBEVIH010000320.1:0-7522 GCA_040510815.1 Xanthobacteraceae bacterium | reverse complement strand
GTCAAAATCTGCCATGGTGGCAAACTCCTCTATGGGGCTGCTAACGCGAGATGCCTTTTTTTCGAATCGCCATCTCGCTCTACTTTATTGTTGGAGCATGATCTTTTCCGAAAACCGGTATCCACCCCGGATCAAGTCCGGGGCAGGCTTTTTCGGGATCATGCACTAGTGTCCCGATTCCGAAGTTCGCAAACCCTTGCGGCGCCCTCTGATGCGAACTTCGGAATCAAAGGGACACTAGCAACTCTATGATTCTAGTGCCGCTTTTGAACCCGAAGTTCGCAACCGCACTTGCGGCACGATGTGTGCGAACTTCGGGTTCGCGGCACTAGTCGCGCATGGTTGCCAGATAGGCGACCACGTCCTCGATCTGCTCGGCGGTCAGAATCGGCTTGCCCTGGAACGAGGGCGCCACCCGCGTGAGACCGTCGGCCCGATAATAGGATGGCATGATGGTGTCCCGGTTGAGACGGCTCGAATCGACGATCCGCAGCCGCAACTGGCCCTCCGACCAGCGCCCGCCGGTTCCCTTCAGGTCGGGCGCCAACGTGCCCTGGAACCTCTCGTCGGGGAACGGGCCGCTGTGGCAGAGCAGGCAAAGCCCGACCTGGCGGTTGACGACGATGGCGCGGCCGCGTTCCGGATCGCCTTTGGCGCCTGTCAACGACGCCGTGATCGCATCCCCGACCACCGCATAGGGACGCAGCCCCGTTTCGGCGCCGGCAACGCCGGCCAATGCGGTCATCACGATGATCAGTCCCGCAGCGCAGGTGCGCGCCACCAAGCTCGGGCTTGGCCGAGATCGGCGTTGAGAGTGCCCAAGCCGGTCCAAGCCGACTTGGGTGCGGCGATGCTCAGCCGAACACTTCCTCGGTGATGGTCTTGAACCAGCCATTCGCAAAATTCGCCTCGGCCACGCGGGCTGAGCCTGGCGCATCCGCCGGGCTCACGCCGCCCGCGCCTTCGACGTCCTTGAGCTGCCCGTCCGCCGGCCGATAGACGCCGGCGACCGAGATGCCGTAGTCCGGCGCCACCAGACTGTAGCAGGTGTTGATCAGCCTGGGCTCGTCGGGCTTGCCGCCGCCGATCAGCTTCGCCACTGCGGCGGCGCAGACTTTGGCCTGGGCGTTGGCCGAAAAGGCGGACTTCGGCATCGCCCCCATGATCGCGGCGTCGCCGATGACGTGGATATTGGGCTGCTGCTTGGATTCGAACGACACCGGGTCGACCGGGCACCAGCCGGTACGGTCGGTGGCGCCGGCGAGCTCGGCGATCCGCCCCGCCTTCTGCGGCGGGATCACGTTGGCGACGTTCGCCTTGTGCCTTCCGAAGTCGGTGACCAGCGTCATGTTCGGCACGTCGATCGAGGTGACCTTGCCGCCGGTCGACAGCGACACCCATTCGAGCAGGCCGGGGTAAAGCTGCTTCCAGGCGTCCTGGAACAGGCGCTGCTTGGAGAAGGCGTCCTTGGCGTCGAGCACGATCAGCTTCGACTTCGGCTTCTTGGTCTTGAGATAGTAAGCGATCAGGCTCGCCCGCTCGTAGGGTCCGGGCGGGCAGCGGAACGGATTGGCCGGCGCCGAGATCACCACGGTGCCGCCGTCCTCCATCGCCTCGAGCTGGCGGCGCAGCAGCAGCGTCTGCTCGCCGGCCTTCCAGGCGTGGGGCATGCGCTCGGAGGCCGCCTCGGTATAGCCGGGCAGGGCGTCCCAGCGCAGGTCGATGCCGGGGGCCAGCACCAGGCGGTCGTAGGGCAGGCGGGTATTGTTGGCGAGCGTGACCATCCGCGCCTGCGCGTCGACCGCGGACGCCGGCGCCATGGCCAGCGTGACGCGGTCGTTGGCGAGCTTGTCGTAGCCGAACTGCTGGGCCTTGAGGTCGCGCATCCCGGCAATCACGTTGTTGCTGAAGGGGCAGGCCGTAAACGTCGGGCTCGCCTCGACCAGCGTCACATCGATGCGCGGATCGATCCGTCTGATGAAGCGGGCGCAGGTGGCGCCGGCAAAGCCGCCGCCTACGACCACCACGCGGCCGGGCGCGCCTTGGGCGATCGCCGGCATGGGAAGCAGCGCCGCCGAAGCTCCCGCTGCGGCCTTCTTGAGGAAATCACGCCGACTGGTGGACTTGCTCATGGTCGCCTCCCTCAGTCCTTCTGCGCGCCGTACCAGGCGGCGATGGCTTTGATCTCGTCGTCGGAAAATCCCTTGGCGATGCGACCCATCACGGTGCCGGGAAGCTGCCCGGACTTGAAGCCCTGCATCGCGGTCACGATCGTCGCCGGATCGCGGCCGATGAGCCGCGACACCGAGGTGTCCACCGAGCGGGCCGCCGGATGGCAGCCCGAGCATGCTATCGCCCCCGGCGGCGCGTCGGCCGGACCGGCGGCCAAAGCTGGTCCGATTGACGCCAGGACGAGGACTGCGGCAGTCAGCATGCACGTGCGGGTCATCTCGAGGCACTCCGCAGAAGGCGGCCGCCGATCGGCCGCTCGAATTCAGACGTTCTTCAAGTCGTGGTTCTTCAGCGGCAGCGAGCGAATGCGCTTGCCTGTCGCCGCGAAGATCGCATTACACAGCGCCGGCGCGACCACCGCAACCGGGGGCTCGCCGACGCCGCCCCAGAAGCCGCCGCTCGGCACGATGACGGTTTCGACCTTGGGCATCTGCGCCAGCCGCAGCATCTGGTAGTCGTGGAAGTTCGATTGCTCCACGCGGCCGTCCTTGATGGTGATTTCGCCGTAGAGCGCGGCGGTCAGCGCGAAGACGGTCGCGCTTTCGACCTGCATCTCGACGGTCATCGGGTTGACCACGTGCCCGCAGTCGATGGCGCTGACCACGCGACGGACGCGCAGCGCGCCGCCGCCGACCGACACCTCGATGACGGCGGCGTTGTAGGTGCCATTGACCTCGTTGAGTGCGATGCCGCTGTGAACGCCGGGGGGCGGCGGCGTTTGCCAGCCGGCGCGTGCGGCGGCGGCGTCGAGCACGCCGACGAATTTGGCGGCGCGCGGATGCTGGCGGAGCATCTTGCGCCGGTAGTGGTAGGGATCCTGGCCGGCGGCGTGCGCCAATTCGTCGATGAAGCTCTCCTTGAAGAAGCAGTTCTGCGTGTGGTTGACGCAGCGCCAGAACCCGACCGGCACATGCGTCATCCGCATCGCATAGTCGGCGAGATAATTCGGGACGTCGTAGGGCATGTCGTCCAGGAAGCCTTCCTGGAAATGCTTGTCGACGCGGCCCGGAATCGGCCGCATCATTCCCATGATCGAGGGGCCGGTCATCCGCACATGCCACGCGAGCGGCAGGCCGCCGGCGTCGAGGCCGGCCGTCATCCTGGCCATGGCCAGCGGGCGGTAGAAGTCGTGGCGCGTGTCCTCCTCGCGCGTCCAGATGACCTTCACCGGCTGCTCGACCTGCCGGGCGATCCTGACCGCCAGCGACACGAAGTCCTGCATCGCGCCGCGCCGGCCAAACCCGCCGCCGAGCATGCACTTGTGCACCACGACGTTGCGCGCCGGCACGCCGGCCGCCTGGGCGGCGGCCGCAAGCGTCGCCTCGCCGTTCTGCGTGGGCGCCCAGACCTCGACCTTGTCGCCGGTGACGTGGGCGGTGCAATTCTGCGGCTCGAGCGTCGCGTGGCCGAGGAACGGCACCGCATACTCGGCCTCGACGCGGGTGGCAGCCTGCGCCAAGCCGGCCGCGACGTCGCCCTCCTTGCGCCCAACGCCCGCGTCCTTGGCCGCAAGCCCGCTGCGCAGGAACTCCTCGATGCTCTGGCTGGTGACTTGGGCGTTGCCGCCGTCGTCCCAGGTGAGCTCGAGCGCCTCGACGGCCTTCTTTGCCTGCCACCAATGGTCGGCGACCACCGCGACGGCATCGTCCAGCTTGACGACCTTGCGCACCCCCTTGCCGCCGGCGATTCGGCGCTCGTCGACCGCCTTCAGCTTGCCGCCGAACACCGGCGACTGGATCACCGCGGCGTGCAGCATGTTGGGCACGCGCACGTCGATCGCGTAGATCGGCTTGCCCTGGACCTTGTCGATGATTTCGAGCCGTTTCCTGGGCGTGCCGGCGAGCCTCCAGTCCTTGGGGTCCTTGAGCCGGATCTCCTTCGGCGCCGGCACCCGCGCGGCCGCCGTCGCGACCCGCCCGAAGGTCACGGTGCGTCCGGTCGGCAGGTGGGTGATCACGCTGTTGTGCGCCCGGCATTCGGAGGCGGGGACGTTCCACTCGCCGGCCGCCGCACCGATCAGCATCTCGCGCGCAGTCGCACCGGCCTTGCGCAGATAGTCGTGCGACGCGCGGATCGACCGGCTGCCGCCGGTGGACATGTCGCCCCAGGCGCGGTTGCGGCGGAGGTTTTCTTCCGGGGGAACGAACTCCCCCTTCACCTTGCTCCAGTCGCATTCGAGCTCCTCGGCGACCAGCATCGGCAAGGCCGTGAAGCTGCCCTGGCCCATTTCCGAGCGGGCGACGCGCACGATCACGGTGTCGTCGGGCTCGATCACGATCCAGGCGGTGATTTCCGGCGCGGCGGTGCCGGCATGGAGCGGCCGCGGGCCCAACGGGATATCGAATCCGAGCGCGAGCGAGCCGCCGACGGCGGCGACGCTGGCGAGGAACGCGCGGCGGTCGATGGGCGCGATCGGGCTCATGGCGCTCTCAGGCGCTCGCCGCCGCATGGATCGCGGCGCGGATGCGCTGGTAGGTGCCGCAACGGCAGATATTGGTGATCGCGGCGTCGATCTCGGCGTCGGTCGGTTTCGGGCTCTGCGCGAGCAGGGCCGCCACCGCCATGATCATGCCGCTCTGGCAATAGCCGCATTGCGGCACGTCGTGGTCAAGCCAGGCCTTCTGCACCTTGTGCAGGCTGTCGTTGGGCGCGAGGCCTTCGATGGTGGTGATCTGGCGGTCGGCGACCGCGCTCAGCGGCAGCGAGCACGAGCGCGTCGGCACGCCGTCGACATGCACCGTGCAGGCGCCGCACTGGGCGATCCCGCAGCCGTATTTGGTGCCCATCAGGCCGATCACGTCCCGCAGCACCCAAAGCAGCGGCGTGTCGGCATCGACGTCGACGTCGTGCGATTGTCCGTTGACGGTGAGACGCGCCATCAAGCCCCCTCCTGATCGAACCCGGGACGCCCAAGGGTTCGAACAGCCGCGACGATCTCAAGACAAATGCGATATTTTTTCAAATCAATAATGCCGGGACGGACCCTTCGCCGCAACCGCCGTTGGACCTGGGCGCAACACCGGTTGGATCTGTGCGCAACGCAAGAACGCCCGGCCGCAGCCGGAGTTCCGGTTGCGGCCGGGCGTCGACCGAATGGGGGACGGCGGCCGGGGGCCGCCGTCCGATGCGTTATGCCATTGCGATATTGTGGTTCTTCAGCGGGAACGAGCGGATGCGATTGCCCGTCGCCTTGAAGTACGCGTTGAGCACGGCCGGCGCGGCGACGCAGATCGTCGGCTCGCCGATGCCGCCCCAGGGGTCGCTGCCTCCGGCAAGACCGGATTGCAGGATGATCGATTCGACCTTCGGCATCTCGGCGATGCGCATCGAGTTGTAGTTGTCGAAGTTGGCCTGTTCGATGCGGCCGTTCTTCACCGTGCACTCCTGGTAGAACAGGGCGGACAGCCCGTAGACGAACGAGCCCGCGACCTGCCGGTCGATCTGCGCGGGGTTGACCGCGAAGGTCGGATCGGTGGCACCGACGATGCGGTGGATCTTGATCTTGTTGCCGGTCACCGAGACCTCGGCGGCCGCCGCCACGAAGGCGTCGAACGCCTTCATCTGAGCCAGCCCGCGATAGACGCCCTGCGGGGCCGGCTTGCCCCAGCCGATCCGCTCGGCCACGGCATTGAGCACCGCCAGATTGCGCGGATGCTTCGCCATCAGCTTGCGCCGGAACTCGAGCTCGTCCTGGCCGGCCGCCTGGGCGAGCTCATCCATGAAGCACTCCATGAAGATGGCGTTCTGGTTGATGTTCACGCCACGCCAGAAGCCCGGCGGGACGTGCGGGTTGCGCATGGCGTGGTCGATCAGCAGGTTCGGCACCGAGTAGCCGAACGAATGCTCGCCGGCCTGGGCAAGGCCCTGGAAGGTGAGCGGGTCGCGGCCGTTCTGGAGCGCCTCCGGACGTACGGCGGCGAGGATCGACTGCCCCGACAGCCGCACGTGCAACCCGGTCAGGTTGTTGCTCGCATCGAACCCGCCGACCAGCTTGCACTGCATGACCGGGTGGAACCGGCCCTGCGCCATGTCCTCCTCGCGCGACCACAACAGCTTGATCGGCGTGCCCGGCATCTGCTTGGCGATGTTGACCGCCTGGGTGGTGGAGTCGTGGAACGCACCGCGCCGGCCGAAGCCGCCGCCGAGGTGGATCCGGTACACCTCGACCTTGCTGGCCGGCAGGCCGGACGCCGCCACCGCCGCCGCGAACGCGGCTTCGCCGTTCTGCGTCGGCCCCCAGACTTCGCATTTGTCGGCCGTGTAGAGCGCGGTCGCGTTCATCGGCTCCATGCAGGCATGGTTCTGGTACGGATAGGCGTAGACCGCCTCGACCTTCTTGGCCGCCTTGCCGATCGCGTCCTTGGCGTCGCCGTTCTGGTTGCCGACATACGCCTCCGGGGCGTCGAGGCCGGCCTTGAGCCATTCGGCGATCGAGGCGCTGGAGACTTTGGCGTTCTCGCCCTCCTCCCAGACGATCGGCAGCGCATCGAGCGCGGTCTTGGCCTGCCACCAGCTGTCGGCGATGACCGCCACGCCGGTGTCGCCGACTTGCACCACTTTCTTGACGCCCTTCATGTTGGCGACCTTGGCGGCGTCGAAGCTCTTCACCTTGCCGCCGAAGACCGGGCTTTCCTTGATCGCCGCGTTGAGCATGCCGGGGAACTTGAGGTCGGCGCCGTAGACCTGCTTGCCGGTCACCTTGTCGGGGGTGTCGAGCCGCTTGAGCGGCTTGCCGGCGATCTTCCAGTCCTTCGGGTTTTTGAGCGTGACCTCCTTCGGCGGCTCGAGCTTGGCCGCCGCAGCCGCGACCTTACCGTAGGTGGTGGTGCGGCCGGACGGCCGGTGGGTGAGCACGCCGCTCGCAGCGGTCACCTCGGAGACCGGGACCTTCCATTCATTGGCCGCGGCCTGCTTAAGCATTTCGCGCGCCGTGGCGCCGCCCTTGCGCACATATTCGTGGGAGGTGCGGATGCCGCGGCTGCCGCCGGTCGAGAAGTCGCCCCACACGCGCTTGCGGGCGACGCTCTGGCCCGGGGTCGGATATTCCCAGGTCACCTTCGACCAATCGGCTTCGAGCTCCTCGGCGACGAGCTGACAGAGCCCCGTCAAGGTGCCCTGTCCCATCTCGACGCGGGCGACGCGGATCACCACGGTGTCGTCCGGGCGGATCACCACCCAGGCATTGATCTCGGGCGTGCCGTCCTGCGCCAGGATCGGCTGCGGACCACCCAACGGGAGCTCGAGGCCAAGCGCCAGCCCGCCACCGGCGGCCGCCGCGCTCACTACAAAC
>JBEVIH010000319.1:0-10505 GCA_040510815.1 Xanthobacteraceae bacterium | reverse complement strand
GAGCACCTCCTCGACATGCATGACGTCGGCGTACTTGTGATGCAGGTCGAACAGATTGACCTTGTGGGAGAGCAGCGAGCGGTCATAGGTGCATTCCTCGACCACCACGTTGTGGAAGCCGTAGGAGTAGGCGTCGACGGTGGAGGCGCGCACGCAGCCCGACGTGCTCTCGCCGCAGATGATCAGGCTGTTGATCCGCTTCTGCTGCAGGTGGGCGATCAGCGGCGTGCCGAAGAAGCCGGACGCGCGCTCCTTGTAGATCACCAGCTCGCCCGGCTGCGGCGCGAGCTCAGCCTTGATGTCGTAGGTGTCGTCGGCCTCGCGACCGATACTGCGATTGGTCGAATGCACGCCGCCGGTGTCGACGTGGCGGGTGGTGTAGAAGATCGGCAGGCCGGCGCGGCGCGCCGCCGCGAACAGCTTCTGGGTCGGCGCCAGCGCCTTCCAGGCATGCTCGCCGCAGGAGCCGGAGAATTCGCGGTCGACCTCCTTCACCGGTCGATCGCCGCCGCGATAGGCCTTGTTATAGAGATCGATGGCGAGCACCGCCGGCTTGTCGCCGACGTAGATCTTGCGGCGATAGGCCTGGTAGATCTGGATGGTGTCGGCGTCGATGACGTCCTTCCAGCAATGGTCTTCGAAATCGCGCGCCATGGGATGCTCCGGCGAAAAGAGGCGAATAGCGAATAGCGAATAGCGAATAGGGAATAGCAGGTCATCCGTCCATTCGCCATTCGCTACTCGCTCCTCTCTACTCCAATCGCACGTTCTTGCTGAAGTCATAGTCGGCGGAATGCTCGCACTCATAGACCTGCATCCGCCGCGACCGGTCGTGGCCGGGATCGAGGACTTGCTTGAGGAAAGCCAGCTGCAGCGCCCAGCCGGCCTCCGCCTCGGCGCGGCGGTAGCGCCCCGGCATGGTGTCGTTGAGCCAGCCGTGCGGGGCGCCCGGGTAGAACTTGATGTGATATGTCTTGCCGTGGCGGTCGAGCGTGTCGCGCAGGCGGCGCACGTCGTCGAGCGAGATCACGTGATCGGCTTCGCCGAAAAGGCCCAGCACCGGGCACTCGACGCGGGCGATGATCTCCTCGAGCGGCCTGGGGTAGCGCTCGTTCACCTGCCACTCGCGCTTCGAGGCGGCGCCGTACCAGATGATGGCGGCCGCGATCGGGCGCTCCGCTGCCAGCACCAGCGGATGACGTCCGGTCTGGCAGACGCCCACGACGGCGATTTTGGTCTGATCGACCGCTTCGAGCGCGGCGAGCTCGGCGATCGCCGCGTTGAGATGGCCCACCGCCTCGGGGTCGGTCATGTCGTAGCCGACGTCGCCGCGATGCAAGGCCGCTTGGTCGGGATGTTTGTGGAAGAAGTCCGGCGCGATGCAGACGAAGCCGTCGCGCGCGAAGCGCTGCGCCAGGTCGCGGGTGTGCTGCACCAGGCCGTAGCGCTCGTGCATCAGCACCGCCGCCGGCAGTTTCCCGTTCGCCGCCGGCGCCGCCAGGAACGCCGGCAGGCCGCCGGCGCAGCGGATGTTTTTCGTCACGACATCGGGCATGCGGATCGCTAGAGGACGATGCTGGGATTGCGCAGGTTCTGGTCGCAGTCGATCAGGTTGACCTGCCGCGCTTGAATCTGCCAGCGACCGTCGCGCTCGACGAAGCGGTGGCCGCACCAGCCCGAGAGATAGCGCGTGCCGTCCACCCGGAATTCGCTGATCAGGTAGTTCGAGCGCACCATGCGCGCGCTGCGCTGGTTGGTGGCGAACACCTCGACGTTCGAGACCATGCGCATGGTGCGCGACTTCGGGGCCTGCGACCAGGCATAGCCGGTGCGCAGGCGGTAGATGCGATCTTCCATGCGGCGGCGGTCGTCGAACGAGATGGCGATCTCGCGCCGCGGATCGCCTCCCTCGGGGGTTCCCGGCACCCAGTAGACGCATTCCGGGCAATAGAGCGCGAGCCATTCGTCGAAGCGGAGCTGGTCGAGCAGCCGCGCTTCCCGCTCGATCAGCAGGCGGAAGCGGTCGCGCTCAGCCGGATCGTCGACGATCAGCTCATCGCGCTGCCAGTCGGTGAAGCTCGCCACCAGCTCGCGGTAGAACGCGTCGTTGACGTAGTAGGAGCTGATTGAGGGATCGTGGGTGAGTTGCATGCCGGTACTCACGGCTCGCGTTGCATGACCAGGTTCGGCGTCGCCTTCATCAGCCGCTTCCACTCCTTGATGTATTCGCGCATGAACGCCTCGTCGGTGGCGGGCGCCGTGATGATGCCGTCGGCGTCGGTCTTGACGCGGCCGGGGATGCCGAGCCCGCGGTGCATGTAGACCCACTCGTCCTCCAGGCAGGCGAGCCCGCGCTGGATCTCCTCGAAATTGGCGAGGTCGTCGACCTCGCCGAAGTTCGGAAACTGCTCCTGGGTGCGCATGCGCAACGCGTTGATGTCGTCGACCGCGCCGCCGAGCGCGCCGTCCTCGTCCACCACCGCGGTGCCGTACCAGGTGACGTTGGTCTCGTCGACCGAGACCGGCTCGAACACCTGGATGTGGTTGCCGAGCAGCGAGAAGTTCGGGAACACGTTGATGTTGACCGGCTCCGAGGAGGCGAGGTCGAGGATCTCCTCCGCCTTGGCGCCGAAGCGGCGGCGCAGGTCCTCCTGGTAGTGCTCGGTGCCGGGCGCCGGGCCTTCCACCGCCCAGAGCCCGCCGGCGCGCTTCTCGATGTTCGGCCGCTTGTCCTTGAAGTGGTGGCCGTGGCCCATATAGGCCATGTACATCGGCGCGGTGTCGGGCGAGCCCTTGTAGTACGACATGCCCTTGTTGGCGACGTCGGCCTGGCGGTTCTCCATCTCCAAGAGCGAGCGGTGCGAGAACACCACGTGATAGCCGTCGCCGGAATTGTCGTAGGCGAGCTTCCAGTTGCCTTTGAATTTGAGCCGGTTGGCCTCGCAGACCGCGATCTTGCCCTTCGGCTGGCGGTCGAGCCACTCGTCGATCGGCTTGGTGATGGCGCCAAGGTAGTCGAGCAGCGTCGGCGCACCCGCGTTGAGCGTCGCGAAGATGAAGCCGCGATAGCTGTCGACGCGCGGCACCTGCGCGACGTTGTACTTGGCGTCCTTGAAGTCGCAGGCGTAGCCGTCCGGCCAGGGCACCGCGCGCAGCTTGCCGGTGTTGAGGTAGCTCCAGCCGTGATACGGGCAGGTGAAGATGCGCGCCGAGCCCTTGTCCTTGCGGCAGAGCGTGGTGCCGCGGTGGGTGCAGCGGTTGAACAGCGCGCGGATCTTGCCGTTGGAATCACGCAGCAAAATGATCGGGCGCAGCCCCAGCCGGACGGTGATGTAATCGTCGTTGTTGGGGATCTGGCTTTCGTGACCGAGATAGACCCAGACCGCGCCGAAGATGTTCACCATCTCGGCCTGGAAGATCGCCGGGTCGGTGTAGATCAGCCGGTGGACGCGATCCTCCTGCACCAACTCGTCCCAGTCGTAGAGATCGGCGGCGCTGTCGATCCGGCCGGGTGGCCGGTTGAGCTTTTCCAGCATGGCGTCAGTCCTTCACGGCCGCGGCTGCGCGGCAGGCACTTCTTCGCATGGCCGCATGATAACGCATCCGGCTAGAAAAAATCGAAATACTCGTTCTGCTCCCATTCGGTCGGCTCGTCGGTCTCCTTCGCCCCGGCGTCCTTGCGCCATTGCTCGAACCGCCCCGCTTCGGTGCGCTTGAGCTTGAGGAAATAATCGACGAACACGTCGCCGAGCTGGCGGCGGAACAGTGAACTCTGCTCGAGCGCCTCCAGCGCCGCCGGCAGGCTCTTCGGCAGCATGGGCCGGTTGCCCGCATAGGGCTCGTCGTCCTGCGGCCCCGGATCGAGCTTGTGCTCGATGCCGTCGAGGCCGGCGACGATCTGCGACGCGATATAGAGATAAGGATTGGCCGCCGGCTCGCCGATCCGGTTCTCCAGCCGGGTGGCGGGATCGCCCGGCGCGCCCAGCACCCGGATCATCACGCCGCGATGGTCGTAGCACCAGGTCGCCCGGTCGGGCGCCAGCGAATTCGGCCGGTAGCGCCGGTAGCCGTTGACGGTCGGCGTCGCGAACGGCGTGCAGGCGGCGGCGTGCTGCAGGAGCCCGCCGACGAAGTTGCGGCCGAGCGGCGAGAGCGCCTCACCGGCGCGCTCCGGCATCAACAGGTTGCGCCCGCTCGCCGCGTCGACCAGGGACTGGTGCAGATGCCAGCCGCTCGAATAGCAGCTCTTGATCGCGGGCCGGCACATGAAGGTGGCGAGGTAGCCCATGCGCCGGCACATCTGCCGGGTCGCGGTGCGGAACAGCATCGCGGTGTCGGCGGCCTCCAGCGCCGGCTGCGCCGCGAAGGTGCACTCGACCTGGCCGGGACCCCACTCATTCTCCATCGATCGCAGCGGCAGCCCGATCTGTGCGAACGCCTCGGCGAGCGCGGACAGCACCGGCTGCATCAGGTCCATGTTGGATTCGGAGTGATAGGAAAAGCCCGGCTCGGGCGGCGAGGTCCTGATCGGCCGGCCGCGCACCCCGGGAATGCCGGTGTGCTCGTCGGTCAAGTGGTCTTCCGCGACGCGCAGCAGGTACCACTCGATCTCCAGGCCGACGAGCGAGCCCATGCCTTTGTCGGCCAGCCGCTTGAGCTCCCGGCGCAGCAGCTGGCGGGTCGAAAAGTGAAACGGCACGCCGCTGGTGAAATATTCGTCGCACAGCACCCAGCCGACACCCGGCGCCCACGGCAGCGGCCGGAAGGTCGCGGGGTCGGGAACGATCGTGAGATTGGGCGAGCCGGTCATCTCGTCGAGGCCCATGCCGCCGCCGCGCGTGAACGACGCGAAGATGCGGGCATTGGCGGAATCGAGCGTCGTGGTCGCGACGTTGATGTTGTAGCCGCTCTCGAGCGCGGCGAGGAAGACCGGGACGGTCACCGCCTTGGCGCGCGAGGCGCCGTGCGGATCGGCCCAGGCCAGCCGCACCAGGTGCAGCTTTTCCTTCTCGACTCGGCGCTTGAGCTCCTCGGCTTGCCGTCGCTGCTCGTCGGTCCACAGGCCGTGCCGTTCGATGAATCCGAGGGGCTTTGTCACCTGCACCATTCCATGCGCGAGCTCGCGAGCGGGCGGGAATGTAGAGGATCGCCGGAGGGCGATCCAGCCGAACGACGGCGCCATTGACGAGCCGGGAGCTTGCCGATTTGATCGCGCGATGGTGGTGCATCGCTGAGGGGTTGATGAGAATCCGCGCGCCGAAGGATTTCTGGGCGGGAGTGATGTTCTGCGCCTTCGCGGCGGTCGCGCTCTTCGCCGCGCGCGGATATTCGCTCGGCTCCGCCGGCCGCATGGGCCCCGGCTATTTCCCACTGCTGTTGGGCCTGGCGCTCGCCGGCCTGGGCGTCGTTTTGGTGGTGCGTTCGATCGTCCTCGACGGCGAGCCGCTGCCGCGCTTCCACGTGCTGCCGCTGGCGATCATCGCGGGCGCGGTCTGCCTGTTCGGGCTGGCGATCGAGCCGCTCGGACTGGTCATCTCGCTCGCGATCCTGGTCGCGCTTGCGGCCTGCGCCGGGCTGCAATTCCGTCCGATCGAGACGGCGGCGCTGGCGGTCGCACTGATCGTCTTCTCGGTCGGCGTGTTCGTCTACGCGCTCGGTCTTCCGCTCCCCGTCTGGCCGAGCCTGTAACGTTCCGATGGACGTGCTGTCCAATCTGGCGGTCGGATTTGCGGTCGCGCTCACGCTCCAGAACATCGCCTATTGCTTCATCGGCGTCCTGCTCGGCACCATCATCGGCGTGCTGCCCGGCATCGGGCCGGTGACGACGGTCGCGATGCTGCTGCCGATCTCGTTCACGCTGTCGCCGGAATCGGCGCTGATCCTGCTCGCCGGCATCTATTACGGCGCCCAGTATGGCGGCTCGACCACCGCCATCCTGGTCAACATTCCGGGCGAGGCCTCCTCGGTGGTCACCACCATCGACGGGCACCAGATGGCGCGGCAAGGCCGCGCCGGTCCGGCGCTCGGCATAGCCGCCATCGGCTCGTTCTTCGCCGGCAGCGTCGCGACGCTGCTGATCGCGGTCGCCGCGCCGCCGCTCGCCGCCGTCGCCTTGCAGTTCGGCCCCGCCGAATATTTCTCGCTGATGGTGTGCGGCCTGATCGCCGCGGTGGTGCTGGCGCACGGCTCGCTGGTCAAGGCGATCGCCATGGTGGTGCTCGGGCTCCTCCTCGGCATCGCCGGCACCGACATCAATTCCGGCGTGCGGCGGTTCGATTTCGGGATGACCGGGCTCGCCGACGGGGTCGAGTTCGTGGCGCTCTCGATGGCGATCTACGGCATCGCCGAGGTCGCCTACAATCTCGAGAAGCAGCAGCAGACCAGCATCGTGTCGGGCGCGGTCGGCCGGGTGTGGCCGAGCCTTGCCGACCTGCGTCACTGCGTCGGCTCGATCCTGCGCGGCACCTCGCTCGGCGCGATCCTCGGCGTGCTGCCGGGCGGCGGCGCGTTGCTGGCCTCGTTCGCCGCCTACACGCTCGAGAAGAACGTGGCGCGGCCGCCGCGCGACTTCGGCCGCGGCGACATCCGCGGCGTCGCGGCGCCGGAATCCGCCAACAATGCCGGCGCGCAGACCTCGTTCATCCCGATGCTGACCTTGGGCATCCCGGGCAACCCGACCATGGCGATGATGATCGGAGCGCTGATGATCCACGGCATCGCCCCGGGGCCGCGGGTGATGACCGACCGGCCCGGCATGTTCTGGGGGCTGATCGCCAGCATGTGGATCGGCAACCTCATGCTGGTGGTGCTCAACCTGCCGCTCGTGGGACTATGGGCGAAACTGCTGCGCGTGCCCTACCGGCTGCTCTATCCGGCGATCATCGTGTTCTGCTGCATCGGCGCCTACACCATCAACACCAAGCCGTTCGACCTGTTCGTGATGGCGTTCTTCGCCGTCTTCGGCTACGTGGCGCTCAAGCTCGATTGCGAGCCGGCGCCGCTCGTGCTCGGCTTCGTGCTCGGGCCGATGATGGAGGAGAACCTGCGCCGCGCCCTGTTGATCTCGCGCGGCGACCCGATGGTGTTTCTCACCGAGCCGATCAGCCTCGCCTTTCTGGTGGCGGCGGTGCTGCTACTGATCGTGATCGCGGCGCCGGCGATCCGGCGCAAGCGGGAAGAGGCGTTGAAGGAATAGGCAGAAAAGAGCGTCATGGGAGAGGACCGCAGATGAGCTACCGCGAAGTCAGCGAAATCCGCGACGGCATGCGGATCGACTGGGACATGCCGATCAAGATGGACGACGGACTCGTCCTGCGCTGCGACATCTACCGGCCGATCGAGCAGGGCAGATATCCGGTGCTGCTGACCTACGGGCCCTACGGCAAGTGGCTGCACTTCGAGGACCTCTACGCCGAGCAGTGGCGGCGCATGTGCGAGAACCATCCGGACGTGCCCACCGGCTCGACCAACAAGTATCAGTGCTGGGAGGTGGTCGATCCGGAGAAATGGGTGCCGGACGGCTATGTCTGCATCCGCGTCGACAGCCGCGGCGCCGGCCGCTCGCCCGGCGTCATCGACATCTGGTCGCTGCGCGAGGCGCAGGACCTGGCGCTGTGCGTCGAATGGGCGGGCGTGCAGCCGTGGTCGAACGGCAAGGTCGGGCTCAACGGCATCTCCTATTACGCGGAGAACCAGTGGCAGGCGGCGGCGCTGCAGCCCAAGCATCTCGCCGCCATCTGCCTGTGGGAAGGGGCTGCCGACTTCTACCGCGACATGGCGCATCACGGCGGCATTTTCTGCAACGGCTTCACCCATGACTGGTCGCGGTCGCAGGTCTACACGCTGCAGCACGGCCGCGGAAAGCGCGGCTTCAGGAGCCGCATGAACGGCGACTGGGTGTCCGGCCCGATCGAGCTGACCGAGGAGGAACTCGGCGCCAACCGGCGCAATTTCTACGAGGACTGCCTCGCCCGCAAGCTCGACACCGACGAGTACTGGCAGTCGCGCATGCCCGATTGGTCGAAGGTGAAGGTGCCGCTGTTCTCGGCCGCCAACTGGGGCGGCCAGGGCCTGCATCCGCGCGGCAATTTCGAAGGCTTCGTGCGGGCGGCCTCGAAGCAGAAGTGGCTCGAATGCCATGGCCTCGAGCACTGGACGCATTTCTACACCGACTACGGCGTTGCCCTGCAGAAGAAGTTCTTCGGGCATTTCCTCAAGGGCGCGGATACCGGCTGGAAGAAGCAGTCGAAGGTGCTGCTGCAGGTCCGCCACGTCGACAAGTTCGTCGAGCGGCACGAGAAGGAATGGCCGCTCAAGCGCACGCGCTGGACCAAGCTCTTTCTCGACCCCGCCGATTATTCGCTGTCGGCCAAGCGGCAGTCGAAGAAATCATCGGTGACCTATGCGGGCCTGGGCGAGGGCGTCACCTTCCTCGGCGCGCCGCTCAAGCAGGACACCGAGATCACCGGGCCGATCGTCGCCAAGCTGTGGGTGTCGTCGGCGACCGCCGACGCCGACCTGTTCCTGGTGGTGCGCGCGTTCTCGCCCGACATGAAGGAGCTGGTGTTCCAGGGCGCGCTCGATCCGCACACGCCGCTGGCGCAAGGCTGGCTGCGAGTCTCCCACCGCAAGCTCGACAGGAAGCTGAGCCTGCCATATCGGCCCTATCACAGCCACGACGAGGAGCAGAAGCTCGAGAAGGGCAAGGTCTACGAGGTCGACGTCGAGGTCTGGCCGACCTCGATCGTGGCGCCGAAGCATTATCGATTGGCGCTCACCGTGCGCGGCAAGGACTACGTCTACGGCGGCGGGCCGGGCCCCGGCCTCAAGACGCTCGGCACGGTGTGGACCGGCGTGGGGCCGTTCCGCCACGACGACCCGCGCGACCGGCCGGCGGCCGTGTTCGGCGGCGACGTCACGCTGCATGCGGGACCGGGCCGCAACGCCTATCTGCTGCTGCCGATCATGCCGCCGAAATGAGGCGCGGCGAACGCCTTCGTAGGTTGGGTCGAGCTCTTGCGAGACCCAACAATCGGGAGCCAAGACGTCGCGCGAAGCGTTGGGTCTCGCTGCGCTCGATCCAACCTACGGTCTGAGGAGGAAAAAATCATGGATAGCCGAGAGACCCAGGCGTTCGCCGAGAGGCTGATGCGGGAGGTCTGGGAGCCGTTCGCCGCCGAGGCCGTTCCGCGCTTCTATCATCGCGACATGATCGGCCACCACCGCAAGCAGCAACTGACCTACGACGATGTCGTCCATCGCCTGGTGACGGACCACCCGCGCTACCCCAATCCCAAATTCGACATCAAGGACATCGTCGCCGCGGAGGACAAATTCGCGATCCGCTTCCTGTTCTCGGCGAGCGCGGCCTCCGGGTTCACGGCGAGCGGAGCCTCCGGGCAAGCGGTCTCCGTGGAATGCAACTATTTCTACCATCTGAAAGGGGGCAAGATCTCGGAATTCTGGCATTTGGCGGACGTCGACTTCGACTACCGCGCGGACGATTAATCACCGTAGGTTGGGTCGAGCTCTTGCGAGACCCAACAATCGCGAGTCGTCACTTTTGCTGTGCGGTGTTGGGTCTCGCGCAATCGCCCGACCCAACCTACGAACGCTTGAACAAGCCGACGATCGAATTCCAAATCACTTTGATGATCAGCGCAAAGCCGGAAATCGGCTTGGCCGCTGCCGCCGGGGGAGATGGTGGAACGATCGACGGCGACGATTGCAGCGGCGCGGCCGAGGCTGCCGCGGCGGGAGCCGCCGCGGGACCATCCTGCGCGAGCTTGTCCTTCAGGCACTTGGCGAACTGGTTCATGAGCTGCGTGGCGGTGGCCTGGATGATGCCGACGCCGCGGCCGTATTGCGCGACCGATCCCGACAGCGTCAGGTTGGTGTGCACCAGCACCTTGGAGCCGCCGCCAGCCGGCTCCAGCCGGATGGTCGCCACCGAATTGGCGCCGCCCCGGCCCTTGGCGTCGGTGCCCTGGGCCGCAATGCGCGCGGAATAATTCGTCTCGTCGCGCTCCTCGAACTTCACCACCCCCGCGAAGGTCAGCGCCACCGGCCCGAGCCGCACCGAGATCCTGCCCTTGTAGGTGTCCGGGTCGACCACCTCGGTCAATTCCGCGCCCGGCATGCAGGGCGCGACGCGCTGGATGTCGGTCAGCACCTTCCAGGCTTGCATCGGCGGCAGCGGCACCTCGAATGAATTGTCGAATTCCATCGCCCCGATCTCGCTAGCCGCGGACGCCGACCAGATCGGGCGCGCCGAGTTTCTGCCAGACCCAGCGCGCGCAGGCGAACAGGCGGCGGTCGTCGTGCCGCTGCGCCACCAGCTGGATCGCGACCGGCAGGCCGTTCGCGCCGCGATGCGTCGGCAAGGCCAGCGCCGGGGTGTAGAGGATGGTCCAGATCGCCTGGAAGCCCGGATCGCCGGTGTCGGTGAGCCCGCGCGGCGCCTCGCCGTTGGCGCAGGGGGCGAGCAGCACGTCGAGCCCGTCGAA
>JBEVIH010000318.1:0-24727 GCA_040510815.1 Xanthobacteraceae bacterium | reverse complement strand
AAGGCCGCATGGGCCTCATCGAGGTCGACCAGGGCGACGTGGTGCCCGGGCTCGGCCGCATCGAGGCGATCCGCAAGCAGGACGGCCGCTGGGTGGTGGTGACCTCGAAGGGGCTGATCCTTCCGCCCGCGCGTTGATCGCACGACTTACCGTTTGCTGTCTTCAGGCGGCGTCCGCGGACGCCGCCTGATTGTTTTGACCGCGTTTGCGCGCGCCTGCCGTGCGGTGGCGCCGCCTGCGAATCCGTGCCACATTTTCCGAGCAACGCAAGGGTGATGGCGGCGCACCGGGGCGTGATCCTCGCGCGGAAGGGAAGCATGGAGATGGCGAAGCTGGCGAGTCTTTCAGGAACCGTGCTGACGGCGCTTGCCGCCTGGCTCGGGCTCGCCGCCGCGCAGGCCGCCGCCTTCGATCGCGTCCAGGCGCCGGCGCCGCCGAAGCCCGAAATGGTGGAGAACTGTCCGGGGCTGGTGGCCGCGAACCGGCCGCGCGTCATGCCGGCGGCATTGCGGCTGGCGCGCAATCCCGACGAGGTCCGCATCACCTATGTCGGTCACTCGACCTTCCTGATCGAGAGCCCGCAGCTCGTGCGCATCGCCACCGACTACAACGACTACGTGCGGCCGCCGATCCTGCCCGACATCGTCACCATGAACCACGCCCATTCGACGCACTACACCGACCGTCCCGACCCGGGAATCCGGCACGTGCTGCGCGGCTGGGGGCCGAGCCCGGACCGGCCGGCGCGGCATGACGTCAGCCTCAAGGACGTACGCGTGCGCAACGTGCCGACCAATATCCGCGACTGGATCGGCGGCGGCACCGAGCGCCACGGCAACTCGATCTTCATCTACGAGATGGCCAACATGTGCATCGCCCATCTCGGACATCTGCACCACACGCTGACCCAGACCCAGCTCAACGAGATCGGCCGCATCGACGTCGTGTTCGTGCCGGTGGACGGCACCATGACGCTCGACCTCGACGGCATGATGGAGGTGCTGCAGGCGCTCAAGGCGCCGCTGATGCTGCCGATGCACTATTTCAGCACCTACACGCTGCACCGCTTCCTCGAACGGGCGCGCCAGAACTGGGCGGTGGAGATGAGCGAGATCCCCTCGCTGGTGGTATCGAAGACCAGCCTGCCGGCCTCACCGATGGTCCGCGTCCTGCCCGGGCGTTAGTCGGGTCGACGAATAGCGAGCGGGGAACGGCGCGCAGCCATTCCCCACATTCGGTCCTGCCGATTCGCCTTATGCCGCTAGGTCAAGCCGAGCCAGAGCGCGCCGAGCACCACGGCGCCGAGCGCCAGGCTGACGCACAGAACGACCAGCACCGGCCGGTCCAGGAAGCCGGCCCGCGCCTCGACGGCGGTCTCGACCTTGTGTCCCGCCACATCGCGCATGGATTGCTCCTCTTGTGCTTCGGATATCAACGCGAAGCGCGCGGACCGGGTTCCGCCCAATGCGGAGGTTTGCAAGGCTGGCAGGGACCGCGCCTGATCCTGTAAATTCAGGCAGTACGTCATCAATCAACCATCCGGAAACCGCGCATGTTGAGCGCCGAGCAGAACGACCTGATCACCCGCACCGGCCCCGCCACGCCGGCCGGCACCCTGATGCGGCGCTATTGGCAGCCCGCCGCATTGGTCGACGAGCTTTCCGGCAACCGGCCGGTCAAGCCGGTGCGCCTGCTCGGCGAAAGCCTGGTGCTGTTCCGCGACGACAAGGGCCGCTACGGGCTGATCGAGCGCGCCTGCCCGCACCGTGGCACCGACCTCGCCTTCGGGCGCCTGGAGGACGGCGGCTTGCGTTGCGCGTTCCACGGCTGGCTGTTCGACGTCGAGGGCAAATGCCTGGAGACGCCGGCCGAGCCTGAGGGCAGCCGGATGTGCGCCAATATCCGCCAGAAGGCCTATCCGGTGGTGGAGAAGAGCGGCGTGCTGTTCGCCTATATGGGACCTGGCGAGCCGCCCGCCTTCCCGCATTTCGACTGCTTCACCGCTCCCGACAGCCACACCTTCGCGTTCAAGGGCATGATCGACTGCAACTGGCTGCAGTCGCTCGAGGTCGGGATCGATCCGGCGCATACCTCGTTCCTGCACCGCTTTTTCCACGACGAGGATCCGCGCCAGGGCTATGGCAAGCTGTTCCGCGACACGTCGATCGATTCCGACCTGCCGATGACCCGGATCATGCGGGAATTCCCGCGCCCGCAGATCGACGTCGAGCCGACCGACTACGGCATGCGCATCGTCACCATGCGCCGGATCAGCGACGCCAGGACCCATGTGCGCGTCACCAACCTGGTGTTCCCGCACGCCTTCGTCATCCCGATGTCGAGCGAGATGACGATCACCCAATGGCACGTGCCGATCGACGACACCCGCCACTATTGGTACGCGATCTTCACCAGCTTCGGCGCGCCGGCGAACAAGGACGAGATGCGCCGCCAGCGGCTCGAGCTCTACCAGTTGCCCGACTACGTGCCGCGCAAGAACAAGAGCAACGATTACGGCTTCGATCCGCACGAGCAGCACCACGAGACCTTCACCGGCATGGGCGCCGACATCAACGTCCACGACCAGTGGGCGTGCGAGTCGATGGGCGCCATCCAGGACCGCACCCGGGAGCATCTCGGGCAGTCGGACAAGGCGATCAGCGCCTATCGGCGCATCCTGCGCGGCGCGATCGAGCAGGCCGGCAAGGGCGATCGGCCGCTGATGGTGCTCGACGCCCAGTCGGCGGCCAAGCTCACCGGTCCCGCCGCCATCGACGGCATCGGCCCGACCGAGGGCTGGCAGGCCTATTGGCAGAAGACCGACGCGGCGCGGCGCAAGGCCTCGAGCTGGGCAAACGGAAGGTAGGCGAGGGTAGGGTGGGCAAAGGCGCGGGCCCAAGGCTCGTCCTCGCCACGCGTCGACAACAGCGCCGTGCCCACGCGCGATTGCGGCCGTACAACCGACGTGTCCATGGGAGCGGCAGCGCGACGCGTGGGCACGGCGCTGCGCCATCCATCTGGCGCGCGAGTTCTGATCTCGCGCCTTTGCCCACCCTACGGGCTGCGGGCTCATTTCCCTCCGCTCAGCACCCGTCCCAGCCAGCGCGGGTCGAGCCGGTCAAGGTCCTTCGACATGCCGATGATCTCGGCGCAGACGTTGCCGCGCAGGCGGCTCGACAGCTCCTGGGTGAAGCGCGCTTCGTGCTCGGCGGCGGTGAAGGGATTCTTGGCGCTGCCCTTCGGCGCCGGGATGAGGATCGAGAGCGTACGCCCGTCGCGCAGCTCGACGCTCACCCGCGCGGCGGTGGAGAGCTCGTTGCTCGCCGCCTCGACCTCCTCGTCGAGCTCGCTGGTGGTGCGCTCCTCGAGCTCGTAGAGGCTGCGGTCGGCGAGCCCGGCCTCGTAATCGGCGACCGCGACATTGGGCATGCGGCCGGGTGCGAGCGCGATCTTGGAGGCGAGCGCCACGCTGAACGGCAGGCACATCTGCGCCGCCTGCAGGTCGACCGGATGCGGATTGGTCAGGCGGCCGGCGATGATGCGCGGGATGCCGAGCCGCAGGTTTGCGATGTCGTCGCCGGTGAAGCCGTGCTTCTGCCGCAGCGCCAGCATGCCGTCGATCCCGGCCGCCACTCGCGCCGCCGCGGCATGGGATTTCACCAGCACGTCCATGAGATGGAAGCGCTTGCCGAGCTCATGCTCGATGATCGACGGCTCCCAGCCGTCGCCGTAGGCGCGCGCGAAGCCGCCGCTGCCTTCGATGATGTCGGCGGGGCCGCCGAAGCCCTGCTCGGTGAGCAGCGCCGCCGCCACCCCGCTCTGCGCCGCATGCGCCGCCTGGATGCGCTTGCCGGAGGAGCCCGAATAGTAGAATTGCGCGAGCCCGCTCGGGTAGCTGCCGGCAAGCCCGATGGCGTCCTGGATGCGCCGGTCGGCGTCCTCGCCGCGGAACAGGAGCCGGCCGGCGGCCGCCGCCGTGCCGAACACGTCGCAGGTGCCGGTGCTCTGGAAGCCGCGCCGGAAATGGCCGGGCTGCATCGAGAGCCCGATCCGGATGATCGTCTCGTAGCCGACCGCGACCGCGGCCAACACCTGCGGCCCTGACGCGCCCACGTGCTCGCCGACCGCCAGCGCCGCCGACCATACCGCGACGCCCGGATGCAGCATCGCCCCGACATGGGTGTCGTCGGCGTCGAAGCTCGAGCCGAACGCCACGTTCAGGAACGTCGCGTGCTGTGGGTTGAGCCGCTCGGCCGAGAACAGCACGTGCGAGGAGCCGGCGCGGCCGACCATGCCGACATAGCCGCGCGCCCATCCGCTCCACGGCAGCCGCGCGCCCACCGAGCAGACGCGAAGATAGTCGAGCAGCAGCCAGCCGAGCTTCTGGCGCACCTCGGCGGGCAGCGCCGCGGGATCGAGATTGGCCGCAAAGGCCGCCAGCGCCTGGGTCGGCTTGGGCTGGCCCATGTCACTTCGCCGTCCTGAACAGATCGGCAAGCTTGCCGTATTTGGCGTAGTCGTGCTCGATGATTTGGCGGAACTCGGCGGGCTTGCTGGTAATGATGTCGGAGCCGTCGCGCAGCAGCACGTCCTTCACGGCAGGCTCCTGCATCGCGGTGCTGAGCGCCTCCCAGAGCTTGTCGATCAGCGGCTGCGGCGTCCCGGCGGGCGCCAGCAGCCCGATCCACGAGGTGGCCTCGTAACCGGGCACGCCCGCTTCCGCCACCGTCGGCACGTCGGGCAAGGCCGCCGAGCGCTCCCTGCCGCCGACCGCGAGCGCCTTGAGCGACCCGCTGCGGATGTGGGGAACGAGCCCGGCGATGAAGCCCCACATGGCGCCGACCTGGTTGGAGATCACCGCCGGGATGGCGGCGCCGGTGCCCTGGAACGGTACGTGCACGATGTTCAGGCCGGTCATCTGCTTGAAGATTTCGCCGGCCAGATGGTTGGGGCCGCCGACCCCGGACGAGGCATAGAACAGCTCGCCCGGCTTGCCGCGCGCCAGCGCCATGTAGTCCTTGAGCGTGTCGGCGGGCACCGACGGGTGCACGACCAGGATCACCGCATTGCGCGTGAGCAGCGAGATCGGCGCGAGCTCCTTGAGCGGATCGTAGTTCATGGCCACGCCGATATGGGGCGCGATCACGATCGAGGACTCGGTCGTCATCAGCAGCGTCTGGCCGTCGGGCTCGGACTTCGCCGCCACGCCGGTGCCGATGCGCCCGGCCGCGCCGGCGCGGTTCTCGACGTAGAACGACTGGCCCATGAGCTGCTGCAGGTGCGGCGAGATCAGGCGCGCGATCAGGTCGGCGCCGCCGCCGGGCGCGAACGGCACCAGGATCCGCACCGGCCGGGCCTGGGCGACGCCCGCGGTGGGCGCGAGCGTCGCGACCCCCGCGAGCGCGCCGCAGGACGCGAGGCCCCTGACAAAGGCACGGCGGGTGGCCCGGACGGTCATGTCGTTGTCCCTCACTCCGCTGCCCTCGCCGTCTTGCTCGCCGAAACCTGTTCGATGAACCGCAGCGCCTGTTGCGCGCACAGCTCCGGCTCGACCGCCGCAATGTGGTAGCTGTCGCCCGGCAGCACGATCACGCGCGCGTCGGGAATGTGCCGCGCGTAGCGCTCCACCGCCGCGACCGACTGCAGCCCGCTCTCCTGCGTGGTCACGATCAGGGTCGGCGCCATGATGCGCGCGAGCTTGTCCTCGAGCTCCATGTCGATGCGCGCCGCCGACGCGCCGAAGGCGGCGCGCGGATTGGTCTTGCCCATCAGCTCGTCGGCCCACCATTTCACCTGCGCGTCGGAGGCCGTGCTGCCGAGCCGCGCCCGCATGGTGTCGGCTGCCCACTGGTGGACGCCCTTGGCGCGGATGGCGTCGGCGTTGCCGCTGCCGCTGCCACGCACCGGCGATCCGAACAGGCAGAGTGACCGGAAGCGGCGCGGCTGGTCGCCGGCGAGCTGCATGCAGGCCGAGCCGCCGTATTTGGCGCCGATCAGATGGCAGCTCTCGATCGCCAGCGCGTCGAGGAAGCGTCCGATATCGGCGGCGAGCTCGCTGGCGCTCCAGCCATAGCCGGGCGGCTCGCTCGAGGCGCCGAAGCCCGGCAGGTCGAGCCGGATCACGCGGTATTTTCCCGCCAGCTGCGGGACCCAGCAGGTCCAGGCGCGCGAGGATTCGGAGTTGCCGTGCACCATCACCACGGTCTCGGGCACCGTCCACGGCGCGCCGAGCCAGTCGTCCTCGTAGGCCATCCACACGCCCGGCCGGATCTCGACCTTGTGCATCGCGCGCTCCCTGCGCAGCCATTGTGGCGGCTCGCGCCCGGATCGCAAGCGCGCAATGCGCGTTGGGCAATGCCGAGCAGGGTTGGAACAGCGTCAGAGGAATGGTCGTCGCGGCGGCTGCTCAGGTATCGCCTTGCCCAAGGCTGGCGACAAGCGGCCGCGCCAGAACTCCCAGGAGCGGGCGCTGAACCAGCCGGCCGCGGCGTGTAGCATCACGTCCGCCAGCCGTTCGGGCCCGAGCGTCGTCTTCCAGGCGGCGGATGTCGTCGAAGGTGCCCAGGTCCATGGCCTGGGCGATGATCCGCTCCTGCGCGTGGGGCGCGTCGCCGATCGGCTGCCACCAGATGTATTTGCGCCCAAGTTCGGCGATCAGCCCGCTGGCGGCGTCACCTGGGTGCTCGATTGCCATGGCGCACGGCCACCAACTGGGTCAAGCGGAGTCGGGCGAACGTGACGTCAGCTCACACGTCCACGCTGGCGGTGAGCGCGTTCTGCTCGATGAATATCCGGCGCGGCTCCACCTTGTCGCCCATCAACTCGTCGAACAGGGTGTTTGCCTCGTCGATCTCTTTCACGTTCACCTGCAGCAGCGAGCGCGCGTTGGTGTCGAGCGTGGTCTCCCACAGTTGGTTGGGGTTCATCTCGCCCAGTCCCTTGTAGCGCTGAAGCGAGAGGCCCTTGCGGCCGGCATTGGTCACGGCGTCGAACAGCGCGACCGGCCCATGAACCGGCGTCTCCTCATCCTTGCGTCGGAATGAGCCTGGACGCTGGTAGGCGTCCTGCAGGGACGGCGCATATTCGTCGAGTTTGCGCGCATCGGCCGAGCCGAGCAGGGCTGGGTCGATGATCGCAACCTCTTTCACGCCGCGCACGGTGCGTTCGAACCGGAATCCGGTGTCTTGGGCGAATTGGCCCTGCCAGCCGCGGTCGGTTTCCTCCGTAAGCGCGTCGAGCCGCCTGGCGATATAGGGCGCCGCCGCCTTGGCCTTCTCGGGGTCGCCGAAGATGCTGGAGTTGAGCACGCCGAGAATCGCCGCCTGTTCGATAACGCGACGATTGTAGCGGCTATGCAGCCCGTTGAGGACGTTGCGGATGATGCGCGCATCCTCGACCAGCTTGCGCAGGTCCTCGCCGGCACGGTGCTCCCCGGAATAGAGCCGGAGCACGGCCTCCTCGATCCCGGTATCGATCAGGTAGTTTTCGAGCGCGCGCTCGTCCTTGAGATATTGCTCGGACTTGCCGCGCGTCACCTTGTAGAGCGGCGGTTGCGCAATGAAGAGGTGGCCGCGATCGATGAGGTCGGGCATCTGCCGGTAGAAGAAGGTGAGCAGCAGGGTGCGGATGTGCGCGCCGTCGACGTCCGCGTCCGTCATGATGATGATCTTGTGGTAGCGCAGCTTATCGACGGTAAACTCGTCGCGTCCGATGCCGGTGCCGAGCGCGGTGATCAACGTGCCGATCTGCTCGGACGACAGCATCTTGTCGAAACGCACCCGCTCGACATTGAGGATCTTGCCGCGCAACGGCAGCACCGCCTGGAACTCGCGATTGCGGCCCTGCTTGGCGGAGCCGCCGGCGCTGTCGCCCTCGACGATGAACAGTTCGGATTTCGCCGGGTCGCGCTCCTGGCAATCGGCGAGCTTCCCCGGCAACGAGGTGACGCCCAAAGCGCTCTTGCGGGTCATCTCGCGCGCCTTGCGCGCGGCTTCGCGCGCCGCCGCCGCCTGGATCACCTTGCCGACGATGACCTTGGCCTCGGCCGGATGCTCCTCCAGCCAGTATTGCAGCGCCTCGTTGATGACGTTCTCGACCACCGGACGCACCTCGGAGGAGACCAGCTTGTCCTTGGTCTGCGACGAGAATTTGGGGTCCGGGACCTTGCAGGAGAGAACCGCGGTCAGCCCCTCGCGGCAATCGTCGCCGGTGAGCGCCACCTTCTCCTTCTGGGCGACGCCGCCCTTGTCGGCATAGCCGGTGACCTGCCGCGTGAGCGCGCCGCGGAAGCCGGCCAGATGGGTGCCGCCGTCGCGTTGCGGGATGGTGTTGGTGAAGCAGAGCACGCTCTCGTGATAGCCGTCGTTCCACCACAGCGCGCATTCGACCGTGATGCCTTCGCGCGTGGCCTTGATCATGATCGGTGCGTCAATGAGCGGCGTCTTGTTGCGATCGAGATATTTGACGAAGGCCTCGACGCCGCCCTCGTAGAGCAGTTCCTCGCGCTTCTCAACCGCATGCCGCATGTCGGAGAGCACGATCCGCACGCCCGAATTGAGGAAGGCGAGCTCGCGCAGCCGGTGCTCCAAGGTTGCGAAGTCGAACTCGGTCATCGTGAACGTCTGCGGGCTCGCCAGGAAGGTCACCTCGGTGCCGTGCCTGCCTTGGGCCGCGCCCACGACCGACAACGGGGCGAGCGCCTCGCCGTCGCGGAACTCGATGAAATGCTCCTTGTCGTCGCGCCAGATCGTGAGCTTGAGCCACGTCGACAACGCGTTCACCACCGAGACGCCCACGCCATGCAGGCCGCCGGACACCTTGTAGGCGTTCTGGTCGAATTTCCCGCCGGCATGCAGCTGGGTCATGATGACCGCGGCGGCCGAGACCCCTTCGCCCTTATGGATGTCGGTGGGGATGCCGCGGCCGTCGTCGCGCACCGTCACCGAGCCGTCCGGATTGAGCGTGACCACGACTTCCTTGGCGTAGCCGGCGAGCGCCTCGTCGATGGCGTTGTCGACCACCTCGTAGACCATGTGGTGCAGGCCCGAGCCGTCGTCGGTGTCGCCGATATACATGCCCGGCCGTTTGCGCACGGCGTCGAGGCCCTTGAGGACCTTGATCGATTCGGCGTCGTAGTCGGAGGAAACGGAGGGCACTTGGCGGGCGGGTTCGGCCATCGCGGGACTTTCGGATCGCTTGCAAAAAAATGGGGAATCGACAGCCCTGGTGTGACACGAAAAAGGGGTGTCGTACAGGGCAAACTGATCATGGCTAATATATTGATTCGCCGATAAATTTAAAGGTCGGAGGGGGCGAAAAAAGTGGTCTGAAAATAGCCTCGCAAAAGGCCGGATTCCTAACGCGCCGCAGGGCCCGAATCGGGCTGCGTCAGGCCCGCTCGTCACGTCTCGAACCGTCGTTTGTCACGGCGCAATCCGCCAAGCGCCTGGGCGCGGCGGCCCATCTCGCGACTTCTCGCGCGGCCGAAGGAGGCGCTGGACATCGACGCCGGCCCGGCGATGATCCGGATGAGACGACTTGAGGAGGCGCCGCGATGCCGCTCGACTTCTGCCATCCGAACACGCCGCACAAGAAGCTGAGAATCCCCGAATGGTACGTCTCGACCCTGATGATGGACCGTGCGCTCGACGCCGTCGTGCGGCGGGTCAAGAACCTCGATCGCAAGCACGACATCCCCTATCTCGCCGGCTACAGCCGCGACGGCAAGATCATCTACATCGACCGCCACATGCCGCCGACGTTCCGCTATCACGGCCGCGACATCAACACCGACCGTTACCTGATCCTGCACGAGGAGGTGGAGAAGACCCTGATCGATCAGCTCGGCCTGCACTATCTGCACGCCCACCAGATCGCCACGCGCGCCGAGCAGGCGGCGGTGCGCGCGGCCGGCATCCGCTGGCGCGACTACGACCGCTTCATGCAGAAATACGTCAAGACCATCGGCGACGAGCGGCTGACCAAGGTGCCGGCCGATCTCGATCTCAAGCCCTATCGCGATGAGCACGACGACGACCTGGTCAAGCGCATGCTGGCCTGCATCGCGCGCGGCGAGGGCCCGCCGGGCATCACCGCCGAGCATGTCCGGCGCGCGGTCGAGCGCCACATGCCGCAGCTGACGCGATTGAAGCCGAAAACGAGGCGGAGGTCGGCGAATAGCGAATAGCGAATGGCGAGTAGCGAGTCGTATTACGACAAAAACGTACTCTTCCGCCACTCCCTATTCGCTATTTCGCTACTCGCTATTCGCTCCCTTAAGAAATCCTCACCACGACATTGCCCATCGCCTTGCCGCTTTCGACAGCCTCGTGTGCGGCGGCGATGTCGGCAAGGTCGAAGGTCTGCGCCACGTTGTGGATCAGCTCGCCGCGCTCGAGCATGCGGGTGATGTCGGCGACGGCCCGCGCGCGCTGCTCGCGCGGCATCTGGTAGACCAGGAGGAATTTGAGCGCGATGCTGTTCTGCAGCAGGAACTGGAACGGGATCGTCGCTTCGGGCGCGCCGCTGCCGTAGACGGCGACCACGCCGTTGGGGGCGAGCACGCCGGGCAGCAGCCGGGCATTGGCCGCCAGGTCCATCTCGATCACCGCGTCGACGCCGCGATTGCCGGTGACCGCCATCACCCGCTCGCCGACGTTCTCGCGCTTGTAGTCGATGGTGTGGTCGGCGCCGGCCTCCCGCGCGATCTCGGCCTTGGCGGGCGAGCTCACGGTGGTGATGACGGTCGCCTTGCGCTTCTTGGCGAGCTGGATGGCGTAATGGCCGACCGCTCCGGCGCCGGCGGCGACCAGGATGGTCGCGCCCTCCTTGGCGTCGGCAAGCTCGACCGCCTGGTAGGCGGTGAAGGCGGGAATGCCGAGGCAGGCGCCGGCCTCCGCGCCGATATTGGCGGGCAGCGGTACCGCCTGCTCCGCCGGCAGCACGATCTCCGTGGCGGCGGTGCCGAACGGGCGCCGCCACTGGCCGTTCCAGACCCAGACCCGCTCGCCCACCCGCGAGGCCGGCACGCCTTCGCCGACGCGCTCGATCTCGCCGGCGCCGTCGCTGTGCGGAATGACGCGCGGGAAGGCGATCTTGCGGGTGGTCCCGGCGCGCCCTTTGACGTCGGACGGGTTGACCCCGGAGGTGATGAGCTTGATGCGTACCTCGCCGCGGCCCGGCTGCGGCGTCTCCACGTCGGCCACGCGCAGCACCTCGCGGGCGGGACCGTTCTTCTCGTAATAGGCGGCGCGCATGGTGCCCTCCGCTGTCATGCCCGCACCGGCGGGCATCCAGTAAACTCAGACATCTCGAGTGAAATCGCAAGCGACGGACATTGCTGGATCATCCGCTTGCGGATGATGACACCGCCCGTGCAGCGCGACGTTCAAGTCCGCCGCTTCACGTCTCCAGGCGACACCTCGAACACCTGCGCCCGCGCCGCGATCTCGGCGAATTGGGCAGCGTCGGCGCCGGTCATCCAGACCTGGGCGCCGAGCTTGTCGAGCTCGGCATAGAGTGCCGCCCGCCGCAGCGGGTCGAGATGCGCAACCACCTCGTCGAGCAGGAGCAGCGGCGCGAAACTCGACATCTCGGTGATCAGCCCGGCCTGGGCGAGAACGAGGCCGATCAGCAGCGCCTTCTGCTCGCCGGTCGACGCATCGGCGGCGGCGATGCCTTTAGCCGCATAGGTGACCATGAGATCGGTCAGGTGCGGCCCGTCGAGGGTGCGGCCGGCGGCGGCGTCGCGGGCGCGGTTGTCCTTGAGCACCGCGCGATAGCGGTCCTCGATCTCGACCGCGGGGTGGTGCGCGACGAGCTTCTCCATCCAGCCGTCGAGCGCGATCTCGGCCGCCGGGAACGGCGAGGCCGGGTCGTTGCGGGCGGCGAGGCTCGCCTGCAGCCGGCCGACCGTCTCCGCCCGCAGGGCAGTGACCGCCACCGCCAGCTCGGCGGTCTCGTGCTCGACGGCGTCGAGCCAGTGCGGATCGGGGCGCGGGTCCTCCAGCAGGCGGTTGCGCGAGCGCAGCGACCGCTCGAGCGCGTTCACCCGCGTCATGTGCTCGGCGTCGACCGCCAGCCCCAGCCGATCGAGGAACCGGCGGCGCTCGGAGGCCGGGCCGTTGAACAGGCCGTCCATCGCCGGGATCAGCCAGACCACGCGCAGATGATCGGCGAAGGCGGCAGCCGATGCGACCGGTTCGCGGTCGACGCGGCATTGGCGCGAATGCGGGGTGTCTTCGCCCACGGGCGGCTCGATGCCGGTGCCGAGGCTCGCCAGGCCGAGTGCGCCCTCGACGTCCGCCGACACCGCCCACGAGCCGTCGCCTTCCGCGAAGGCGACGTCCTCGAGCGTGGCGCGCCGCAGGCCGCGTCCGGGCGCCAGGAACGAGAGCGCTTCGATCAGGTTGGTCTTGCCGGCGCCGTTCGGCCCGACCAGCACTACCGGTCCTGCGCCGACGTCGATCGCCGCCGCGTGGTAGCTGCGGAAATTGCTCAGGAGCAGGCGGCGGATGCGGGCGGCGGGCATGGTCGATCGGTTCAATGCGGCTAGTGTCCCGATTCCGAAGTTCGCAAACCCTTGCGGCGCCTTCTGATGCGAACTTCGGAATCAAAGGGACACTAGCAACTCTATGATTCTAGTGCCGCTTTTGAACCCGAAGTTCGCAATCGTACTTGCCGCACCTGTGTGCGAACTTCGGGTTCGCGGCACTAGGTCGGAACCCAAAGATCGATGAAACCCGCCCTTTTCACGGGTGAATCACGGGGAACCAAGGGACGGCGCTACGGCTTAACCCAACATAGGAGCGGAAGCGAACATAAGGATGCGTCGGTGGTGACGCCGTGCAGCAGGTCATGGAAAATCGCCGGAACGAGAAGCGACAAGACGCTCGCGATGCGATGACAAGCCACCTGATCGAGGCGATCGAGCAGGTGCGGCTGGACATGGCCAAGGTCGAGCTATGGGCCTACGCGGTGAGCGGCTTCGCGCGGCCGGTGCCGGCCTACGAGCCCGGAAGCACGATGTGGGTTCCGCCCGAGCAGGCGAAGAAGCTCGGCGACGACAAACGGTAATCCAGGGCAGGATCAGACGTCGATTGCCGCCTGATGGCGGATCATCGCGACCCCGTCATACCCGCATCGGCATCAGCACGTAGAGCGCGCCCTTGGCGTCGCGGTCCTGGATCAGCGTCGGGGAACCGGGATCGGCGAGCTTGAGCACCGCCGCCTCGCCCTCGATCTGTGCTGCGATGTCGAGCAGGTAACGGGAGTTGAATCCGATATCGAGCGGCTCGGAGCCGTATTCGACCTCGATCTCCTCGGTCGCGCTGCCGGAATCCGGGTTGGTGACCGACAGCATCAGCTTGCCGTTGGAGAGCGACAGCTTGACGGCGCGGCCGCGCTCGCTCGAGACCGTGGACACGCGGTCGACCGCCTGCTCGAACTCCTTCTTGTCGACCGTAAGTTCCTTGTCGTTGCCGAGCGGAATGACGCGCGCATAGTCGGGAAAGGTGCCGTCGATGAGCTTGGAGGTGAGCACCACGTCGCCGATGGTGAAGCGGACCTTGCCTTGCGACAGCTCGACCGTGACCTCGGCGTCGCTGTCCTCGATCAGGCGCTGCACTTCGCCGACGGTCTTGCGCGGCACGATCACCCCCGGCATGCCGTTGGCGCCGGACGGCAGCGCCAGCTCGACCTGCGCCAGGCGGTGCCCGTCGGTTGCGACCGCGCGCAAGGTCGCCGCCTTGGCGGTGCCGGCGGTGTGCAGATAGATGCCGTTGAGGTAGTAGCGCGTCTCCTCGGTCGAGATCGCAAACTGGGTCTTGTCGATCAGGCGCTTGAGATCCCCGGCGGCGAGCTTGAAAGTGTTGACCATGTCGCCCGCGGCAAGGTCGGGAAAATCGCTCTCCGGCAGCGTCTGCAAGGTAAAGCGCGATCGCCCGGCGCGGATCGCCAGCACGGCGCGGTCGCCGGAGGCCTCGAGCACGATCTGCGCCCCGTCGGGGAGCTTGCGCACGATCTCGTAGAACATGTGCGCCGGCACCGTGGTCGAGCCGCCCGGCCCGACCTCGGCCGCGATCGAGTCGGTGATTTCGAGGTCGAGATCGGTCGCCTTGAAGCTGAGCTTGGAGCGCTCGGCCTTGATCAGCACGTTGGCGAGAATCGGGATCGTGTTGCGCCGTTCGACCACGCGGTGGACGTGGCCCAGCGACTTCAGGAGTTCGGCGCGCTCGACGGTGACTTTCATGTGCGGACCCGCCCGATCGCGTGGAATGAGTTGGGGGGACAAGAAGGTGGCGCGTGGCAGCGCATTACGCAAGTGTCGGCGCGCGTCCAGCGCTGTTTATCCAAAGCCAATCAATCACATCGCCAGCGGGCATGGCGGCGCGCATGCAGGCCGGGCGGCGTCCCTCGGCCGGCATGGAGGCTGGCGGCGCGTGGAACTCGGTCAGTCCTGCAATTGGCGCTTGAGCAGCTCGATCTCCTCGGCGAGCGCGGTATCGGTGCTGACCAGGTTCTCGATCTTTCGCACCGCGTGCAGCACGGTGGTATGGTCGCGGCCGCCGAAGCGCCGCCCGATCTCCGGCAGCGAGCGCAGGGTCAGCGTCTTGGCCAGGTACATCGCCACCTGCCGGGGCCGCACCACGTTGGCGGTGCGCCGCGACGACAACAGGTCGGCGCGGCTCACGTTGTATTGCCGGGCCACCACCCGTTGAATGTCCTCGATCTTGACGCGCTTGGGCTCCTGCGGGCGGATCAGGTCGCGCACCTCGCGCTCGGCCATTTCCAGCGTGATCGGCTGCCCGGTCAGCTTGCTGTGGGCGAGCATGCGGTTGAGCGCGCCTTCGAGGTCGCGCCCGTTGTGGGTCACGGTCTTGGCGATGAAGGCGAGCACCGGCGGCGGCACGTCAAAACCGGGATGATGCTGCCGCGCCGCGGCGGCGCGATATTTGAGGATTTCCAGCCGCAGCTCCTCGCCCAGCGATCCCATCTCGACCACCAGCCCGCCGGCGAGCCGCGAGCGCACGCGCTCATCGAGACTTTCGAGGTCCCCCGGCGGCCGGTCGGCCGCGATGACGACCTGCCGGCCGGCATCGATGAGGGCGTTGAGCGTGTGGCAGAACTCGGCCTGGGTCGATTTGCCCTGCAGGAATTGCAGGTCGTCGATCACCAGGACGTCGATGGTGCGCAGCGCCTCCTTGAACGCGATCGCATTCTGTGTGCGCAGCGCGGCCACGAAGCCATACATGAATTTCTCGGCGGTGAGATAGAGCACCTTGCGCTCGGCGCTGAAGTTGCCGGCCCAGGCCACCGACTGCAGCAGATGCGTCTTGCCTAAACCGACGCCGGCATGAATGTAGAGCGGGTTGAACATGACCGCATCGCCGCGCCGGCCTTGCGCCACCTGCTTGGCGGCGGCGTGCGCCAGCGTGTTGGAGCGGCCGACCATGAAGGCCTCGAACGTGAGGCGCGGATCGAGCGGGGAACCGCCGAGCGCCTCGTGCACGGCCGAGATCGGCGCCGACAGGCTGCGCAGCTCGCTGCCGTTGCCCTTGTGCTCGCGCACCTCGCGCGGCGCCGCCGGCGCTTCCGCCGGCTTGCTCTTCGGCGGCAAGGTCTTGATGACCGCGGAGCGCACCGTGAGCTCGATGCGCAGGATGCTCGGCTGCTCGGCCTGCCAGCAGGCCAGCACCTTTTCGGCATAGTGCGACTGCACCCAGCTCTTGAGGAAGCGGGTCGGCACCGAGAGCTTGACGGTGTCCTCCTCGATGGCCTCGAGCTCCATGCGGGCGAACCAGCTCGAATAGACGTCGTCTCCCACTTCGACGCGCAGGCGATCCTTCACCCGCGCCCAGCGCTCCTGATCCGTGCTCGTCATTTGGGCTGTTCTCTTTTTTCGACAGGCTTGGTGGGAACGCAGCACAAACGCGGGTACTGACAGGACGCCCGACGGGGCGGAGTGACTTGCACGCGGGGGAACGAAACCGGGCGGGAACTTGAAGGCTGCCGCTTGCGAGAGGGTGAGAAGGGCGTGCAGGCAGCGGTGGGGCACGGACCTCCGGAGACTCGTGGTCAACCGCCTTCGCTTGCGCGTCGGCAGGCCGGCTCGCCCGCCCGCCGCAGCGGCGGGCAGCTTGGAGGTGGTGCGGGTCCTTGCGTTGGGATGACGAAAAGGGTCGGTACCAAGCGGGCCATCGGCTCGCGGATTGGCTTAGCTTTCGTCATAGTGCCCCCCTGTCCATCGCCGCCGCTCGGTCACGAGGGCCATGCACACATTCCGACTTTTCGAAGTATTCGTGAGTTGGCTTCGCGTCGCCGATTACTAAAACGCCGGCGCCAGGAAGCTTAGAGTTATGTCAGGACGCAGCGAACCTTGAGGCCATCGAAGACGAAGCCGGGGATGAACCAGGCATGAATCTCCCTTCCCCACCTTCGATGAGGCTCGAATACGACCATTTACTGAAAACCGCAGTGTCCCCGCGGCCCGTTGAAAATAGCACGGCGGAGCACTCAGGCAACGCCTCCAATCGCAAACACCGCGTGATCGGCCACGTCATGCGCTGCCCCACGCCTTCGTCGGATGCCCAACCAATCGCGATAAAGGTTTGAGCGCGCTTATTTATTCCAATACGTGCAACGGTAATTCCGAGTCCGAGTCGCGGGTGCAATTTGATGAGGCGCGCAACGGCACCGAGCCAGACGAAACTGCTCGAATTCTGAGCCCTCGCCCACGCATGGGGATTAAACTGTTCTGCAGGCAGTCATATTTCTGTGAGGAAACGCAGGGTAACCCCTGTGCAAAACCGCGCTTTCAGCATGCAGCGCGAGAATAATAGAGGTCGTCCGTGACACTTTCGCAACAGCGGACCGAAAACCAACGCATTGAGGAATACGTCCCGGTCGGCATGCCTGAGTTTTTTTGTCCAGCATGCAAAACGCCCGGCCTGCGGGGCCGGGCGCGACCGAAGCGCCGTTGAATGGGTGGGAGGGCGGGGGTTAGGCGCCGAGCTTGGCGATCTGGTGGGAGAGCCGGGACACCTTGCGGCTCGCGGCGTTGCGGTGGACGACGCCCTTTTGCGCCGAGCGCATGATCACTGGCTCGGCTTCCTTCAGCGCCGCCAGCGCCTTGCCCCGATCGCCGGCGACGATCGCCTCCTCGACCTTGCGCACCGAGCTGCGGAGCTGGGAGCGCCGCGCCTTGTTGACCTCGGTGCGGCGCGCGATCTTGCGCGCGGCCTTCTGGGCGGACGTCGTGTTGGCCATGCCTGCTCTCGTGTGGCGGGCCGCCGTCGGCCCGCGGGTCTGGTGCGGCTCGATATCGAAAAAGCTCGATATCGTAAAAAGCGAGCGGCGGCGAGAGCCTCGCCGCCAACTCGGCGCCGCTTATAGTCGGGCGCTCCGGGAGCGTCAACCGGCCGGAACCCCGGCCCCCGGGCGGCGTCAGGCCGCGTGCTTGGCGCGCACGCCGTCGTAGCCGGCCACCGCCGAGGCCCGGTCGGCCGCCGGGAAGGCGCTCAGCGGCGGCGCCACCCGCGCCCAGGCGGCATCGCCGTGGATGTGCGCGAGCAGCGCCTTGACGCCGCTGACAAGCTGCTTGCCGTCGAACAGCTTGCGGATCGTCACGGCGGCATCGAGCGCGCCCGCGTCGCCGCTGCGCCAAGCGCGCGCGCAGAGATCCGCATTGAGGTTGGCGGTCGCCGAGATGCAGCCGGCGAACGCACCGGCCCGCGCCTCCATCAGCACCGCCTCGGTCGACGGGAACACCTTGAACTGCGGCGAGATCGCCGCCGCCTCGCGCGCATAGGCCATGTCGCCGGAGGAATCCTTCAAGCCGACGATCCGCCCGCCATGGGCGTCGAGCAGGCGTTTGACCAGCTTGACGTGCCACGGCAGGCCGGACTGCGCCGGGAAATGATAGAGGTAGATCGCGATCGGCTTGGCGGCCGTCGCCTTCACGATCGTGTCGACATAGGCGGCGAGGCCGTCGTCCGGCACGCCCTTGTAATAGAACGGCGGCAGCACCAGCGCGCCGGCGAATCCGAGCTCGGCGGCGTGCCGGGTCAAGGCGACGGCGTCGGCGACCGACGCGGCGCCGGTGCCGACCATCAGCCGATCGAGCGGTAGCCCTGAATCGCGATAGTGCGTCATCACCCGCTTGCGCTGCTCGAGCGAGAACGAGGTCGCCTCGCCGGTGGTCCCGAGCACATTGAGCCCGTCGCAGCCATTGGCCAGCAAGAAGCGGGCGAGGGCGGTCGAGCGCGCGCTGTCGGGCTCGCCCTTGTCGTCGACCGCGGTGGCGATGGCGGCGACGACGCCTTGGAGTTTGCTGCTCATGTTGTCTCCTCGTTCAGCGGGCGAATAGCGAGTAACGAATGGAAAGCGCGCCTTGCCGGCACTCCCTATTCGCCACTCGCCATTCGCTATTCGCCTCTTTTCATCCGCTCACGTTGAACGCCGCCAGCGCCGCCATGTTGACGAGCTGGGCGTCGTTGGCCGACAGCGGCACGATCTGCACCGGCCGGTCGAGCCCGACCAGGATCGGTCCGATCACGGTCGCGCCGCCCAGTTCCTGCAACAGCCTGGTCGAGATCGACGCCGAATGGAACGCCGGCATGATCAGCACATTGGCGGGTCCCGACAGCCGGCAGAACGGATAGGCCTCGCGCAGCTCCATGTTGAGCGCGACGTCCGCCGCCATGTCGCCGTCGTATTCGAAATCGACCCGCCGCTGGTCGAGGATGCGCACCGCCTCCTGCACGTGCGCCGAGCGCTCGCCCGGCGGATGGCCGAAGGTGGAAAACGCCAGCAGCGCCAGCCGCGGCTCGTAGCCGAGCCGGCGCGCCACGCCGGCGGCCTCCACCGCGATGTCGGCGAGGATCTCGGCGTTCGGCATTTCGGTCACCGCGGTGTCGGCGACCAGCACGGTGCGCCCGCGCGCCAGCACCAGCGACACCCCCATCACCCGGTGGCCGGGCTTGGGATCGACGCAGCGCAGGATATCGGCGAGCGCGACCGAGAAGTTGCGGGTGACGCCGGTCACCATGGCGTCGGCGTCGCCGAGCGCGACCATGCAGGAGGCGAAATGGTTGCGGTCCTGGTTGACGAGCCGCTGGCAGTCGCGCTGCAGGAAGCCGTGGCGCTGCAGCCGCTCGTAGAGGTAGGCCGCGTAGGCGGCGTTGCGATGCGACAGCCGCGCATTGATGATCTCGATCCCGCCGCCGAGCTCGATGCCGAGCGTGCGCGCGCTCTCGCGCACCTGATCCTCGCGGCCGACCAGCAGCGCGGTGCCGAGCCCCTGGTTGACGAAGCTCGCGGCGGCGCGGATCACCTGCTCCTCCTCGCCTTCGGCGAAGACGACGCGCTGCGGGCGGCGGCGCAGCCGCTCGTAGACCCGCTGCAGGATGCCGGCGACGGGGTCGCGGCGCGAGCGCAGCGCCGCCCGGTAGGCCTCCATGTCGACGATCGGGCGGCGCGCCACGCCGGTCTCCATCGCCGCCTTGGCGACCGCCGGCGGGATGTAGGAGATCAGGCGCGGGTCGAAGGGCACCGGGATGATGTAGTCGGGTCCGTATTTCGGCCGCATGCCGTAGGCCGCCGCCACCTCGTCGGGCACGTCCTCGCGCGCCAGATCGGCGAGCGCGCGCGCCGCCGCGATCTTCATCTCCATGTTGATCGCGGTCGCCCGCACGTCGAGGGCGCCGCGGAAGATGTAGGGAAAGCCGAGCACGTTGTTGATCTGGTTCGGATAGTCGGAGCGGCCGGTGGCCATGATGGCGTCGCTGCGCACCTCGGCGACTTCTTCGGCGGTGATCTCCGGATCGGGATTGGCCATGGCGAAGATGATCGGCTTGTCGGCCATCGACTTGACCATCTCCTTGGTCACCGCGCCCTTGACCGAGAGGCCGAACAGCACGTCGGCGCCGGCCAGCGCCTCGGCCAAGGTGCGCGCGCTGGTCTTGGCCGCGTGCGCCGACTTCCACTGGTTCATGCCGTCGGTGCGGCCCTGGTAGATCACGCCCTTGGTGTCGCACAGGATGACGTTGTCGGGGGTGAAGCCGATCGCCTTGAGCAGTTCGAGGCAGGCGATGCCGGCGGAGCCGGCGCCGTTGCACACGAGCTTGGTCGATTTGATGTCGCGGCCGGTGAGGTCGAGCGCGTTGATCAGGCCGGCGGCCGCGATGATCGCGGTGCCGTGCTGGTCGTCGTGGAACACCGGGATGTCGAGCAGCTCGCGCAGCCTCTGCTCGATGATGAAGCATTCCGGCGCCTTGATGTCCTCGAGATTGATGCCGCCCCAGCTCTTGCCGAGCAGCTTGACGCAGTCGACGAACGCGTCCGGGTCCTCGGTCGAGACCTCGAGATCGATCGAATCGACGTCGGCGAAGCGCTTGAACAGCACCGCCTTACCTTCCATCACCGGCTTGGCCGCCAGCGCGCCGCGATTGCCCAGCCCGAGGATGGCGGTGCCGTTGGTGATGACGGCGACGAAATTGCCCTTGGTGGTGTAGTCGTAGGCGCGGCCCTCGTCCTCGGCGATCGCCAGCACCGGCACCGCCACGCCTGGCGAATATGCAAGCGAGAGATCGCGCTGCGTCGCCATCGGCTTGGTGGCGACCACTTCGAGCTTGCCGGGCCGGCCCTGGCTGTGGAACTGCAGCGCTTCCTGGTCGGTGAACGTCGGGCGCGCGCCGCGGCCTTTTGTTTGTGAAGCCATTTCAACCCCTTACCAACGCGCCCGCGAACCGCGGAAAAGCCCGGCGCAGGCAAACTAGCGGATCGGCTGCCGGTCGCTCAAGGGACGCCGGCGCTGCGCCGCCCCGATCCGCCGGCTGCGTCGATGCAATCCGGCGTTACCACTCGTCCACAGCCGCAAGTTGCCCGCAGCAGCGCAATTGAACCGGAGCGCCGAGCCGTATAATCGATGGCCGGGGCGACGTTGCTTCCCTGCGCATGACGAGCCTATGACGGCCAAGCCATGATCCGCTTTGTCTTCCGCTTCTTCGGACTCTTGTTGCTCGCGGCCGGCTTCATTTTTCTGGTCTACGACGGCACCCGTTCGATCGCCGATCAGACGCTCAACATCACCAGCGTGGGCTACATCTGGTCGAACATCCACCAGAATTCGCTGCTGCTGCTGCAGCCGGCGATCGAGCGGCACGTCACGCCCTGGCTCTGGCAGGGCGTGATCCAGCCGTATGTTCTCGAGCAGCCGGTGGCGCTCGTGCTCGGCATCCTCGGCGCCCTCCTGATCCTGCTCGGCCGCAAGCGGAAGCCGCTGATCGGCTACGCGCGCGATTGAGACATAGCGTTTCCGGCGAAGTGGAACCGGTTTGCCGCAGAAAACGCGTCAACGTCACAGAGAAAGCCGCGGCGTGTCGGCCGCGGCCTCGCATTGCTGTTGCGAGCTGTCGCGGATCGCCGCGCTACTTGATCGTATCGGCGCCGGCTTTGCAGGCTTGCCCGTCCTGCGCACCGGTGGCACCGCTGCAGCCGATCGCGCCGATGATCTTGCCGCCCGCCGTCAGCGGGATGCCGCCCTCGGAGGCGATGACGCCGTCGAGCGTCAACAGCACCAGATTCGGCGGATTGGCCGTCAAGCCGTCCTGGAACGCCTTGGTCGGACGGCGGAAAGTCGCCGCCGCCTTGGCCTTGTGGATCGCGATCTGGATCGAGGCAAACTGGGTCTGGTCCATCTTGCTGAAGTGGACGAGGTTGCCGCCGCTCGACACCACGGCGATCGCCAGGAACCAGCCGTTCTTCTTCGCTTCCGCCTCGGCCGCCTCGACCGCTTTCTTCGCCTGTTCGAGCGTCACCCCCGGGCTGCCGTATTGCGGCGGACCGGCGGGGGCGGCGGCGGGCTGCTGGGCCCACGCCGCGGCGCCGAAAGCGAGCGAGGCACAGACCGCAAGCGACGTCACAACCAGATTACGCATCAAGCTTCCTCCCATCATTCGTTGTCCGGCGCCGGGATCGGTGCCGGGAGCGCATATACAGGCGCCGGAGAAGCATAAGGGGGGAATTGCAACTGCGGAATAGGGTTGCTGGCGGTCCGCAGGCGCGGCCGCGATCCTTCACGCGCGGTCGAGCGACCAAGATGTGAATGCGCCGACGGTGCCAAAGCCGCCGTGCGGGACTATATTCGGGGGGCCAACCCTTGGGAGATCGCGCCATGTTCGCCTTCAAGAAGAAGCTCGAAATGCCGTCCGCCGCCGAGGCGCTGCCCGGCCGTCCGACGCCGATCCCGACCGCCCGCGACCATTTCATCTTTCACCGGCCGCTCAAGGGGCCCTATCCGCAAGGCTTCGAGCGCGCGATGTTCGGCATGGGCTGCTTCTGGGGCGCCGAGCGCAAGTTCTGGGAGCTGGGCGAGGGCATCCACGCCACCGCCGTCGGCTATGCGGGTGGCCACACGCCCAATCCGACCTACGAGGAGGTCTGCAGCGGCCGCACCGGCCACAACGAGGTCGTGCTCGTGGTCTACGATCCGAGCAAAGTCTCCTACGAGCGGCTGCTCAAGACGTTCTGGGAGAATCACGATCCGACCCAGGGCATGCGCCAGGGCAACGACGTCGGAACGCAGTACCGCTCCGGCATCTACGCCTTCACGCCGGCGCAGCGGCAAGCCGCGGAAGCCTCCAAGGCGATGTACCAGCAGGCGCTCAAGGCGCGGCGTTTCGACGCGATCACCACCGAGGTCATCGACGCGCCGGAGTTCTACTTCGCCGAGGACTACCACCAGCAATATCTGGCCAAGAACCCGATGGGCTATTGCGGGCTCGGCGGCACCGGCGTGAGCTGCCCGATCGGAACCGGCGAGAAGCTGGCGCAGTCTGCGCCGGCTTGACGGTGACGGATCTCAAACAGGGCGACCGACACAGCGCGCGGCTCCCGCACCGGGGGCCGCACGCATTTTTGTCAGGTCCGGGAATCGGATATGGATGAGCGGTGTCGGCCACGGAGCGCGCCATGCGCAAGATCGAGCTGTTCATCGAGGCGGTGATCTTCCAGAGCCGCTGGATTCTGGCGCCGTTCTATCTCGGGCTCGCCTTCAGCCTGCTGCTGCTGCTCTACCATTTCCTGGTGCAGCTCGCCGCCTTCGTCGTCAAGGTTCCGTTCGCGAGCGAATCGGACGTGATCCTCGGCGTGTTGGGCCTGATCGATCTCGCCTTCACCGGCAACCTGATCGTCATCGTGATCTTCTCGGGCTTCGAGAATTTCGTATCGCGGATCGAGGCCGCCGAACGCGACCGGCCGGACTGGATGACCAAGGTCGATTTCGGCGGGCTCAAGCAGAAGCTGGCGACATCGATCGTCGCGATCTCGGCTATCCAGGTGCTCAAGGCGTTCATGAACCTCGAGCAGTACGACACCAGCAAGCTCGGCTGGCTGGTCGGAATCCACCTCTTGTTCCTGGGCTCGCTGCTCACGGTCGTGCTGGCCGACCGCATCTCGGCGCCGATCCAGCATCCCTCGGAACGGCGCAAGACGGCGAGTTGAGGGGGCTCGAAGCTCTTCGGAATTCCAAATTTTTGCCAGCGGTGCCGCGGCGCGGCGTCACGGTCAGGCTTTGTTAACCATATCGGGCGTTAATCCGTTAACCCTTTGGTCTGCGTCCGGATTCGCCTGCCATGCGGCTGTGCCGCCTCCTTCCTGCGTTGCTGATCGCGGCCGCCGTCGCCGGCTGCGCCGGCGTGCCCGGTTTTCCGATCGCCGCCGCGCCTCCGCCCGACGCGCCGCCGCCGCCCGCCGATCTCGACATGCTCGCCTATGGCCGGCCGGTCGCCTATCGCGAGCCGGTGGCGGTGCCGCTGCCGGCGCCGCTGCCGGTGCCGGCCGCGGTGCTGCCCGGACCGGCGCCCGGCGGCCTCGAGCCCTACACGCTCGATTCCGGCGACCGGCTGCGGATCGTGGTGTTCGGCCAGGAGGGCCTCACCAGCACCTACATCGTCGACGTGTCCGGCAAGATCGCCATGCCGCTGATCGGCGCGGTCTCGGTGCGCGGGCTCACCACCACCCAGGCCGCGCGCGTGATCGCCGACCGGCTGCGCCAGGGCTTCATCCGCGAGCCGCACGTGGCGATCGAGGTCGAGATCTACCGGCCGTTCTTCATCCTCGGCGAGGTGATCGCGCCCGGCCAGTACCCTTATGTGCCCAACATGACGGTCGAGACCGCGGTCGCGCTCGCCGGCGGCTTCACGCCGCGCGCCTACCGCTGGGACGTCGAGGTCAGCCGCTCGGCCGGCGGCGTCACCGCCCGCCAGAAGGTGCCGATGATCGCGCCGGTGCGGCCGGGAGACACCATCAACGTCGGCGAGCGGTGGTTCTAGCCTTCAGCGAGTAGCCCGCATGGAGCGAAGCGCAATGCGGGACGGCAGTCCCCGGATTTCGCTTCGCTCATCCGGGCTGCGGCGGACTCACCCCCGCGCCTTCGCGCGCGGACGCGGCGCGGCGCCCGCGTCGCCGAAGAAGCGTGAGCGATAGCTGTGCTCGTCGACGTCGGCGGCAAGCGCCCAGCGCGCCAGCTCGGCGTGGGTGGTGAACCAGACGTCGCGCGACTTGGCCATATACTTGAGCAGCTCCTGGATCACCGCCGTCATCAGCGGCCGGCCACCGAACTGGCAGTGCAGCACCAGCACGTGCAGCCCCATCGGCTCGTTCGCGACGAGATAGTCGAAGGTGCCCTTGTGGGCGTCGAGGAAGTCGCGCGGGCTCGCCCGCATCACCC
>JBEVIH010000317.1:0-13028 GCA_040510815.1 Xanthobacteraceae bacterium | reverse complement strand
TGACCTCGCGCGGCATCGGCAACGGCATCTCGCTGATCATCCTGGCGGGCATCGTGGCGGAGCTTCCCTCGGCGATCGCCGGCACCCTCGAGCTCGGCCGTCAGGGCGCGCTCTCCACCGGCTTGATCCTGGTGGTGCTGGTGATGGCGGTCGCGGTGATCGCGTTCATCGTGTTCATGGAGCGGGCGCAACGCCGGCTGTTGATCCAGTATCCCAAGCGCCAGGTCGGCAACCGCATGTTCGAGGGCCAGTCCTCGCACCTGCCGCTCAAGCTCAACACCTCGGGCGTGATCCCGCCGATCTTCGCCTCCTCGCTGCTGCTGTTGCCGACGACGGTCGCCAATTTCAACGCCGGGCAGGGCCCGGAATGGTTCAACGCCATCGTCACCCAGCTCGGGCACGGGCGGCCGCTGTTCCTGTTCCTCTATATCGCGCTCATCGTCTTCTTCGCCTTCTTCTATACGGCGATCGTGTTCAACCCGACCGAGACCGCGGAGAATCTGAAGAAGCACGGCGGGTTCATCCCGGGCATCCGGCCGGGCGAGCGCACGGCGGAATATATCGACTATGTGCTCTCGCGCATCACGGTGATCGGCGCCGCCTACCTGGCGCTGGTCTGCCTGCTGCCCGAGATCCTGATCTCGTATGCGGCGGTGCCGTTCTATTTCGGCGGCACCTCGCTGTTGATCGTGGTGAGCGTCACCATGGACACGGTGGCGCAAATCCAGGGCTATCTGCTGGCGCACCAATATGAAGGGCTGATCAAGCGATCGAAGCTGCGGGGGCGGCGGAGATGAGATTGATCCTGCTCGGCCCGCCGGGGGCGGGGAAGGGCACCCAAGCGCAGCGTCTGGTGCAACAATACGATCTGGTGCAGCTTTCGACCGGCGACATGCTGCGGATGGCGGTCAATGCCGGCACCCCGGTGGGGTTGCGCGCCAAGGACATCATGGCGCGCGGTGAACTGGTGCCCGACGACGTGGTGGTGGCGATCGTCTCCGACCGGATCGACGAGCCCGACGCCCGCAAGGGCTTCATTCTCGACGGCTTCCCGCGCACGGTGCCGCAGGCGCATGCGCTCGACCGGATGCTGGCGGAAAAAGGCCTCAAGCTCGACGCCGTGATCGAACTGCGGGTGGACGAGGGCGCGCTGCTCAAGCGCATCGAGAAGCGCATTGCCGAGATGAAGGCGCGCGGGCAGCCGCTGCGCGACGACGACAATCCGGACGCATTGCGCCGGCGGCTCCTGGCCTATCGCGACCAGACCGCGCCCTTGGTGACTTATTACAAGCTCCAGAGCGTGCTCCGCACGATCGACGGCATGGCCGCGATCTCCGAGGTAGCGGATGCCATCGATCGGGTGCTGCGGAAGCCTGTGGCTGGCAAGGCAGCAGCCGCGCCGTCTGCGGGGGGCAAGGGAGCGAAGCAGCAGGCGGCCGGCCAGCCGGCCCAGGGCCGAGCCAAGGCCGCCAAGGCCGGACCAGTCAAGGCGGCGGCGCGGGCCGCCCCGAAGCCCCGCGCCGGCAAGGCCAAGCCCTCCAAATCCAAGGCTAAATCCGCCGGGGGCAAGCCTGCCCCACGTAAAAGTCAACGCCAGCGGAGGTTGACGAAACGCCGATGAATCCATTAATAACCCCGCATCCAAGTCGAGAGGTTCAACGATGCCGGGCCCCAGGGAATGGGGAGGGTGTCGCGTTACTGTTTGGAACCCCCGTCGATGGGAACGACTCGCCGGCCGTTCGGTTTGCGCCGGCAATCAGGAGTGAATGACCGTGGCCCGCATCGCCGGTGTCAATATACCGACCAACAAACGCGTTATTATTGCATTGCAATATATCCATGGGATCGGGCCCTCAAAAGCCAATGAAATCATGGAGAAAGTAGGGATTCCGGACGAGCGCCGGGTGTCCCAACTGACCGACCAGGAGGTGCTGCAGATTCGCGAAGTCATCGACCGCGATTACATGGTCGAGGGCGATCTCCGGCGCGAGACGGCCATGAACATCAAGCGTTTGATGGATCTTGGCTGCTACCGCGGGTTGCGTCATCGCCGTGGACTGCCGGTCCGCGGCCAGCGCACCCATACCAATGCCCGCACCCGCAAGGGGCCGGCCAAGCCGATTGCCGGCAAGAAGAAGTAAGCCCGGGAGAGAGCTGGCGAGTTCAGGCAGCCTGCCAGTTCGGCTGCGTGGCAACAGGATAGGCCTCGGCTGGAACGCAGCCGAGAGCCGCGAAAGGATCGAGAATGGGCAAAGAAGCCACCCGCGTCCGCCGGCGCGAACGCAAGAATATCGCGTCCGGCGTCGCGCACGTGAATGCGTCGTTCAACAATACCATGATCACCATCACCGATGCCCAGGGCAACACGATCGCCTGGTCGTCGGCCGGTACCATGGGATTCAAGGGCTCGCGCAAGTCGACGCCCTATGCGGCCCAGGTCGCGGCCGAGGACGCCGCCAAGAAGGCCCAGGAGCACGGCATGAGGACCCTCGAAGTCGAGGTTGCGGGGCCGGGCTCCGGGCGCGAATCGGCGCTGCGTTCGCTGCAGGCGGCCGGTTTCACCATAACTTCCATCCGCGACGTGACGCCGATCCCGCACAACGGCTGCCGTCCACGCAAGAGGCGCCGAGTATGACCGACGATGTTCTCCTCCGGTGGACCTTCGTGTCCGCCGCCGCCGAACCTTCCCACGGGGCGGAGTGGAATGCGCGGCCCGGTGCCGCGCCCCTCAATACGATGGGTGCCAACGTGACGATCCAGAAGAACTGGCAGGAACTGATCCGACCAAACAAGCTGCAGGTGACGGCCGGCAGCGAGCCCAAGCGCGAAGCCACCGTGGTGGCGGAGCCGCTCGAGCGCGGCTTCGGCGTGACGCTCGGCAATGCGCTGCGGCGCATTCTGTTGTCGTCGCTGCAGGGCGCCGCGGTGCAGTCGGTGCATATCGACGGCGTGCTGCACGAATTCTCCTCGATCCCCGGCGTGCGCGAGGACGTGACCGACATCGTGCTCAATATCAAGGACATCGCCATCAAGATGCAGGGCGACGGCCCCAAGCGCATGGTGGTGAAGAAGCAGGGGCCGGGCGTGGTCACCGCCGGCGACATCCAGACGGTGGGCGACATCGTCGTGCTCAATCCGGAGCTCGTGCTCTGTACCTTGGACGAGGGCGCCGAGATCCGCATGGAGTTCACGGTCAATACCGGCAAGGGCTACGTGCCGACCGAGCGCAATCGCCCGGAGGATGCCCCGATCGGCCTCATCCCGGTCGACAGCCTCTACTCGCCGGTGCGCAAGGTCTCCTACAAGGTCGAGAACACCCGCGAGGGCCAGATCCTCGATTACGACAAGCTCACCCTCTCGATCGAGACCAACGGCGCGGTCAGCCCGGACGACGCGCTCGCCTATGCGGCGCGCATCCTGCAGGACCAGCTCAACGTGTTCGTCAATTTCGAGGAGCCGCGCAAAGAGGTCGTCACCGAGCAGATTCCGGACCTCGCCTTCAATCCGGCCTTCCTCAAGAAGGTCGACGAGCTCGAGCTGTCGGTGCGCTCGGCCAATTGTCTCAAGAACGACAACATCGTCTATATCGGCGACCTCGTTCAGAAGACCGAGGCCGAGATGCTGCGCACGCCGAATTTCGGGCGAAAGTCGCTCAACGAGATCAAGGAAGTGCTGGCCCAGATGGGTCTCCATCTCGGCATGGAAGTGCCGGGCTGGCCGCCCGACAATATCGACGAGCTGGCCAAGCGCTTCGAGGATCATTACTAGCCGGATGACCGGGGACAGACGACGGACGACGGATTGGCGTCGTTCATTGTCGGTCCTCTGTCGTCCGTTGTCCGGAGTCTGAAATGCGTCACGGCAAGGTCCATCGCAAGCTCAACCGCAAGCACGAGCATCGCCGCGCCATGTTCGCCAACATGGCGGCCGCCCTGATCAAGCACGAGCAGATCGTGACCACGCTGCCGAAGGCGAAGGACCTGCGTCCGATCGTCGAGAAGCTGGTCACCCTCGGCAAGCGCGGCGACCTGCACGCGCGCCGGCAGGCGATCGCCGAGATGCGCGACGTCGCCATGGTCAAGAAGCTGTTCGAGGTGCTGGGGCCCCGTTACAAGGACCGCAGCGGAGGCTATACGCGCGTGCTCAAGGCCGGCTTCCGCTATGGCGATTCCGCTCCGGTGGCGGTGATCGAGTTCGTCGATCGCGACATCGAGGCCAAGGGGCAGGATTCCGGACCGGTCCAGGAGCAGAGGGTCGAGGAGGCCGCGGCGCCGGCGCCGGCATGAGCGGACGGACGATATCGCAGAGCATGAGGGCGGCCTTGGCCGCCCTTTTGCTTTCGTTCTGCACGTTGTTTGCGGTTTCCGGAACGGCGCTCCCCCAGGACGGGCTGATCGCGGCGGCCGAGCGCGGCGAGACCCTGGTGGTGCGGCGGCTCTTGGCCGAGGGCGTCGGCGTCAATATCCGCGATGGCCGCGGCCGCACGGCGCTGCTGGCCGCCACTCAGCGCAACCATGTCGACGTCGCCCGTCTCCTCATCAACGAAGGCGCCGACGTCAACGCCAAGGACTTCGTCCAGGACACCCCTTTTCTCGTTGCCGGCGCTGATGGGCGGGCCGAGATCCTCAAGCTGATGCTGGTGGCGGAGCCTGACCTCAAGAGCGTCAACCGTTTCGGCGGCACCGCCCTGATCCCGGCCTGCCACCGCGGCCATGTCGAGGCGGTCAAGCTCTTGCTCACGACCGCGATCGACAAGGATCACGTCAACCATCTGGGCCTGACCGCGCTGATGGAAGCGGTGGTCCTCGGCGACGGCGGACCCAGGCACACCGAGATCGTGCGTCTGCTGGTCGCGGCGGGCACCAACGTCAATATTCCCGATCGCGACGGCGTCACGCCGTTGGGGCATGCGCGGCAGCGCGGCTACGCCGGCATGGTCCGCATCCTGGAGGCCGCCGGCGCCAAGTGAGGACAGGCGACGACAGCGGCGGGCCGCCGTATTCCTGCGAAAATTCGTTGGCATTGCCAACCAGCTCATTATGGTCCCGCCGGGCGATGAATCGACCGGCGCGAGCCGGTCAATGGAGGAGGCGAATATATGATTCGGGTCGGGATGGTCGGGCTTGCCGGCGTGCTTGCGTCAACGGTCGTGGTCAATGCGCAAAGCCCGGTCGAGCGCGGCCGCTATCTGGTCGACACGGTCATGACCTGCCACAACTGCCACACGCCGATGGGGCCAAACGGGCCACAGTTCGACAAGGCATTGTCGGGCGGGCTGCGCTTCGACGAGCCGCCGTTCGACGTGACTGCTTCCAATATCACGCCCGATCAGGAAACCGGCATTGGCCGCTGGAGCGAGGCCGACATCAAGAAGGCCATTCAACTCGGGGTGCGGCCGAACGGAGTCCGCCTGGCGGAGATCATGCCGTCGACCTTCTACCAGATTTTGACGCCGCGCGACCTCGACGGCATCGTCGCCTACCTGCGCTCGATCCCGGCGGTGAGCAACAAAGTGCGCGACCCGGTCTACAAGATGCAGTTGCCCCATCAGGTCTTCCCCGGCGCCGAGAAGGCGATGCCGGAGGCCGACATGGCAGACAAGGTCAAGCGCGGCTTTTATCTCGTCACCATCGCGCATTGCCTGGAATGCCATACGCCGTTCGGGCCGCCCGGCACCGGCGTCGATTTCCAGAGCTCGCTGGGCAAAGGCGGGCGCGAGTTCCACGGTCCGTGGGGCGTCTCGGTGTCGCGCAACATCACGTCGAGCAAGACCAAAGGCATCGGCGACTGGAGCGATGCGGACGTCAAACGCGCCATCACGCAGGGCGTGCGCAAGGACGGCAGCAAGCTCAAGCCGCCGATGGGCTATCCCTATTACGCCAAGATGACCGACGCCGACGTCGATGCGATGGTCGCCTATCTGCGGACCTTGCCGGCGAAGGAATAGCGCGCCGGCTGGCGTGTCCGCCACATCGGGAGCACGAAATCACTTCTTGCGACGTGCGCGGTCGCCCATCACGTCGTAGACATCGGCGGGGGCGAAATCGTCGGTGATGAGATCGCCGCCGGCCTGGGCGAGGGGTCTGTCCATGCGCCGGGGCAGGATCTGCGGCAGCGGGAAACGGAAGCCATGGCGCTCCTGCAGCGCCGCCGCCCTGCGTTCGAGCGCTTCCTTGCCGGGTGCGGGCGAGGCGGTGGCGACCACGATCACCTCGCCCAGCCCGGTCGGGTAGAGATCGAGGGTCGGAAATACGTCGCCCAGCGTCTTGACGGTCGACGCGTAGAGCTTGCTGCCGTCATGGACGTTGAAGGCGGCGGCGCCTCCGGGCGCGAGCCGCTCCTTGACCAGCGCATAGAACTCGCGGGTCAAGAGGTGGAACGGCACGTAGCCGCCGCGATAGGCGTCGAGCAGGATCAGGTCGTAGAGCTCGCGGTTGCGGTTGAGGAATACCCGCCCGTCGCCGGCGCGATAGCGCATTCGCTCGGTCTCGCGCAGGCCGAAATAGGTCTTGGCGGCGTTGATCACCCCGGGGTCGATCTCGACGGTGGTGATCGCCGCCTCCGGCATGGAGCGCCCGAGATAGGTCGAGATCGAGCCGCCGCCGAGCCCGAGCATCAGGATCTTCTTCGGCTCGTTCGGATAGATGGTGGCGATGCTCATCACCTGCGCGTAGCGCAGCGGCAGGTCGTCGGGATCGAGTAGATTGATCACCGATTCGGTGTAGTCCCAGCCCTTGACCTGGAACGACATGGTGAGCTGGTTCTGGCGCTTGGTGATGAAGACGTCGTTGTACTCGGTTTCGATATGGGCGATCCGGCCATTGGCGCGCTTGAGCATCGCCGCGCGCACGCCTTCGTCGAACAGGCTGTCCGCCCGGCAGCTCGGCGCAGCCAGCGCGGCGACCGCGAGCAGGATGAAGGCGCCGGCGGCGCGGCGCTCGCGCCGCGGCAGCGCCAGCAGGATCAGGCCGGAGATGAGCCCGACCGCTCCGAGCGTCAGCGTGATGGCGCGCGACCCGATCGTCGGGATCAGGAAGAAGGTGGTGCCGAGCGTGCCGACGATCGAGCCCGCGGTGGAGATGCCGTAGACCGCTCCCGAGACCCGGCCCGAGCGCTGCGCGGAGGACAGCAGCAGCCGAATGGCGAACGGCGAATACATGCCGAGAAAGGTGACCGGGAACAGCATGATGGCGAGCGAGGAGAGCAGGCTGCCGGCGCGGATATCGTCGATGCCGGCGAGCACGAATTCGAGGATGGCCTGGGCGAAGCTCGGCAGCGCCAGCAGATAGACCGATCCGATCATCACGGTGACCGCCAGCACGGTCGGCGAGGCGGTCCGGTCGGCGAGATAGCCGCCCAGGAAATAGCCCACCGTCAGCGCCAGCAGCACCGTGGAGATCAGCGCGGCCCAGGTGTAGATGCCGCTGCCGAAATAGGGATTGAGGTAGCGCGATCCCAGCATTTCGAAGCTCATCACGATCGCGCCGGTGACGAAGGCGACCAGGTAGATCACGGCCGCGGCGGACGGGTGGAACGAGCCGGCGGTGGCGCTCGCCCGGGAGGTGGTCGTTTCGGCCGGCTGCTGGTCCACGAGAGGCCTCAAGGGATGGATTGCGGGCATCTTAGGCACCAGCGGCGGGGTTGTCCCCATGGGACCGCCGCGCCGATTCCATAGGCTGCAGCGGCCCGGGCCGCCCTTCATTTGCCGCGAGCTTGGCCTTATATCTGGGCCTCTTTAAGGGTTAAGGGATTTGCCCATGCCGTTGAATCTGCTCGCAGCGTTCGTTCTCGTCTTCCTCGCCCTGCTTCCGCTCGTCCCCGACGCCTCCGCGCAGGACCGGCGGGTTCCGACCTCGCCGACCGAGCTGCGGCTGTCCTACGCGCCGGTGGTCCAGCGCGCGGCGCCCGCGGTGGTCAACGTCTACGCCGCCCGCACCGTCGCCAACCGCAACCCGATGTTCGACGACCCGATCTTCCGGCGCTTTTTCGGCATGCCGGGCATGCCCGGCGGCCCGGGCGAGCAGGTGCAGCGCTCGCTCGGCTCGGGGGTGATCGTCGATGCCGGCGGCCTCGTGGTCACCAACAATCACGTCATTGAGGGCGCCGACCAGATCAAGGTCTCGCTCGCCGACAAGCGCGAGCTGGAGGCCGAGATCGCGCTCAAGGATTCGCGCTCCGATCTGGCGGTGCTCCGCATCAAGGCGCAGAACGAGCGCTTCCCGGCGCTCGAATTCGCCGACTCCGACGCGCTGCAGGTCGGTGACCTGGTGCTCGCCATCGGCAACCCGTTCGCAGTCGGGCAGACCGTGACCCACGGCATCGTGTCGGCAGTTGCGCGCACCCAGATCGGGATCACCGACTACCAGTTCTTCATTCAGACCGATGCCGCCATCAACCCCGGCAATTCCGGCGGCGCGCTGGTCGACCTCGGCGGCAAGCTCGTCGGCATCAACACTGCGATCTTCTCGCGTTCGGGCGGCTCGCAGGGCATCGGCTTCGCCATCCCCGCCAACATGGTGCGCGTGGTCGTGGCGTCGGCCAAGAGCGGCGTGAACACGGTGCAGCGGCCCTGGCTGGGCGCGCGGCTGCAGGCGGTGACGCCGGAGATCGCCGACGGGCTGGGGCTCAAGCGGCCGGCCGGTGCGCTGGTCGCCAGCGTCACCCCGGCAAGCCCCGCAGCCCGCGCCGGCCTCAAGACCAGCGACCTGATCACGGCGATCGACGGGCAGGCGGTCGACGACCCCAACGCCTTCGACTATCGCTTCGCGACCAAGGCCATCGGCGGCACCGCGCGGCTCGGCGTCCTGCGCGCCGGCAAGGAGACCGCGGTATCGGTCGCGCTCGAAGCCGCGCCCGATACGCCGCGCGACGAGATCGTCATCGGTCAGCGCTCGCCGTTTCAGGGCGCCAAGGTCGGCAACCTGTCGCCGGCGCTGGCCGACGACCTGCGGCTCGATCCTTCGGCCCAGGGTGTCGTCATTCTCGACGTCGCCAACGGTTCGTCGGCGCAGGGCCTCGGTTTCCGGCGCGGCGATCTCGTGCTTTCCGTGAACAATACGAAGGTCGCCAAGACCCGCGACCTCGAGCGCCTCGTCGCGCAGCCGAGCCGCACCTGGCGCATCACCATCAGGCGCGGCGGCCAGGAGATGTCGATGGAGCTGCGCGGATGACCTCGCGACCGCGCCGCGGCGGACCGAGCTTGTTCTCAGCCGCCGGGCTCGATCGCGACGCGCCGCGTCCGCTCGCCGACAAGCTGCGGCCCGGCCGCCTCGTCGAGGTCGTCGGGCAGGATCACCTGCTCGGGCCCGACGGCGCGCTCACGCGCATGCTCGACACCCGCACACTCGGCTCGCTCATCTTCTGGGGACCGCCGGGCACCGGCAAGACCACGGTGGCAAGGCTCTTGGCGGACGCGACCGCCATGCATTTCGAGCAGATATCGGCGATCTTTTCCGGCGTCGCCGACCTCAAGAAGGTGTTCGACGCGGCGCGGGCGCGGCGCGAGACCGGGCAGGGGACGCTGCTGTTCGTCGACGAGATCCACCGCTTCAACCGCGCCCAGCAGGACTCCTTCCTGCCGGTGATGGAAGACGGCACCATCGTGCTGGTCGGCGCTACCACCGAGAACCCGTCCTTCGAGCTGATCGCGCCGCTGCTCTCGCGCGCCCGCGTCTTGGTGTTCAAGCCGCTCGACGCCGAGGCGATCGAGAAGTTGCTGGCCCGCGCCGAGGCGATCGAAGGCCGGGCGCTGCCGCTCGACGCCGAGGCGCGCCAATCCCTGGTCCGCATGGCCGACGGCGATGGCCGCGCCGCGCTCACGCTGGCCGAGGAGGTGTGGCGGGCGGCGCGCGCCGGCGAGACCTTCGACGCCGCCAAGCTGCAGGAGGTGGTGCAGCGGCGCGCGCCGATCTACGACAAGGCGCAGGACGGCCACTACAACCTGATCTCGGCCTTGCACAAATCCGTGCGCGGCTCCGATCCCGACGCGGCGCTGTACTACCTGTGCCGGATGCTCGACGCCGGTGAGGACCCGCTCTACATCGCGCGCCGCGTGGTGCGCATGGCGGTCGAGGACATCGGGCTTGCCGATCCGCAGGCCCTGGTGATCTGCAACGCCGCCAAGGACGCCTATGATTTCCTGGGCTCGCCGGAAGGCGAATTGGCGATCGCCCAGGCGGTGATCTACGTGGCGACCGCGCCGAAGTCGAACGCCGCCTACCTGGCTTATGGCGCGGCCATGCGCACCGCCAAGGAGGCGGGCTCGCTGCTGCCGCCCAAGCACATCCTCAACGCTCCGACTAAATTGATGCAGTCCGAGGGCTATGGGTCGCGCTACGACTACGATCACGACGCGCCCGAGGCTTTCTCCGGCCAGGACTATTTCCCCGAGCAGCTCGGCCGCCAGACCTTCTACGATCCGCCGGAGCGCGGCTTCGAGCGCGAGATCAGGAAACGGTTGGATTACTGGGCGAAGCTGCGGAAGGAGCGAGGCGGCGGGTGAGCAGGATCGCAACACCGCGCATCGTGTGGGCAGTGTGCGCCCTCGTGCTTGCCATGCCTGCGCAGGCGGCCGGGCCGTTCGACGGCCGCTGGGCAGCCGATGTGTCGGCCTGCGCCCGCGAGGGCGACGCCGCGTCGCCGTTGATCGTCAACTCGCTGTCGGTGCGATGGCGCGAAGCCGCCTGCGCGATCAAATCAAGTTATCGGGTCGGCGATGCATGGCATATCGGTGCGCGTTGCTGGGCCGGCGGCGCGACCAGCAATGTTCCGATCAAGCTGCAGCTGCGCGGGGACCGGCTCGTCCTCGATTGGGGGGGCGCGCCCGCCGAAGAATTGCGGCGCTGTCCATGAGCGCGGCGGCGAAACACCCGACGGCCGGCGGCCAGCGCGCCCCGACGCCGGGCGGCGTGCAGACCGTCGCCGTCACGTCCGACGAGGCCGGCATGCGGGTCGATCGTTTCCTGGAGGCGCGGTTCCCCGGCCTGTCGTTCTCCCACATCCAGCGCATCATCCGCAAAGGCGAGCTGCGGGTGAACGGCAGGCGCGCGCAGCCCAAGGACCGGCTCGCGGCCGGGCAGGCGGTGCGCATCCCGCCGCTGCGCTTGGATCAGCCCAAGCCGCGCGCGCCCCGCAACGAGGCCGACGAGAAGACCCGCGCCTTCCTCAAATCGATCACGCTGCACGAGGACGCCGACGTGCTGGTGCTCAACAAGCCGATGGGGCTCGCGGTGCAGGGCGGATCTGGCACCACGCACCACCTCGACGGCATGCTCGAGGTGCTGCGCGACGGCCAGGGCCAAAGGCCGCGCCTGGTGCATCGGCTCGACAAGGACACCGCGGGCTGCATCCTGGTCGCCAAGACCCGCTTTGCGGCGTCCGAGCTCGCCAAGACCTTTCGGTCGCGCTCGGCGCGCAAGGTCTACTGGGCGCTGGTCGCCGGCGTGCCGAAGCCGCGTCAGGGCCGCATCTCCACCTTCCTCGCCAAGGAGGATCGCGAAGACAACTCGTTCGTGCGTATTGCGCGGCACGGCGAGGAGGGCGCGAGTCACGCGGTCACCTACTACGCCGTGGTCGACACCGCGGCGCGCCAACTCGCCTGGCTCTCGCTCAAGCCGGTCACCGGCCGCACCCACCAATTGCGCGCGCACATGGCCCATATCCGGCACCCGATCGTCGGCGACCCGAAATACTTCGACAAGGAGAACTGGGAGCTGCCCGGCGGCATGCAGAACCGCCTGCATCTGCTGGCCCGCCGCATCGTCGTGCCGCACCCGCGCGGCGGCACGATCGACATCACCGCGCCGCTGCCGCCGCACATGCAGCAGTCGTGGAACCTGATCGGGTTCGACGCCAAGCGCTACGACCCGATCGAGGAGGCCCCGGAGGAATAAGCGGCGGAGTGGCTTGGCTAACGGGGGCGGCGCGCTTATCTGACGGGAACGGAGGAAGGAGCAGGTGCCATGACTATCCTGGCGCGCGTCATTGCCGGCTTGGTTCTGGCGACTGCCGCGGTCACCACGGCGGCGGCGCAGATGCCCCCGGGCCTGCCCGATCCAGCCCTGCAGAACCGGATACCGGCGCCGCTGCCACCACCCCCGCAGCCGCCCATCATCAACGGGCCGCTGTCGCAAAGCCCGCCGCCCGGAACCTATCTGCCGCCCAGACTCAATACCCACAGCGACCGCACCACCGCCTGCGTACAGGAGGGTAGCGGCTATGGCTTGCGCGGCCGCAAGCTCGACGCCTACACCCGCGCCTGCGCGAACCAGTAGTTGGCATTCGCCGGCGATCGAAGCCCGGGACGGCTCACCCATACGATCTGACGGCTCACCCCGAACGACTGGTGTTCGTCCCTTGACAGGCAACCAAATGGTTGCATATAGGCGAAGCCCGGAGGCGCAAAAATGCGTGAGCCCAAATTCGTGCCGAAGACGAGCTACGTCATCCATATCGTCAGCACGCCGGAGAAGGTGTGGGAGGCGCTGACCAGCACGGAATTCACCACGCGGTTCTTCTTCGGCCGCAGCGTCGAGATCGAGCCGAAGGTCGGCGGCAGCTTCATCCTGCGGATGCCCGACGGCCGCTTCGACATCAAGGGACGCGTGGTCGAATGGGATCCGCCGCGGCGGCTGTCGGTGACCTGGGGCGTCGACTGGATGGAGTTCCGGGAGCTGCCGGAATCGCTGGTGACCTACGACATCGAGCCGATGGGCGAGAGCGTGAAGCTGACGATGACCGAAGCCTTCCGGTGGGAGGTTCCGGACGCGATCCTTGCCGGCCCGCCAGGGCTGGCCGTTCATCCTCTCGAGCCTCAAGAGCGTCCTGGAAACCGGCAAGCCGGTCCCCGTCAGCGGCAAGATGGGTCCGCCGAAGGAGATGATGGAAGCGGTCAAAGAGGCGATCGCGACGAAGCCGTGGCTTGCCGCCGCAAGCCGCTAAATCGGAGGTTGGGTCGAGCCGTAGGTTTGCGGGGAACATATAGAACACGGACGATCCCCGGCCCAACACCATATAGGTTATAGAATTTA
>JBEVIH010000316.1:0-13032 GCA_040510815.1 Xanthobacteraceae bacterium | reverse complement strand
GATACCGGTTTTCGGAAAAGATCATGCTCCACCAAAGAGCTAGAGCGGGATGACGTTCGAAGATAAGTCATCTCGCTCTAGCAACTCTATGATTCTAGTGCCGCTTTTGAACCCGAAGTTCGCAATCGTACTTGCCGCACCTGTGTGCGAACTTCGGGTTTGCGGCACTAGACCATCACCTGTCCGCCGTTCGCCGACAGCGTCGAGCCGGTGATCAGCCCGGCATCGTCCGAGGCGAGGAAGACGACGCAGCGGGCGATCTCTTCCGGCTCGCCGAGGCGACCGAGCGGAATCTGCGGCAGGATGTTCTTCTCCAGCACCTCCTGCGGCACTGCCTTCACCATCTCGGTGGCGATGTAGCCCGGGCAGATGGCGTTCACCGTGATGCCCGCGCGCGCGCTCTCCTGCGCCAGCGCCTTGGTGAAGCCGATCTCGCCCGCCTTGGCGGCGGAATAGTTGGTCTGGCCGATCTGGCCCTTCTGGCCGTTGATCGACGAGATGTTGATGATGCGGCCGAACTTGCGGCCGCGCATGCCTTCGATCACCGGCCGGCACATGTTGAACAGCGAACTGAGATTGGTGTTGATCACCGCGCCCCAATGCTCGGGGGTCATGCGGTGGAACATGGAGTCGCGGGTGATGCCGGCATTGTTGACCAGGACGTCGACCGGGCCGAGATCTGCCTCGACCTTCTTGAGTCCCTCGACGCAGGATTCGTAGGACGACACGTCCCATTTGTAGACGTTGATGCCGGTCGCCGCCTTGAACTTCTGCGCCGCCTCGTCGTTGCCGCCGTAGTTGGCGGCGACCTTGTAGCCTGCGGCCTTGAGCGCTTTCGAGATCGCCTCACCGATGCCGCGCGTTCCACCCGTCACCACCGCAACGCGTGCCATGACCACTCCTCCCTGCAGTCGGACGGCAGACGACGGACGACCGGGGACAGGGCAACAGCCGGTCCGTCCCCGGTCGTCCGTTCTCCGTCGTCGTTTTTATCGCTCCACGCACATGGCGATGCCCATGCCGCCGCCGATGCAGAGCGTGGCAAGGCCCTTTTTGGCGTTGCGCTTCTGCATCTCGTAGAGCAGCGTCACCAGCACGCGCCCGCCGGACGCGCCGATCGGATGTCCGATCGCGATCGCGCCGCCGTTGACGTTGACCTTGCCGGTATCCCAGCCGAGGTCCTTGTTGACCGCGCAGGCCTGCGCCGCGAACGCCTCGTTGGCCTCGACCAGGTCGAGATCCTCGATCTTCCAGCCGGCCTTCTTGAGCGCCGCGCGCGAGGCCGGGATCGGCCCGGTCCCCATGATCGCCGGATCGACGCCGGCATGCGCCCAGGACACGATGCGCGCCAGCGGCGTCTTGCCGCGCTTTTTGGCTTCGCTCGCCGTCATCAGCACGAGCGCAGCGGCGCCGTCGTTGATGCCCGAGGCATTCCCGGCGGTCACGCTGCCGTCCTTGGCGAAGGCCGGGCGCAGCTTCGCGATCGCGTCGAGCGTGGTCCCGTGCTTGGGATATTCGTCGGCGTCGACGACGATATCGCCCTTGCGGGTCTTGACCGTCACCGGCGCGATCTCGTCCTTGAATTTCCCCGCCTTCTGCGCGGCCTCGGCCTTGTTCTGGGAGGCGACCGCGAACTCGTCCTGCTGCGTGCGGGTGATCTGCCATTGGCGCGCGACGTTCTCGGCGGTGTTGCCCATGTGGTAGCCGTTGAAGGCGTCCCACAGCCCGTCCTTGATCATGGTGTCGACCATGTCGAAGTTCCCCATCTTCACGCCATTGCGGAGATGGGCACAGTGCGGCGCCTGGCTCATCGACTCCTGGCCGCCCGCCACCACGATCTCGGAATCGCCGTTGAGGATCGCCTGATAGCCCAGCGCGACCGCGCGCAGCCCGGAGCCGCAGAGCTGGTTGACGCCCCAGGCCGGGCTCTCGACCGGGATGCCCGCGGCGATCGAGGCCTGGCGGGCCGGGTTCTGGCCCTGGCCGGCGGTCAGGATCTGCCCCAGGATCACTTCCGAGACTTGGCCGCCTTCGACCCCCGCGCGCTTGAGGGCCTCCACGATGGCGACCTTGCCGAGCTCATGGGCGGGCAGGGCCGCAAACGCCCCGTTGAAGGCGCCGACGGGCGTGCGGGCCGCGCTGACGATGACGATATCGTCCTTCATCTCGAAACTCCCTTTCGTGTCCGGCTGAATGACGGCCGTTTCCGGCCGATCGGATTGGCATCACGGCGGCGCCGGCATGCGACGCGCCCAAAATCCCACCCCCCATTTAATAGCACGCCCGTCCCAGTCAATTGAACGGTTGGACGGTCTGTTCTGCGTGGCTCGACGGCGCCTCGGCCGATTTGTCATAAAACGGTGGCCGGTTCCGAAAGAAACAGGCTATGCTGCCCAAACGATAGGCGTGAACCGAGCCCACCATGGCAAAGCCCGGGGAACCGGTCACCATCAAGCAATACCCCAACCGGCGCCTCTACAACCCCGGTGCCGGCGGCTACGTGACCCTCGAGGACCTCGCCCTCATGGTGGAGGACGACGAGGACTTCGTGGTCTACGAGGCCAAGACCGGCGAGGACGTCACGCGTTCGATCCTCAGACAGATCATCTTCGAGCATGCGAACCATGGCTAAGTCGGAAGAACCGGTCACCATCAAGAAGTACGCCAACCGTCGGCTCTACAACACCGGCACCAGCACCTATGTGACGCTCGAGGACCTCGCCGCCATGGTCAAGGGGGGCGACGATTTCGTCGTCTACGACGCCAAGAGCGGCGAGGACATCACCCGCTCGGTGCTGGCCCAGATCATCTTCGAGCAGGAGAACAAGGAGGGGCAGAACCTCCTGCCGATCAACTTCCTGCGCCAGCTCATCCGCTTCTACGGGGACAGCATGCAGATGCTGGTGCCGCGCTATCTCGAAGTCTCGATCGAGTCGCTCACCCGCGAGCAGCAGAAGTTCCGCGACCAGATGGCGCAGGCCTTCGGCGGCAGCCCGTTCGGCGCGCTCGAGGACCAGGTCCGCCGCAACATGGAAATGTTCGAGCGCGCCTTCGCGATGTTCACGCCGTTCGCCCGCCGCGAGGGGCAGGTGGGCGAGGCCGACAAGGGCACCCCCCGCGCGGGCACTGCGGGCGGCTCGGCCGACGAGATCGACGACCTCAAGCGCCAGATGGAAGAGATGCAGAAGCGGCTCGAGCGCCTGAGCGACAAGGACAAGGGGTAACACCTTCTTAGCCGACCGCCGGTCCGCAGCGGCACGCCCGCGATCAGGTCGGACGCCTGATGAACGCCCAACTGCGCAATTTCGCCTTGTGGGTGATCGTCATTCTACTGCTGCTGGCGCTGTTCACCCTGTTCCAGAATCCGGACCGGCGCACGACTGCTCCGGAAATCTCTTTTTCCCAGTTCCTGGCCGCGGTCGATCAGGGTCGCGTGCGGGACGTCTTGTTCCAGGGGCTCGAGATCCACGGCACCTACACCGACGAGCGGTCGTTCCAGACCTACGGCCCCAATGATGCCAGCCTGCTTCAGTTGCTCAGCGGCAGAGGCGTATCGGTCACGGTGCGGCCGGCGCAGACCGACGTGCCCTGGTTCGTGTCGCTCTTGGTCTCGTGGCTGCCGTTCATTGCGCTCGTCGGCGTGTGGATTTTCCTCGCGCGCCAAGTGCAGGGCGCGCGTGGTACGAACCAGCGCCAAGCCGACCAAGTCGACGAGCTGAAGCGCCACATCAGCGAGCTGCAGAAGCAGCTCGACGAACGAAGCAACAAGGACACGAAATAGCGGGAGCCTACGCAGAGGCCGCGGTCGCTGCCTGTGCGCCCAGCCACGGCCGCTCGGGCGAGGCGAGCCCGACCAGCGCGCCCTGCAGATAATCGCAGCCCCAGTCGGCGAGCATCGCCGCCGCCGCCTCGTCCTGCACCCATTCGGCCACGGTCTTAACGCCGAGCCGCCGGGCGAGGTCGATCAGCGTGTGCACGAAGGCGCGGTCGTCGTCGCAGCGCGTGATGTTCTGCACGAAGGCGCCGTCGATCTTGACCAGATCGACGCCGAGCTTGCGCAGGTTGCGGAACGACGTGTAGCCGGCGCCGAAATCGTCGATCGCGATGCGGCAGCCGAGATCCTTGACGCGGGCGACGAAGCCGCGGGTATCGTCGAGGTCGTGGATCGCCGCTGTCTCGGTGATCTCGACCGTCAGCCGCTCGCCGACGCCCTTGTGGGCCTTGAGCATCGCGCCGAGCGCCCCCCACCAGTCCGGATCGACGGTGGAGGCCGCCGACACGTTCAGGCTGGCCTTGAGGGCGGGCGCGGCGACGAGCTCGGCCAGGGTGAGCTCGAGCACGCGATGGTCGAGCAGACGGACGAGGCCCAGACGCTCGGCGGCGGGCACCACCTCGTTCACCGCTATGAGGCTGCCGTCGGGCCGCTTCACCCGCATCAGGCATTCGTAGAACGCCGGCAGCCGCGAGCCGACGGCGACGATCGGCTCGTAGACCAGGAAGATGCGACGGGCATTGAGCGCGGCGATGATCTCGTCGGTGGCGCGCACGTTCTCGCGGCGCTGGGCCTCGCGTTCGAGATTGGGCTGATAGGCCTGAAACGAGCCGCGCCGCTTGGCCTTGGCGCTGTCGAGCGCGTCCTGCGCGCGGGAGAGGATTTCGCGGACGTTGCGGGCATGGCGCGGCGCGGTGACGCCGCCGATCGTCACGGTCACGGCGACCGCGCCGCCGCTGGTCTGCACCACCTCGTCGCGCATGCCGGCGAGCAACCGGTCGGCGGCGGTCAGCATGTCGTCGGGGGTGCAGTTGTTGAGGATAATGCCGAACTTGTTGCCGGAGAGCCGCCCAAAGTGGTCCTTGCCGCGCAGCTGGCTGCGGATCCGCTTGGCCACCGCGCCGATCACCTCCTCGGCGGCGTCGAAGCCGTAGGCCTCGTTGATGCGGCCGAGATTGTCGATCGCCACCAGCAGGAAGCCGCAGGAGGAGCGCAGCTTGACGGCTTCCTCGACGGTCGCCTCGAGCACCTCGGTCATGGCCCAGCGGTTCATCTCGCCGGTCAGCGCGTCGAAGCGCGAGAGATAGGCGAGCCGCGCCTCGCGCTCGTGGCGCTCGTTGACGACGCGGACGACGCCGTGGGCGCGCAGCGGCTTGCCGTCGGCGCCGGCGAACCAGCGGCCGGTATCCTCGATCCAGACAAGGTCCTTCGAATCCGCCGCGCGGCGCAGCGCGTATTCCACCTGATAGGGGACGCCAGCGCCCTCATCGGGGTCCGCCGAGCGCATCACCGCGTCGAAGCGCGTCGGTCCGCTCTTGGGGTCAACCAGCTGGGCGAAGCTGCGACCGCTCCCGATCGTGGCGGGATCGGCAAGTCCCAATACGTCGCCCGCGTTGGGACCCCAGCGCAGCTCGTCGGAGTCGATCCGCCACGCGTAGGGCACCTCGCCGATCGATTGGAAAATCGCCTCGGCATCGACGGTGTCGCGGGAGCCCGTGCCGCCGACTTCGCCGCCCCCGCCGGTTCGATCCTGATTGGCCACAAATCGCCCCACTGCCAGGCATCGCCGCGGCGAGGGGTGGTGCGGGCGCCCCGGCAAACCAAGTGCAAGCTACGGACAAAGCTTAAACTATTTGGAAATTGCGCCGGTCGCTGGGCGCCGGGGCTCCCACCGTTTTGGCCAAACGAAGCCAAAAAGCTCAATGATTACGGCGTCCGCCTCGGCACGCCGCTTGCGAAGCGATCTCCGTGACACCCGCACCCGTCCTAATCCGGGACAGGAGGCATCACGGTGGGCTCGAGCGAAAGTATCATTTTACCTGCAAGCAGGCCCGCCCCGGCACAGCCTGGCGTCGGCGCGGACGGAGACGATACGTCGAGTCCTGCCGGTCAAACCCGGGCGCTCGTTCCGCTCGCTTCTCCCGCCGTCCGTGCCGCCCCGGCCGCGCGCCCGTGCGCGCGCTTCCTGGCCCAGCTGATCGCGACCGCCCAGCGGGCGCCGCAGACCCGAGCGCGCCGGCGGGCAGAGCCCGACCACGCCACCACCGTTTACGGCGCGGCCGCGAGCGTGCGCCGCGACGGATCGACGTTTCACCGGTCGATGTGAGCCGCCGTCAGTAGCCCAGCGCGCAGCCGTCCTTGCGCGGCTCGGAGCCGCCGATCAGCACGCCGCGCCGCCAGTCGATGCGGATCGCCTGGCCGCCGCCGAGCGGCAGCGGCCGCAGCGCGGTCTCGTGGCCGCGCGCCTTAAGCCCGTCGACCGTCGGACCCGGGACGCCGCGCTCGACCACCGTCTCATCCCCCTCGAAGAAGGCGCGCGGCGCGTCGATCGCCGCCTGCACGTCCATGCCGTAGTCGACGATGTTGGTGACGACCTGCACCTGCCCCATCGGCTGGTAGTGCGCGCCCATCACGCCGAATGCCATGTCGCAGCGGCCCTCGCGCAGGGCGAGCGCCGGGATGATGGTGTGCAGCGGCCGCTTGTTCGGGCCGATCGTGTTGGGATGCTCCGGATCGACCACGAAGCAGGCGCCCCGGTTCTGCAGCAGGATGCCGGTCTGCTCGGTGGCGATCCCGACGCCGAAGTTCGAATAGAGCGAATTGATGAACGACACCGCCATGCGGTCGCGGTCGACCACCGTGAGATAGACCGTGTCGGTTCCGGGCGCGGAAGCGTACGGCAAGGCGGCGCGGCGCTCACGGTCGACGCCGGCGGAGAGCCGCTTCGCGAAGCCCTTGTCGAGCAGCGCGGATGCCGAGACGCTCATCGCCGCCGGATCGGCGATGTAGGCGTCGCGGATCGCGTAGGCGAGGCGCGCCGCCTTGAGCATCAGGTGGAAGCGGTCGGCGCCGAGCGGATCGAGCGCCGCGAGATCGAAATTCTCCAGGATGTTGAGCAGCGCCAGCGCGGTCAGCCCCTGCCCGTTGGGCGGAATCTCGACCAGGTCGAGCCCGCGATAGTTGGTCATGATCGGCGACACCGCCTCGCCGCGATGGAGGGCGAAATCGTCGGCCGTGAGCACCGACCCGCGCGCGGCGAGCGTTGCCACCATGTCGTCGGCGATCGGCCCGCGGTAGAACGCGCGCGCGCCCTCGGCCGCGATCGTCTTCAAGGTCGCGGCCAGCGCCGGCAGCTTCACCACGTCGCCCTCGGCGGGCGGGCGGCCGGCCGGGAGATAGTGGCGTGCGGCGCCGGGATCGGCGCCGAGCATGGCCACGGCGCGCGCCCAATCCGACGCGATGCGTTGCGCGACCGGGAACCCGTGCTCGGCGTATCGAATGGCGGGCGCGAGCGCGCGGTCGAGACCGAAGCGCCCATGGGCGTCGAGGATCGCCGCCCAGGCCTCGACCGCGCCCGGCACCGTCACGGCGTGGATCGAACGGGAGGCGATCTCGCGGATGCCCTGGGCGAGCAGGCTCTCGGTGCTCGCCTTGGCGCCGGCGCGGCCGGAGCCGTTGTAGCCCCATACCGGCTGCCCCGGCTTCGCCACCAGGCAGAAGCAGTCGCCGCCGATGCCGGTGCTCTGCGGCTCGAGCACGCACAGCGCCGCAACCGCGGCCACCGCCGCGTCGACCGCGTTGCCGCCGGCGCGCAAAGTGTCGATCGCGGTCAGGGTCGCCAACGGATGCGAGGTCGCCGCCATGCCCTCGCAGGCGATGACCGGCGAGCGGCCCGGCAGATGAAAGTCGCGGCTCATGGGAGAGGCTCTGGCGATGAGGCAACGCTATTCGATGCACGGCGCCGGCGCCATAGGCGCGCACATCGCGGGCAGGCGCGCGCCATTCGGCGGGTCACCTCTCGCTGCCTTCGAGCATGATCTCCGTCTGCTTCGGGCGGCCGGCGACCGAGACGCCGGTGATGACGTCGACGAAGCTGAGTGCGGTCAGCAGCAGGAAGGTCGTGGTCGCCGCCCGCGGCACCAGCATGAGCTCGGCCGCCATGGCGACGAACAGCAGCAGCGACAGCACGTGGTCCATGATCGCCTTGGCTCCGAAGCGCGCCGCCTTGAGCACCTCGATATAGAGCAGCAGCATCGCAAGCATGACCAGCGCGTCGCCGGTGGTGACGGTCAGGCGCGCCTCGGAGATGAGCGCGAGCGTGAACAGCGTGTCCGTGAACGACATGTTCAGCAGGAACGCGATCATGTTGTAGAGCGCGAACGGCACCAAGAGCAGGGGAAAGGCGATTATGAACATGACGGTCGCTTCTCCGCACGCGAGCATCGGCGTTCGGGCCGCGGCACAGACGCGCCGAGCCGTTCCCCGCGCCCCCAACCGCAGAGTCTAGCGCCGCCGGGGGCGAGCCTCCACTGTCGGCGAGCGCACCGAGCGCCGCCGCGCGCACACTGCGGATGCTGAACCGCCGCGTCAGGCTTCCGTCTTGCCCTTGAGGATCTGCCGGCCCCGATACATGCCGGTCTTGAGATCGATATGGTGCGGCCGGCGCAGCTCGCCCGAATCCTTGTCCTCGACATAGGTCGGCTGCTTGAGCGCGTCGGCGGAGCGGCGCATCCCGCGTCTCGACGGCGACGTTTTTCTCTTCGGGACGGCCATGGTCTCAACTCCTGGTCTTGCTTGTCTCGGCGCCAACTCGGCGGCGCCGGCCACCTTCGGGAAGCCGGGCTTATAGAGGATCGCGCGCCGCATGGCCAGCGCCGCGATTGCAGCGCTCACCCGGTCCGCTGTGCCGACTATCGAGGCACTTTGGCGCAGGAAGCGAGCGCGGTCTGGGCCGCGCCGCGGGCCTCGTAGATGCCGGAGAGCCGGCGCACCGCGGGGCCCGGCTGCTTGGCGCTGCGGCGTTTCGGATTCGGCAGCACCGCGGCGAGCAGGGCCGCCTCGCGCGCGCTGATCAACCGAACCGACTTGTTGAAGGCATAGCGGCTCCCGGCCTCGGCGCCGAACTGCCCGCGTGGCCCCCATTCGGCGACGTTGAGGTAGATTTCGAGCACCCGCCACTTCGGCAGCACGACGTCGATCCACAGCGCCAGCGGAAACTCCAGCGCCTTGCGCACGAAGCTGCGCCCCGGCCACAGGAACAGGTTCTTGGCGGTCTGCTGGGTGATGGTCGAGACGCCGCGCGCCTCGCTGACGTCGTCGATTTCGTCGAGCCGCTCGCGGATCTCCTGCCAGTCGACGCCGTGGTGGCTGCAGAAGCGGCCGTCCTCGGAGGCGATGACGGTGACCGGCAGGGCCGGCGCCATGCGCTCGATCGGCACGAAGCTGCGCTCGACGGGCCGGCCGGTCGCCCACCGCCACAGCATCAGGGTCGAGACCGGATTGACCACCCGGTAGAGCGGCACCAGCAGATAGGGCAGCAGCAGCACGACCAGCAGGACGACAACCGCGCCCCAAAGCAGGCGCGACAGCCAGCGGCGGGGGCGCCGCTGCTGCCGGGCGGGCGGCGGCCGCGTTTGCGTCGCAACGGTCATGGGAGCGGATCGTCCTCGCGGGCGAGGCTTTCATAGGCCAGGGTGAGCTCTTCCATGGCGACGTCGTTGCCTGCCGCGTTGAAGTCCGGCGCCCGGAACTTGACCGGAAGCGCCCGCTTCAGCAGCCAGGCGATCGTTTGCCGCCGTTCGCCGTCATAGAGCTCGATCCGCACATCCTTGCGGGGCGGCGGCGTGCCGCCGCCCGGACCGCTCGCTCGAATCGCGTCCGCCCAGGTTTCGAATGCATCGTCCTGGGTGACGGCGCGCTCGAGCGTGACCGGCTCGAACTTGGTTTGTCCGACGATCACCTGGGAAGACGCGGGGTCGCCGCCCTGGTGAACGGTCGTAAGCTCGGTGAGCTGGGCAAGCCCGCGCACGCGACACACGCCCTTGATGACCTGGCCGTCCCAGGCGACCCGCAACGTGTAGCGCCCGGTGCGGATGCGGTAGTGCCGCGACACGAAGGCCGCATGAGACGGGTCCTTGGCCGAGCTGCCGATGCCGATAATGACGAACTCGGCGGGCCGCAGCGGCGCGAAGCCGACCACCACGTTGACGATGCCGTTGTCGCGATCGTACCGGGTCGTGGTCGAGGCGTCGCAGCGCACGAAATAGGCCTCCTGCGGCTTGTCGCCCTGCAGGGCGCCTTGCTGAAACAGGCCGTGCAGGAAGCCGGTCACGCTCGCGCGGATGCGCGCCCACAGCGGCTCGCCGTTGGGCTCGAACACGGCCCATCGCAGGCCTTCGATGAGGCTCGCCTCGATGAACATCTCCAGGCGCCGCACCGGCACGTACTTGAACTGCGGCTCGGCCAGGTCGGTGCCGGCGAGCGTGCGCGCGCCCCATAGCGCGCTGGCGCCGCCCGGCAGCACGCGCACGCCGTTGACGCCCAGCGCGTTGAGCGCCGAAAGCTGGGCGTCCGACAGCGCGACCGCCAATCCCTGGATACCGAGCACGGTCGCCTCCGCGCCGGCGGCGGCTTTCCAGACGCCGCGCGTGCCGTCGATGCGCGCATGGATTCCGGCCACCGCGCCGCAGGGTGCGAAGCTCGCGATCTGATTGCCCTGCAGCGGATCGGGCGCGCGCAGCCGCGGATAGTAGAGCGCCGCGTTCGGACTGCGGCGCGCCAACGCGGCGATGGCCGTCTCCGAGATCGTCTGCGGGACGGTCCACGCCGCCGGCGGATCGACGATCACCATGGCGCGGCGCCGGGCCGCATAGGCGGTCGCGGCATCCCAGGTGGCGCGTCCGACGTCGGTGGTGCGCGACAGCGGCGGAATGCAGAGGAGGTTGAAACGCTCCGCGTGCTCGAGCAGCCAGAGGCCTCGCCGCTGTTGCTCCAGCGCCGGATCCGACAGGTCGGCATCGGTGAGCGTGGCGCCAGCCGGCTCGATCCGCGCGATCAGCGCGTCGCGGCCGCCATTGAGGAAAAAATGCTGCACGGCGTAGCCGAGCGGCATCTCAACGGCCAATCCGCCGAAATGCGCCGCAAATTCCGCAAAGCTGTGGACGAGCACCGGCGCCGCGACCGGACCGAATTGCGTCGCGCCGAGGAACGCAGCCGTTGACGTGGGGACTCCTGCGATGACATGCGGGTCCGACGGCGCTTCTTCGACATAGACCCCCGGATATCCGAACGGCATGGCAGGACTCCTGCGATGACGGACCAGGATGGCATCGCGCGGCAACAGGCGGGCAACAACACCGCCTCGCAAAGCGGCCCGCTGCCTGTCGCTTGGGCAGGCGTCACGCGATCACATGCCGGTGACCGCGCACAATCTAAATATCGCATAAAATCAGTCAATTAGATGCCATCGCAATGCCATTTTGCGGAACCGATCCGGCCGCGATTTCGTTTTATGCCTGGACGGATAAGCGGAGAATCTGTGGCACATGGAAAAGGTCGCGCTCCTTTGCGTTCTGATCGCGGTGATCGGCCTTTTGGCCGAGCTGGCGCCGGCTCCACAGCCGCAGCGCAAGACCTGACGCATTCGCTATTTCCATCATCCTGGACGCCCAGAACGCCAAGAACGCCAGAGGAGCGGCCCTATGGCCGTGCTCGGGCGATCCGCGTTGCCTCTAACGACGCCTCCTTATAGTCCATCATCATCCGTTTAAAGTCGGCCAGGCGAAAAGCGGATTCGGCTGCCCGGCAAAAACGGGCGATGATCGGGCGCAATGGCCAAGCCGAAAAGCCCACGCGCGCCGCGCCTGCCCTACGTCCTGCGGGTCATCCGCTTCCACTGGCGGCTTGCGGCCGCCATCCTGCTCGGGGTCGCGGTGACGGCGCTGTTGCCGTCCCACTGGGGCTTCGCGACGCGGCTGCTGGTCGGCTGGGACACCGGGGTGGTGCTCTATCTGGCGCTCGTCTACAGCCTGATCGCGCGCGCCAGCGTGGAGCACATCCGCGTCCATGCCGCGCGCGAGGACGAGGGGCGCTTTGCGATCCTGCTGCTGACGGTCTTTGCCGCGCTCGCAAGCCTGGGCGCCATCCTCGCCGAGCTGAGCACCAGCCAGGGCGCGGAGCGAACCCCGGGGCAGCTCGCGCTGGCGGCGATCACGATCGTGCTGTCGTGGGCCTTCACCCACACCATCTTCGCGCTCAACTACGCGCACGATTTCTACGGCGAGCATGGCGGCAAGAAGAGCGGCCTCAATTTTCCCGGCAAGGAAAGCCCCGACTACTGGGACTTCGTCTATTTCTCGTTCGTGATCGGCATGACCTCGCAGGTGTCGGACGTCGGCGTGACATCGAAGCTGATCCGCCGCACCGTGAACGCGCACGGCATCGTGTCGTTCTTCTTCAATGCCGCGCTGCTGGCGTTGACGGTGAATATCGCGGCGAGCGCGATTTGAATTTGGCGTCGGCCTACTCGGCCGCGGTGCGCCCTGCCCCGCCCTGCCCGAAGCGGCGCTCGATATAGTCGATCACCATCTGCTTGAACTCGGCGGCGACAGTCGGGCCGCGCAAGGTCACGGCCTTCTTGCCGTCGATGAACACCGGCGCCGCCGGCGCCTCGCCGGTGCCCGGCAGCGAGATGCCGATGTCGGCGTGCTTGCTCTCGCCCGGGCCGTTGACGATGCAGCCCATGACCGCGACGTTGAGGGTCTCGACGCCGGGATAGCGCCGCTTCCACTCCGGCATCGAGGTATGGATGAAGCTCTGGATGTCGCGGGCGAGCTCCTGGAACGTGGTCGAGGTGGTGCGCCCGCAACCCGGGCAGGCCGCGACCAGCGGCACGAACACGCGAAAGCCCATGGTCTGCAGAATTTCCTGCGCGACCTTCACTTCCACCGTGCGGTCACCGCCGGGCTCGGGCGTGAGCGACACCCGGATGGTGTCGCCGATGCCCTGCTGCAGCAGGATGCCGAGGGCAGCCGACGATGCGACGATGCCCTTCGACCCCATGCCGGCTTCGGTGAGGCCGAGATGGATCGCGTAGTCGGAGCGCTTCGCCAGGTCCATGTAGACCGCGATCAGATCCTGCACCGCAGACACTTTCGCCGAGAGAATAATGCGATCGCGCGCAAGGCCGATCTCTTCGGCGCGCTGTGCCGACAGAAGCGCCGATTGCACCATCGCTTCGCGCGTGATTGCGCGCGCGTCCT
>JBEVIH010000315.1:0-33277 GCA_040510815.1 Xanthobacteraceae bacterium | reverse complement strand
GCCGGGTATCGGTCGATCCATTGCTCCTCGTTAGCGGCAACCCGATGTACAGCCATTGGCGCGCAGTTTCTGCTATCGTCTATCCCGTTGCTAGAGTTCATCCGGCGATGTTGGTCATAGAAGAAGGTGCCATCAGAGGACATGCTGTGGGATTTCCGCGTCCAACGGAATGACGCACTCGCGCCAGCTGTATGGAGAGCAAGATGCATCGAGATCTGTTTGCCGCCATTCTTGTTGCAACGTCGATCGTCGCCGCGCCCAGCGTGGCACAGGACTTTCCAACCAAGCCGATCAAGATCGTCCTGCCGGTCCCAGCCGGCAGTGCCCTGGATGTCGCGACTCGCGCTATCGCCGACCAACTCACGGCCCGCTGGGGCCAGCAGGGTGCTGATCGAGGCTCGCCCGGGCGCCGGTGGTCTGATCGCCGGGCAGGCGGTGGCGAACGCGCCAGCCGACTGGCTACACCCTGGTGGGCGGTCCCGGCTAGCGAGTTTTGCAGAATGTTGCCCCAAATGTTGCCCTATTGCCAAATATTTCGGATAATCATTTGAAATAATTGACTATAATACACGGTGAGCGACCGTGTGTCCGTCGTTGAGCTCGTGGCGAGCGAGATCCGGATAGGCCAGGGCCTTGCGCCCCAGCAGAAAGAACGTCGCGCGCGCGCACTCGCGCTTGAGCGCATCGAGCACGCGCGTGGTGGTTCCGGGCTCCGGGCCGTCGTCGAACGTCAGCACGATTTCCTTGGGCGCGAGCGGCAGCGTCTGCGGGAAATGCTTGCGGCCGACCCGCGGCGTTTCCGCCGCGTGGACGGCCAGAACCCGCGCGGTGCCGAGCGCTTCGGCATTGCCGGGGCAGGGGGCCGGCCCGGCGCGCGCAGCCCCGATCAGGATCGCGAGCGCCAACAATCCAACGCCAGCTCGCACCATCCCTGCCCGCATCTTCATTCGACGCTTCCGTGTCTTGCGGCGAGTATTTGAGGCGATGGATGCGGCAGCGGCGAGGCCGGCGCGCTACCTGCCGCGGGCAGCGGTGGCCGGCCGGGAGACCGTCGCGCCGCTGGACAGCCAAGGCCAGGCGAAAGCCGGCGCCCCGCTGGCATGGGTGCTGTACCTTTCGAAGGGCCGCTCGAAACGGTTGCTCATCGGGATTGGGGGATGGTGATCGCGGTCGCCGGGGTGCGAATCGTAGCAGGTCGCCGTCATCACCGGCTCGCCCGCCGCCAGCAATTCCGACACCGTGACGAATTCGTAGCCTTGCGCCTTGAGCGCGGCCACGATGCCGGGCAGCGCGCCGTCGGTGTGCCAGCCGCGGCCATTGGCGTGGAACAGCACGATCGAGCCGGGCTGCACGTTGGCGAGCACCTGCCGGCTCATCGCCGCGGCGGTGAGGCCGAAGGTCGGATCCCCGGACGACACGTCCCATTGGATCGGGATGAGGCCGAGATCGGCGACCTCCTGCAGCGCCCTGGGACTGCATGCTCCATAGGGGAAGCGGAACAGGCCGAGCCGCTTCGGCGCGCGCTCGTGCGCGAACGCGACGTGCTCGGGCCCGATGCATTGCTTCGCCGCCAGTTCATCGCGGACCTGCTCGTACGCGAGTTGCGCGTTCCTGATCTCGTCGACCAGTGCCGGTCCCGAGACCATGCGCAGGTTGCGGTGCTGCCAGGTGTGGTTGGCGACCTGAAACAGCGGATCGACCATGAGCTGCTGGGTGCGCTCCCGGTGCGAGAGCATCCATTTGCCACCGATGAAGAACGTGGCCTTGATCGCGTTCTGGCGTAGGAAGTCGACGATGCCGCCTTGGTAGCCGGAGACTTCGAACGGCTGCTCGCAGAGATCGAAGGTGAGCGCGATCAGCTTCTTGCCGGCGGGCAATTTGACACGCCGGACGGCGCCACCCTGCGGCAGCGGCGAATAGTCGGCGAGTGTGCGGCTCGGTGGTGCAATGCGGGCCTGTGTCACGCCCCGCTGCACGCGTTCTTCGCCCTTGCGGTGGGCGAGGTCACCCGGCGCCCAGCACGCCGGCGCCATTTCCGCCGCCGCGGTCGCGGTCAGCAGGCAAAACCATAAGAACGTCGCGCGCGCGAGCATGCGGACGGCACCCGATCAGGGAAGCGGAAACCCAACCCAATGCGAAACAGCAACGCGCCGACCATACCAGACGGCCAATCAGGAGGTGTTGCGCTTTTGCCGCGGTGGGCGGGGAAATCACTGCGGCACCGTCATCAATTCGAGCAAGTGACCGTCGGGATCCTTGAAATAGAAGCCCCGCCCACCGCCCCAATTGTTGAGCTTGCCGTTGTCGGGATGCTCCGGGCCGCTGCCATAGGCGAGCCCGGCGTCCTTGACGCGCTTGAAGATGGCGTCGAACTCGGCGTCGCTCACATGAAAGGCGTAGTGATGGCTTGCGAAGGCGGTGTCGTCGTCGAACAGCAGCGTCGTCTGGTCGTTGACGCGCACCGGCGCGAAGTAGTCGGCAGGCTCGCATTTCAAGCCGAAGATCTTTGCGAAGAAGCGGGCGGCCGCTTTCTTGTCGCGTGCCGGAACGATGGTGTGGTTCAGGACGATGGTCATGGCGTGTCCCTCTGACGGATGCGGATGGCAAGGTTCGCCGGTGGCTCCTCCTAACGCAATCGCTTGCCGACCCGGATGAGTCCCGCTGGAACCGGCCCGGCGTCGCGCCAATCCTCCTCGGCGTAGCCGTTGGCGAGATAGAATGCGAGCGACGTCGGGTGCGCATTGATGACAATATCCGTTCTGCCAAAGGCGCGCGCGGCCCGCTCGGCGAGCGCCAGCAGGACGGCGCCATGGCCGCTGCGCTGCAGATCCGGACGGATGCCGATCAGGCGCAGCCCTGCCTGCGTCTCGCCGATGAGATCAATCCGCACCGTCCCCACCACGTCGCCGTCGTGCAGCAGCACGTGCGGGAGGTTGCCGGGCTTGTGCTCGTCCGGGTCGCTCTCGTCGTAGGCTTGGCCGGGCAGCAGCGGCACAAAGATCGCATCCCGGCGGATCGCATGGTAGGCGGACCAGTCGGCGGCTGATTTGACGGACCGCAGGACGTAGCGATCGGTGGAGTCGGCTGTCATGTCGGGGCGCCTGCAACGTTCGCGATTGCCACCCTGGAAGGGCGGGCGTACAAGCCCATCATATCCGTTCCATCACTGCGACCAGGCTCGGCATGCTCGACGAAAAAGACATGACCGTGACGCCGGCTTCCATCGCGCTGCGCGGGGAGGATGGGGCGCTGCGCGAGGACTACGTCGAGCACGTTGCACGGGCGATCGAGGCTCGCGACGCCGTGGCGTTGCGCGAGCTGGTTGGCGAGCTGCACGAGGCCGATCTCGGCGACCTGATCGAGGCGCTCGACCCGGACTTGCGCCCGCGGCTGGTCGAGCTGCTGGGGCACGACTTCGATTTCACGGCGCTCACCGAAGTCGACGACACGGTCCGCGAGGAAATCCTCGAGGAGCTGCCGGCCGAGACCGTCGCGGAAGGCGTGCGCGAGCTCGATACCGACGACGCGGTCGCCATCCTTGAAGATCTGCCGAAGGACGAGCAGACCGAGATCCTCGACCAGCTGCCGGCGACCGAGCGGGTCGCCCTCGCGCGCGGCCTCGACTACCCGGAAAACTCGGCCGGCCGGCGGATGCAGGACGAGTTCATCGCGGTCGGGCCCAATTGGACGGTGGGCCAGACCATCGACTACATGCGCGAGACGCCCAATCTGCCGGACCGCTTCTGGGAACTCTACGTGGTCGATGCGGACCGCCAGCTCAAAGGCACCGTTGCGCTCGATCGCCTGCTGCGGACCAAGCGGCCGGTCCCGATCGCCGAGCTGATCGACGAGGAACTGCGCCCGGTGCAGGTGGCCGACGACCAGGAGGAGGTCGCGCGGCTGTTCGAGCGCTACGACCTCGTCTCCGCCCCGGTGGTCGATGAAAACGAGCGGCTGGTGGGCGTGATCACCTTCGACGACATCGTCGACGTGATCGAGGAGGAGGCCGAGGAGGACATCAAGGCGTTGGGTGGCGTCGGGCGCGAGGAAGAGCTGTCGGATTCGGTCTGGACCACCGCCAGGGGCCGCTTCACCTGGCTGTTCGCAAACCTGCTGACCGCGCTGCTCGCGTCATGGGTGATCAGCCAATTCGAAGGATCGATCCAGAAGATGGTCGCGCTGGCGGTGCTGATGCCGATCGTCGCGAGCATGGGCGGCAATGCCGGCACCCAGACCATGACGGTGGCGGTGCGGGCGCTCGCCACCCGCGAGCTTTCCAGCGCCAATGCCTGGCGCGTCATCCGGCGCGAATTGATGGTCGGGGTGCTCAACGGCATCGCATTCGCGCTGATCATGGCGGTGATCGCCGCCGCCTGGTTCCACGTCACCGATCTTGGCATCGTGATCGCGCTCGCCATGGTGACCGTGCTCGCCGCCGCGGCGCTGGGCGGGATCCTGATCCCGCTGGTCCTGATCCGCCTGGGCGTCGATCCGGCGGTGTCCTCGGGGCCGTTCGTAACCACGGTTACCGACGTCGTCGGTTTCTTCTCGTTCCTCGGGATTGCGACGCTGTGGTTCGGGCTCAAATAACAGGCAGCCGCCGTGGATTGGCGTGGCTGCGACCAATCGTGACCAGCTGTTAACCCTAACGATTTAGCTTGGCGCCGTTCGGGTGAGTGTTGGCCGGGGATTCCGGTGGCTCGTGGTGAAGACAATGCTCCGGCCTTCAAGGACCGGCTGTGGCAGGCGTTTCGCGTCTGGTCCGGCCGCGATCCGGAGCGCTTCGCCCGCGGCGAGCCGCTGATCCTGCGCATCGTCGCTCCGCTCGCGGCTCTGCTCATCGTCGCTGCGCTGGCGGGCGCCGGCTTCGGCTACGTGCTGGCCCGGCAGGCCGACGACGCGCTTGAAGCCGGGCGTCGGCAGGCGCTGACGGCCACGGTCGAGGCGCTGCAGGTGATCATGCCGAACCCCGCCGGCATCGAGCCCGGCCCCATCCCCGTGATCGAGCGCATGTCCGGCATCAAGGGGCTCGGATTTGATGCCGCGCCCGCCGATGATCGCTCAGTCCAATCCATGGTCGATCGCAACGGCCGTATCGTCGGCTGGTTCGCCTGGAAAGGCGAGCGACCGGCGACTGCGATGATGAACAGGATGCTGCCGCTCGCCGGGCTGATCGCGCTCGGGTTCATCGGTTTTGTCGTTCTCACAATGTGGTGGCTCGGTTGGCTCGGTTGGCGCCTCGCCACGAGCGAGCAGCAGCTGCACAATCTGGCCTACGCAGATCCGCTGACGGGCCTGCCCAACCATCGCCAGCTGCTCAATCTCTTCGACCGAGCCATCATTCCCCGTGCCGGCGACGAGACGCTGGCCTATGTCGCAATCGATCTCGACGGATTTGACGAAGTGAACGACGCCGTCGGCCATGCCGGCGGCGACGAGGTGCTGGTGGAGATAGCCAACCGGTTGCGCGAGGCCGCGCCCGCCGGCGCGCAGGTCGGGCGCCTCGGCAGCGATGAATTCGCGCTGATCATGGCGGACGCCGATCGAGAAAAGGCGCTGCAGGCCGCAGAAACGCTCCGGCAAGCGGTTGCGCGCCCGATCGGGACGAGCCAGGTCGTGCAAGTCGTTGCCAGCATTGGGCTTGCCGTGGCACCGCAGGATGGGACGACCCGCGACGAACTCACCCGCCGCGCCGATCTGGCCTTGCGCGCCGCCAAGCGGCGCCGGCAGGGCAGTGCGGTCGCGTTTGCGGCCGAAATGGAGACCGCGCTGCAGGAGCGTCGCTTCATCGGGGGCGAGGTTGCGTGCGCCTTGGCCGGCCGCGCCTTCGAGCTTTACTACCAGCCCATCGTCAAGGCAGAGCGGGCGGCTACTGCCGGGCTCGAAGCGCTGCTGCGCTGGAATCATCCGACGCGGGGCCTTATTCCGCCGTCCGTCTTTGTGCCGGTCGCCGAAGCGGCGGGCCTGATGGACAAGCTGGGCGAGTTCGTGCTGCGGCGCGCGATTGCTGATGCCGGGCGCTGGCCCGATCTCTACGTGTCGGTGAACGTGTCGCCGGTCCAGATTCGCGATCGGGCCTTCGTGGATGTCGTCTCGGCGGTGCTGGGCGAGAGCGGGTTCGAGCCCGCGCGTCTGGTGCTCGAAGTGACCGAGGGGGCGCTGATCGAGAATCCGGCTGAGACGGCGGCGCGGCTGTTGGAGCTGCGCGCGCTCGGGGTGCGCCTTGCACTCGACGAGTTCGGTTCCGGCCATTCGAGCCTCGGCTGCTTGCGGCGGGTGTCGTTCGACAAGGTCAAGATCGACCGCGGCTTCGTCGCCGCGCTCGATCAGTCGGCAAACGGCGGGGTGATCATCCAGGCGGTGGTCACGCTCGGGCGGGCCCTCGGCATGAGCGTGGCGATCGAAGGGGTCGAGACCGAGCAGCAGCGCGTGCTGCTCAAGCTCGCGGGCTGCAACGAGATGCAGGGCGACCTGTTCGGGCGGCCGGCGCCGCCGGAGGACATCGAGCGGCTGTTGGCTGGGGCGAAAGCTGCGCCCGAGGCCGGGCCGCCTCCATTGCGCCTAGCGATGTAGGTCAAAGGCCTAGCTCAGTGGACTAGTCGGTTGCTGAACGAGCCAGCCAATGGACCATCAAAGTCAGGCGCAACTGCTTGGCCGAACAAAGGGAATCACATAGGCCTATGAGCACCATGATGCGGGTCAGACTGAAAGCAGACGGCCGGATCGTCGAGATCCTAGCCGATGGCAGCGAGCGGGCGCTCCCGAGCCAGCTCGACGGGGCCGTCGCGCTCGCGGCACCGAATGCGCTTGCGGGCTCCGGCAACGGGGCGGGTCCGCCGCCGGACGCCGCCTATGCCCGCGGCGTGCGGGCGCGCACCAAGCTTACGCAGGCGCAGTTTGCCGCCCGCATCGGCGTGCCGATCGAGACGGTGCGCAACTGGGAGCAGGGCAAGCGCTCGCCGCGCGGGCCGGCGCGGGCGCTGCTCAAGGTCATCGACAAGGCGCCCGACGTCGCCTTTGCGGTTCTGCGGAACACCGGGACCTGAGGACAGACCGAGACACGGCCGAGGCCGGACCACCCTACAATGGGGTTGATCTGGCCGCGGCCGTCTGTTTTCCGTTCTCTCGTCCGTTATCTGTCATCTGCATCAGGGAGCCCGCAATGAATGTCATCGACGCCAATGGCGCGAAAATTCCCGCCATCGGCCTTGGCACCATGACGCTCAAGGACGCGGTCTGCGTCGACGCCGTAAAGACCGCGTTGCAGTTGGGTTACCGCCACATCGACACCGCCGAGCGATACGGCAACGAAACCGAGGTCGGCGAGGGGCTGCACCAGGGGCTGCGCGCGTCCGGCCTCAAGCGCGAGGACGTGTTCGTGACCACGAAGGTCTATCACGACAAGCTTGCGCCCGCCGATTTCGAGCGCTCGTTCGACGAAAGCCTCGGCAAGCTCAAGCTCCCCTGGGTCGATCTGCTGTTGATCCATTGGCCGAACCCGAAAGTGCCGCTGGCCGATACGCTGCGCGTCCTGTGCAAGGCCAGACGGGACGGCCGCGCCAAGCATGTCGGGGTGGCGAATTTCACCACCGCTTTGCTCGCGCAAGCGACCAGGCTGGCAACCGAGCCGCTGGTGACGAACCAGATCGAGGTCCATCCCTTTCTCGATCAGTCCAAGGTGCTCGCCGCCTGCCGCCAGCACGGCCTGTCGGTCACCGCCTATTGCCCGCTCGCCCGCGGCAAGGTCCCCGGCAACGAGCTGATCGAGCGCATCGCCAAGGCCCACGGCAAGAGCTCGTCGCAGATCGCGCTGCGTTATCTCGTGCAGCAGGGCATCATCCCGATCCCGCGCACCGCCAATCCCGGTCATCTCGCCGCCAATCTCGCAGTCTTCGACTTCAAATTGAGCGATGCCGAGATGGCCGAGCTCGGCAAGCTCAGGCGTTCCGACGGCCGCGTGGTCAATCCGCCGCACGCGCCGCAATGGGATAGCTGATCGGAACCGATCGAGCCGGATCCGGAGCAAGAACCCGTGGTCCACATGGCGCCGTGGTCTTGCCGTCGAGCTGTGATAAGAAATCCGCCAGGTTCGCAAGCGGAACCGAAGGCTGCTGTCATGCAGGTGGTCGAGGCCCATGGCGCGCGCATCCCGCTGATCGGTCTCGGCACCTGGGACCTGCGCGGGCGCACCTGCGCGCGGTTGGTGGAGCAGGCGCTCCGCCTCGGCTACCGCCACGTCGATACCGCGGAGATGTACGACAACGAGCGCGAAGTGGGCGAGGGGCTGCGCGCCTCCGGCGTCAAGCGCGAGGAGGTGTTCGTCACCACCAAGATCTGGCCCTCGCATTTTGCGCCCCGCGAGCTCGAACGGTCCGCCAAGGACAGCCTGGTGCGGCTGCGGCTCTCCGAGGTCGATCTCCTGCTGCTGCACTGGCCGAACCCGCAAATCCCGCTCAGCGAGACGCTCGGTGCGCTCTGCAAGATCAAGCGGGACGGGCTCGCGCGCCACATCGGCGTCTCGAACTTCACCGTCGCCCTGGTCGAGGAGGCGGTCAAGCTTGCGAGCGAGCCGCTGGTCTGCAACCAGATCGAGGTGCACGTCTTCCTCGATCAGTCGAAGGTGATCGCGGCGAGCCGCAAGCGCGGCATGGCGATCGTCGCCTATAGCCCGGTGGCCCGCGGCGGTTTGAAGAGCGACAAGGTGCTCGCCCGCATCGGCAAGGCGCACGGCAAGAGTGCGGCGCAGGTGGGTTTGCGCTGGCTGGTCCAGCAGGACATCGTCGTCATCCCGCGCACCAGCCGGATCGAGCGGCTCGAGGAGAATTTCGCGCTGTTCGACTTCGAGCTGTCGGACGCCGAGATGGCCGAGATTGGCGCCTTGGCGAGCCGCGACGGCCGCATCGTCGACTACGCCTATTCCGGATCGCCGGAGTGGGATTGATGCCGGACGCGCGTGTCGTGTGGCTGGTGCTGTCGATCTCCGCGCTGGGAGGGCCCTGCGGATATTTGGCGGCGCTTGACCGGGCTGTCGCCGAGCCGGTCCGCCCGTCCGATCGTTCCCGGCCGGCGGCGCCGGCGCGGGATCTGCGGCAAAACACGCTGCCGGCCTATCTCGGCCCGTTGCCGCGCGCACGGCCGGACCCTGCCGAGCGCGCCGACGAACCAAAATCCGCGGACCAGGCCATCGTGCGGACGGCCTCCGTCGATCTCCCGAAGGACTTTCGCGCGCTCGCCAAGCTCGCAGGCGAGCCGCAGATCCCCGGGCTCAAGATCGTCTATCTCCACCCGCTCGGGAATCCGGCGGATGCCAACAAGTGGCAACACATCATCGCGCACCAGACCGAGGGTCCCGCGGGCTCGGCGCGCAGCCTGGCGATCGCGCAATCGAAGAACCCGACCAAGCGCGGCGTGACGGTGTGGGTGGAAACCGACGGCACGGTCTATTGGTCGACCGCCGAGACCGCGATCCCGACCCATGGCGACGGCGCCAACCGCAACGACAACAAATACATCGACAATTCCAAGACCTACCGCACCGTGATCAGGACCAATTCGATCGGGGTCGAGTTCGTCGGCAATTTTCCTGACGTCGCCAAGCCGGTGAGCGCCGAGCAGACGCAAGCCTGGTTGATCCTGGTGCGCTTCCTGCAGGAGCGCTACGACATTCCGCCCGAGAACATCTATGCGCATAACTGGATCGACTATAAGGATCACCGCTATTGCGAGGGCTGCGAGCTTGCGACCTTGGCGCGCAAGCTCGGCTACCGGCCGGGCAAGTCCGCCGCGAAGGAATGAGGCCGCGGGCGCGCCCGGAGCAGCGACGTGACCTCGCCGAGCCCCGACGCCGCGCTCGTCCTGTTCTCCGGCGGGCAGGATTCGACCGTGTGCCTCGCCTGGGCGCTGGAGCGGTTCGCGCGCGTCGAGACCATCGGCTTCGACTACGGCCAGCGCCATCGTGCCGAGCTCGATGCGCGAGTTCGCGTGCGTGCCGGGATCGTCGCGCTACGGCCGCAGTGGAAGGCGCGGCTGGGCGAGGACCACGTGGTGCGGCTCGATGCGCTGGGCGAGGTGTCGGAGACAGCGCTCACCCGCGAGGTGGCGATCGAGATCGGCGCCAGCGGGCTGCCGACCACCTTCGTGCCCGGCCGCAACCTGGTGTTCTTCGCCTTTGCGGGTGCGCTCGCCTACCGCCGCGGCGCCAGGCATCTCGTCGCCGGCATGTGCGAGACCGATTTTTCCGGCTACCCGGATTGCCGCGACGACACCGTCAAGGCCATGCAGCTTGCGCTCAATCTCGGCATGGATCGCCGCTTCGTCATCCATACCCCGCTGATGTGGATCGACAAGGCGGCGACCTTCGCGCTCGCCCATGCCATCGGCGGGGACGCGTTCGTCGACCTGCTGGTCGAGGATACCCACACCTGCTATCTCGGCGACCGCTCGCACCGGCACGATTGGGGCTTTGGCTGCGGGACCTGTCCGGCTTGTCGGCTGCGCGCCGACGGTTACGCCAAGTGGAAGGCCGCCCGATGACGTCCGCTGTGTTCGATACGCTCCGCGAGATCACCACCGCCACCGTCACCACCATGCTGTTGAAGAAGGGCATCCGGCATTGCTGGATGAAGGGGCCGATGCCGCTGGTTCCCGGCGGCCGGCGCCTGGTCGGGCCCGCCTTTACGCTGCGCTTCGTGCCGGTGCGCGAGGATCTCGCCACGCCCGAAAGCTGGGCCAAGCCGATCTCGACCCGCGGCGCGATCGAGGAGATGCCCGAGGGCTGCATCGCAGTGGCCGACGCCATGGGCGTCGCCACGGCCGGCATATTCGGCGACATTCTCACCATGCGCATGCAGCGCCGCAACGTCACCGCGCTGGTCACCGACGGCGTGGTGCGCGACCGCGCCGGCGTGCTGGCGTCGAAGCTGCCGGTCTGGTGCGCGGGCGTGGCCGCTCCCGCCTCCGTCAACGGACTCACCTTCGTGGGGTGGCAGGAGCCGATCGCCTGCGGCGGCTGTGCGATCTTTCCCGGCGACGTCATCGTTTGCGACGACGACGGGGCGGTGGTGATCCCGCAGAGCCTGGTCGCCTTCGTGGCGGAAGAAGGCGCCGAGCATGAGCGGATGGAGACCTGGATCGTCAGCGAGGTCGAGCGCGGGGTGAAGCTGCCCGGCCTCTACCCGATGAACGAGGAAACCAAGGCGCGCTACGAGTCGTGGAAGAAGAAGTAAGCGGCGCCGCCAGGAGGGCAGGTCCATGTTCTTCGTCCTGTCCAAGGTCCTCGGTTTCTTTGCCATCCCGTCCAATCTGATCGTATCGATCGGGCTCCTCGGCGTGCTGCTGCTGGCGACGCGCTTCAAGCGGACGGGGCGGGGGCTGGTGGTGGCGAGCCTCTTGGTGCTGGCCATCCTCGGGCTGTCGCCGGTCGGCAACGCCCTGATCATCCCGTTGGAGCAGCGGTTCCCCGCCTGGGACGCGGGGCGCGGGGCGCCCGACGGCATCATCGTGCTGGGCGGAATGATCACGCCCGACGTGTCGGCGGCGCGCAACGAGGTCGCGCTCAACGAGTCGGCTGAGCGGCTGACCGTCGCGATCGAGCTGGCGCAGCGCTATCCGAACGCCCGCGTCTTGTTTTCCGGCGGCAGCGGCGCACTGTTGTTCAGCGAGGGCAACGAGGCCGAGGTCGCGGGCCGGCTGCTGCAAGGCTTCGGGATCGCGCCGGGGCGCATCCTGCTCGAGCCACGCGCCCGCAACACGGTTGAAAATGCCGCCTACTCCAAGGCGATGGCGCAGCCGAAGCCCGGCGAGCGCTGGCTGCTGGTGACCTCGGCCTCCCATATGCCGCGGTCGATCGGGGTGTTCCGGCAGGCAGGTTTTGCGGTCGAAGCGTTTCCGGTCGACTGGCGCACCCGCGGCAGCGAGGACGTGCTGCGGCCATTCGCAACCATGGGCGACGGGCTGCGGCGGACCGACACCGCCGTGCGCGAGTGGGTCGGTCTCGCGGTGTACTGGCTGACCGGCAAGTCCTCGGAGTTATTCCCGCGGCCGGCGCCATAGCTTTCGTTGCAAAAAAGTCACTCACAAGCCGCCATCGCACGCGGCCCGGCGTCGTTCACCGGTCGTCTACCATTTGTGGCTAGAAGATGCGATTCGGTGGCGAAAGTTTGTCACTGTGTCCACGGGCAACGGTATTCTCCCGGTGAAATGGCGGTGATTCGTCCCCCTCCGCCGGGGAAGCATGAGCAAGGATTGTTCGATGCCGGTCGATTTGCGATCAGCCATACCTGCGGCGATGCCGCACAACGCGCCTTTTCGAGCCCGCCGCGAGCGGCTGGTGAGCGGCATTGCGACCGGGGTGACGGTGCTCACCGCGGTGATCGCCGTCCTGGTGGTGGCGACGGCCGCGCTCGTGCTGGGGCTGACCTGACGGCGGCGCCCGTTCCGACCTTGCCAGGCGTTCACTCCGCCATGACGGCGCGCATCGCGTCGCAGGCGAATTGGCGCCGCCACATGGTCCAGAGCACCGCCACGGTCGCGATCATCAGCACCACCGGCCCGACGAACCAGCCGAGGTAGCCGATCGCGAAGAAGAACGCGCGCTGGCCGCGATTGAAATGCAGCGCGGCCGCCTCGAACAGCCGTGCGGTCCTCCTCACATGCGCGGCGGCCTCCGGAGTGTCCCTTTCCGAGGCGTACGGCATGGCGCCGACCAGGATCGCCACGTAGTTGAACAGCCGATACGACCAGCCGAACTTGAAGAAGGCATAGGCGAAGATGAGGACCAGGCCGACGGTCTTGGCCTCCCACAGTTCGCGCGTCGCCTGAATGCCGAACGGCAGCCCCGATACGACCAGGATCAGCTCCTCGGTCGACCGTAGCAGCGTCAACGCTCCGCCGATCGCGAGCAGCGACGTCGAGGCGAAGAACGCGGTGCCGTTTTGCAGCGCCGCCATGATCTGCATGTCGACCATGCGCATCTCGCGCCCGAGGATGCGGTGCACCCATTCCTCGCGGTAGCGGTTCATGCGCGCGTTGAGGCTTTGGCGGCCGAACGGCGTCCATTCGATGATGATCGCATAGCCGACCCATGCGCCGATGAATCCGGCGAGTGCGATGATGTCGAGCACCGGAAATGGCTTGACCATCGGTTGCCGCCGCGGGGATCGAATCGGGCCGGTTTCCGGCTGTTCAGCCTTGCAAACGACGGCCGCTCTGTCACCATCCCGGCCGGAGTTGAGGCGAGCGATGCCACAGCAAATCACGGTGCATGTCCACGCGCTGGTCGAGGCCGCCGAGCGCGAGATCGAAACCCTGTCCGCCAACGAGGCGGTCGCGCTCCATGGCGGCGACGGCGTCGTGTTCGTGGACCTGCGCGACATCCGCGAGCTCAACCGCGAGGGGCGCGTTCCCGGCGCCTTCCACTGCCCGCGCGGCATGCTCGAATTCTGGGTCGACCCCGAGAGCAAGTATCACAAGCCGGTCTTCGCGCAGGACAAGCGCTTCGTGTGCCGCCGGCCAGCGCTCGGCGCTCGCCACCCAGACCGCGCAGCGGATGGGCTTGGCGCCGGTCGCCCACATCGCCGGCGGATTCGGCGCCTGGAAAGCGGCGGGAGGGCCGGTCGAGGTGCCGGCCGCGACCAAGCCGAGCACCTGAAGCTGCCAATGACGCTGAGGCTCATCATCGGCAACAAGAACTACTCGTCATGGTCGTTCCGGCCATGGATCGCCATGAAGGTCGCCGGCATCGCGTTCGACGAGGAGGTGATCTCGCTCAACGCGCCCGACTTCAAGGATCGGGTGACGAAGGTTTCCGGGACCGGCAAGGTGCCGGCACTGATCGACGGCGACGTACAGGTCTGGGAGTCGCTGGCAATCCTCGAATACCTCGCCGAGAAATTTCCGCAGGCCCGCCTGTGGCCGTCCGATCCGGCGGCCCGCGCGCGGGCTCGCGCCATCGCGGCCGAGATGCATGCCGGCTTCGTGCCGCTGCGGCGCGAGTTGCCGATGAACTTCTGGCGGCCGGCGAAGCCGCGCGCGCTCACGCCGCAGGCGCAGGCGAACGCGCGGCGCATCGACGGCATGTGGACAGATTGTCGCAACCGCTTCGGCGCCGGCGGCGCGTTCCTGTTCGGCCGCTTCGGGGCGGCCGATGCGATGTATGCCCCGGTCGTCTCCCGCTTCCACACCTACGGGGTCGAGGTCTCCCCGGCCGCCCGGGGCTATATGGACGCCCTGCAGGCGCTGCCGGCGTGGGCGCAGTGGCGGGCGGCGGCGCTCAAAGAGCCCTGGGTGCTGGCGGAGGACGAGGTGGACTGGCCGACGGTTTTGCGGGTATGACCGTAGCCTTCTTTGCCGGGCCATTTAGGGTGAAGAAAAATTCACGTGGAGGTGTATTGATTCCGGCGCGGGAACGAAAGACATACACGCCCATCCTGTAGCGCCCCTCGACCTTTCGGTGCCGCCGGGAGGGGGTCATTTAACAGCGGGATCACCTGCACTATAACAGCGGGATCACCTGCCTTACCGCCTGGAGTTGTCACCATGCGATATCGTCTTGTCGCTCTCTGTTCGGCTGTGCTTTCGGCTCTTGCCGTCTTCTGCGTTGCAGCGACGGCCGAGGAGGCCAAAAGCGACGTCAAGGGGTTCTTTCTGCTGACCGACTACCCCGCGGTCACCCTGCGGCCGGGGGCGACGTCGACGATCAATCTCAAGCTGCAGAACTACGCCCTTCCACCCGAGCGGATCGCGCTGTCGGTGTCGGGCGCGCCGTCCGGTTGGACCGCGAACCTGGTGGGCGGCGGCCAGCCGATCGCTGCGGCGTTGCCGCCGACCAACGGCAGCGTGTCGTTCGAGCTTCGCGTCGAGGTGCCCAAGGACGCTCCGGTCGGTACCACTAATCTGACTGTGACTGCGCAAGGACCGGCCACCAACATCTCGCTGCCGATCGCGGTGACGCTGGCGACCGACCTGCCGGCCAAGCTCACGCTCACGCCCCAACTCCCGGAGCTTCGCGGCACCTCGAAGTCGAGCTTCGAATTCCAGCTCGCGATCAAGAATGACAGCCCCAAGAAGGTCGTGGTGAGCCTGTCGGCGACGGCGCCGCAGAATTTCGACGCCACCTTCACCGAGCAATACGGCAGCCAGGAGCTCAACGCGCTGCCGCTCGATGCCGGGCAGTCGAAAGACGTCAAGCTCAAGGTGCGGCCCCCGAACACGGTCGCGGCCAACAAATACAAGGTGGCCGCCAAGGTCACGGCCGATGACGCCACCGCAACGTCCGACCTCGTCCTCGACATCACCGGCCAGCCCAAGATCGACATCGCCGGCCGCGAGGGCGTGCTGAGCGCGAAGGCCACCGCCGGAAAGGAGGAGTCGATCCCGGTGATCCTCACCAATTCCGGCACGGCGCCCGCCGAGCAGATCGAGCTCTCAGGCACCACGCCGCCGGGCTGGAAGATCAATTTCGACCCCAAGACGGTCGATCGCATCGCGCCCAATGAGAACAAAGAGGTGAAAGCGCTGGTCACGCCGTCCGACAAGGCCGTCGCCGGCGATTATGTCACCACCGTGCGCGCCGCTGCGCGTGGCGAATCGGCGTCGCAGTCGTTCCGCGTTGCGGTCACGACCTCCACCTTGTGGGGCATCGTCGGGATAGCCCTCATCGGCGGCGCCTTGCTGGTGATGATCGGCGCGGTGGTCTGGTTCGGACGGCGATGAGCGACTACGTCATCGAGGTCCACAACCTCACCAAACGCTACAATGGAACTGCCGTCGTCAACGGCATTTCGTTTTCGGTGGCGCGAGGCGAGATTTTCGGGCTGCTCGGTCCGAACGGCGCCGGCAAGACCACGACCATCCTGATGCTGCTCGGCCTGAGCGACATTTCGGCCGGGCAGGCCCGCGTGCTCGGCCATGACCCTACGCGCGAGCCGCTGCAGGTGAAGCGCCAGGTCGGCTACCTGCCCGACCAGGTCGGTTTCTACGACAATCTCACCGCCGCGGAAAATCTGCGCTACACGGCGCGGCTGATGGGGTTCGATCGGGAGGAGCGCGAGCAGAAGATCCACGCGTCGCTCGGACATGTCGGCCTCGCCGACGTGACCGACACGCGCGTTGCGACCTTCTCGCGCGGCATGCGCCAGCGGCTCGGGCTGGCCGAGATCCTGATGAAGGACGCGCAGATCGCGATCCTCGACGAGCCGACCTCCGGGCTCGACCCGCAGGCGACGCATGAGCTGCTCAATGTCATTCGCGACCTCAAGCATCGCGGCGTCAGCGTGCTGCTGTCGTCGCACCTGCTCGAGCGGGTGCAGAGCGTCTGCGACCGTGTCGCGCTGTTCAACCAGGGCAACATCGCCTTGATCGGCACGGTGCCCGAGCTCGGCCGCGAGGTGATCGGGGGCGGCTTCCGCGTCGAGGTGGAGGCGGAAGGGCAGGGGCTCGCCGAGCGGCTGGCGGCGGTGCCGGGCGTGCAGAAGGTCGAGGCGGCGGGAACAAACCGTTGGCGGCTCACCTGCGATCACGATGTGCGCCCGGAAGCAGCGGCTGCGGTGGTCGCGGCTGGCGGACGCCTGCTGCGGCTTTCCGTCGAGGAGCCAAGCCTGGAGGCCATCTACACGCGCTACTTCCAGACCCACGAAGGAGCCCGCCATGCGACGTGAAGGCTCTGCCTTGCACGGTTTCGGGGTAGTGACCCTCAAAGAGATCGCCGATCATTTCACCAGCATCCTGGTGGTGGTGCTGGTCGTTCTGGTGACGGCGGTGGCGGTCGTGGTCGTCAGTTTCGGCATCACTCCGATCAAGGAGAGCACGGCGGAAGACCCTTTCCTGTTTCTGCGCCTTTTCACCCGCAGCAGCCCGCTGGCGTTGTCGGACCTGCTGGCGACGCTGCTGGTGCCGCTGATCGCGATTGGGCTGGGCTTCGACGCCGTCAACGGTGAGCACAACCGGCGCACGCTTTCGCGCATCCTGTCGCAACCGATTTATCGCGACGCGCTCCTATTCGGGAAATTCATGGCCGGGCTGTTCACCCTGACGGTGACCTTCATCGTGCTGTGGCTGCTGGTTATTGGACTTGGCTTGTTGGGACTCGGGATCCCGCCGAATGCCGAGGAAATGGCCCGCGCGCTGATCCTGCTGGTCATCACGATTTTCTACGGCGGCTTCTGGTTCGCCCTCGCGCTGCTGTTCTCGATCATTTTCCGCTCTGCGGCGACGGCGGTATTCATGTCGATCGGAGTATGGCTGCTGGTGACCTTTCTCTGGCCGTTGTTCTCGCCGCAGCTTGCCAATGCCCTGACCGGCGCCGGCGATATCTTGGGAGTCCTGGAGACTCAGCAGGCGTTTGCGCGACTGTCTCCGGTCGTACTGTACAATGAGATCGTGGCGATCGTGCTCGACCCCTCGATCCGGTCGACGCAACAGTCCATGCTGGCCAAAATGGGACTGATGCTGATCGAACGCGGCGCGATTCCAGACGCGCCGATTCCCCTGCTGCAGAGCGTCCTGATCGTGTGGCCGCAGATCGTCGGCCTGGTGGCCGGCTCGATCCTGATGTTCGTGATTGGTTATGTCGTGTTCCAGCGGCAGGAAGTGCGCGCCTAGAGCATTTTCCGGAAAAGTGGATACCGGTTTTCCGCAGAAGATGCGACCACGTAAAGGAATCTAGAGCGCGTTTCCGATTCGATCCAATCGGAACGCGCTCTAGTCGCGTCGTGCGATACACGGGCGCAAGCGAAAGGGGCGGCCTGCCGGCCGCCCCTTTCTCATTCAGACTATGCGACGTCAGACGGAGATGACGGCGACGATCTTGTGGCTCTGGTCCACGATGATGATCTGGTCGCCGACGACGAAGTACATCAGCCCGCGATACTGCGGATAGACTTCCACGATGATCGCCGGCACCCCGACCACGGTGACCGTCCGCGGCACGACCGTGCCGACGCTCAGCGAGAAGTTCACGCTGCTGACCTTGGGCCCGCTCGTGATCACCGTCTCACGGATGCGGGTGCGCTGCTCGGTCGTCAGGTTCGCGGCGCCGCCCGACTGACCCTGCTGGCCTTGCGCCTGCGACGGCTGACGCTGACCCTGGTTCTGCTGACCCTGCTGAGACTGATCGCGCTGCGGGGTCTGGCCTTGGGTTTGGCCCTTGCTTTCGCCTTGACCTTTGGTTTCAGGCTGACGCTGGGCCTTGCCCTGTTCGCCTTGGCCCTGCGCCCCTTGACCCGTGGTCTGGTCCTTCTGGCCGCGTTGAGCCGGAGCCTGACCTTGCTGGGCCTTGCCCTTGTCCTGGCTCGGCTGCGCCTGCCCACCCCTCTGGCCGGGCTGTGCGCTCGGCGGCGCGCTCTTTTCCGGCGCCCCGGCGGGGCCTTGCTGACCTCCTCCTTGCGGCATGTTTTGGGCCGACGCCACGGCCATTCCGGCCAGCAACGCGGCTGTGCCGATCAGTAATTTGCTCCTCATTGGAACGGTTCCTTCTGTGATTGTTCCCCGTGGCGCCGAGGATCTCGGCTGTGAGGACAACAACGAAACCGCAGCACAGTTCCGCGCCACGCGCATTGCACGGTGATTCCCAGTGGTAATGCATTAAGCAGGGCGTGCCGCAACCAAGGCGTGAGCTGCGGCGTCGCGGCGTGACGCTTGAACGATGGCGCACGGAACGATTAGCGCGAGGCAGGCGTTTATTTTGAGGTGCAATTCGCCACGAAGGCGAGGCTATGAGTTATCGCGCATATAGCGGCCCGCGCGGATCGGAGACGGTATCGCCGCTCGAGAAGGCGCGCCTGCTCTACAAGGAATTCGAAACGCTCGATGCGGCGCTGGCATGGGCGCGTCACGTCAACGAGCGGGACCAGGTGACGCTCCTCATCGAGGGCGATGACGGTACACGCCTGGACAAGCGGCAGATTGCGACCGCTCTCCACCACAGCGAATATGCCAAATCCGGCGCGACTGCGTAGTCGCGCCCGAGAACACGCAGCCAAGAGCACGCAGGACGGCTCCGGCGGGTGTGAGCCCGTCAGCCCCTATGTCTCGATTTGATGGATGGTGCTTTTAGCGGTGGCCGGGGAGCTCGAGATCAGCCCGTGATCTTCTTCCAGCCTTCGCGCGCCATGTTGGTAAGGGTGTCGACATTCTTCCCGACGACTTCCCAGTTCACCATCTTGGAACCGGGGGAGGACATGGTGTCGACCACATAGGCGCCCCCGACCGTCAGCAGGCCGCCGATGATGATCCCGAAAAACAGACGCATGAAGCTCCCTCCCCCTGAGGCTATGCGGCAGCCGGTAGGCCAGGAACGCGGCACCAATGTGTTCGGTCGGCGACGCACGCCCCGCCGGAGCGGGGCTGGACGCAGGCCTGCCGCGCGATCCCTTGACCCGGTCTCGACGGATCCGATGCGCTGCCAATCCGGCGGATGTCGATTTCCACAATGGCGGCTTGATACTAGGGCATAGCTGGTGGGCACTTCAACCGGCCGAGAGCCTGGATGAGCAGATAAGGGTAAAGCTCTGAGAAATTGTAATAATTTACCCGGGTTCGCGGCCGCTAAACGGTGTCCGAAAAAGCCCCGGCCATTTGTGGATTTTTTGCGGCAATCGTCGAATTCGCCTGCTATATTCCTATCTGACTCATCAAGGAAATTCACCCAAGAGCGCCCGCCCGGCAGAAGGAGTTGACCCCGTGTCGTTGGAGTTCAGGAGATCAGAGTTGAAGCCGTCCCGGCAGAGAGGAGCTGCCCCCGTGTCGCTTGAGTTCAGGAGATCGGAGTTGAAGGAGCATAAGTTTCAGATTGGCCAGACTGTGTATTTTACGTCCCGGCTCCTCGGCCACATGGCTGCCAATGGGACCTATCAGATCGTGAGGCTGCTGCCGTCCGACGGTGAGGACTACCAGTACCGCATCAAAAGCGCGACCGAAGCGTTCGAGCGCGTAGCGAAGGAAAGTCAGCTCGACCGTTCCCGTTGATGCGTTGAGCCGGGCGCCCCGGCGCGATCATAGTTTTCGTCCCCAGCGACGACCCCCGAGAGAGGCACGCGGGCTCTCCGTGAGCCCGCGGCGCTATTTCGCGCACGGCCATGGGCGAATGCGTCCGCAATCCCTCGGGTAGTTCCCTACCTCCCGATTGAGGTGGCCTCTGCGCGCCCGGTGCGCCATAATCCCCAACCGGGGCTAGCGCATGTTCGGGCGAAAGCCTGCCCCGGACTTGATCCGGGGTGGCCGCCGACAACACATGCGCCACTTGAGAACAGGAGAGCGTGTCCCGATTCCAACGGAATCGGACAGGCTCCGGGGTCCGGATTGGCGTTATGCTCAGTCGCACGGGGTGGATCTTCGATCAGGCCGATGTCGTGGCGCTGCCGGTCTGGGCGGCGGTGGTCGTCGCCGCGTTCATAGTCGTCGGCTGCGCGCTCGCATTCGTTCGCGGCTGGACCGACGACAGGGGTGCCATCGCCATGCTGGGCCGCATCGCCTTGGTCCTGGTCGCCGCGCTGGTCGGCGTGGTCGTCCTCGACCAGCTCCTGCGCCGCGATCTTGCCGGCGATCGCCAGGCGGTGGCGGCGCGCGCGCAGGCGCTGAGCGCGCGCGCGATCACGCCGGGCTCGGCGTTGGCGTGCCTCGATGCGATGGCCGGCGAGACGGTCGAGACCGCCTGCGAGAAGGCGCTGTTCGCCACCCCCGAAGCGACGGCGGCGGCCGTGGCCTACGTCGACGCGCAACTCTCGCTGCTGGCTGCCGGCAGCCGGCAGTGGCGCCGCGGCGACCGCAGCCAGGAGGGCATGCTGGCCAGCCTGCGCCGCGCGGCCGAGCTCGATCGGTTCGGCATCGTGGCGCACGTGCTTGCGGTCGGCCATGGCTGCACCCCCGAGCAATGCGCCGCCTTCGCCTTGCTGCACGATGCCAGCCGGGTGCGCCTGAACATGGCCGAGCGTGCCTACGACGCGATCATCAATCGTCATGCGGCAGCCTGGCCTGCGGCCGGCAGTCCTCCGGTTGCCGGCAACGCGCCGCCGTCGGTCGCCGAAGCGCCGGCCGGCGCCCCGCTCGCCGGCGCTAAATTGCCCAACAACCTGTTCCTCCCCTCGTCGTCCTCGATCCCGGCCGTCAGCATCATGAATGCGGAACCGACCGGGTCGCCGCATGACACCACGGGGTCGACCCAGGCGCCGACGCCGCCTCGCAAGCCGCCGCAGGCGCAGGCCCGGCCGCAGGCCAACAGCCCCACCGCCGCCCGTCCGGCACCGACGCCGCCCGCCCCGAGAGACCCGTAGCCAACCTGTTGAGGATAAGCGGCTGCGGGCGCTGGCAACGCGCGCGCCGCGCGCGCTATGATTTGCGATCACCAACAAACGGCGTCGCGATCGTGGGCCTCCATCTCATCAAGCTTTGCGTGGGCTGTGACTCGGTCAGGGATCTGCAGGACTGGATCCGCGAGAAGCTCAGGGACCGCAGGAAGCGCGGCCTGCCGCGCGAGCACGTGCACACCACGCGCATGGTGCCCAAGCGCGCCGACGAGCTGCTCGACGGCGGCTCGCTCTACTGGGTGATCCGCGGCGAGGTGATGTGCCGGCAGCGGCTCGTGGACATCGAGCCATTCGTCGACCGGGGCGGGATCGGACGCTGCCGCCTGAAGCTGGAGCCGAAGCTCACGCTGGTGGAGCCGCGCGTTTGGCGGGCATTTCAGGGCTGGCGCTATCTCGCGGCCAAGGACGCCCCGCGCGATCTCGATCGCGTCGCGCCGGGTGCCAGGAACATGCCGGAAACGCTCCGCCGCGAGCTGCGGGAGCTCGGCCTGCTCTGACGAGGGACGACGGAAGCGGACGACGTCGGCCGCGCGTCACACCCCGATATTGTCGATCAGCCGGGTCTTGCCGATCCGCGCCGCGACCAGCAGCCGGACCGGGCCATCTTGCGGGGCTTCGATCGGCTGCAGCGTCTGCGCGTGCCGCGCTTCGAGGTAATCGAGCGTGAAGCCAGCCTGTTCGATCGCCGCGCCGCCCTCGTCGAGCACGCGGGCGATGAGCGCGCCCTGCGCGATCTTGCCGGCACAATCGCGGAGCACCCGATGCAGCGCGGGCGCGGCGGCACGCGCCTCCTCCGACAGGTAGGCGTTGCGCGAGGACAGCGCGAGGCCGTCCTGCTCGCGCACCGTTGGCACGCCGATGATCTTGGCCGGCAGATCGAGATCCCGCACCAACTGGGTCACCACCTTGAGCTGCTGATAGTCTTTCTCGCCGAACATCGCGAAGTCGGGCTGGCACTGCACCAAGAGCTTGCCGACCACGGTCGCCACCCCGGCGAAAAAATGCGGACGGAACCTGTCTTCGAGGCCGGCCTTGGCCGGCCCTTCGGGCACGATGCGGGTCGCGAAATCCGGCGGATACATCGTTTCCGTCGCCGGCGCCCACACCAGGTCGACGCCCAGCCCGCCGAGCGCCTCGAGATCGGCATCGAAGGTTCGCGGATAGGTCGCCAGGTCCTCCTGCGGCGCAAACTGGGCGGGGTTGACGAAAATCGAGACCACGACGCGCGCCGCCCGCCGCCGCGCCGCGCGCACCAGCGCAAGGTGACCGGCATGCAGCGCGCCCATTGTGGGCACCAGCGCGACCCGTTCGTGCCGCTTGCGGAACTCGGCGACGGCGCGACGCAGGGCCGGAACGGTGCGCACCACGCGAGGGCGATGGGCCATGGTCTGCAAGTGTTTTGGTTAAGGGCGACGATCGCCGCGGACGTTATCAAAGCGCCGCCGATGCGGCCACGTGCTTAATTAATGATTAAAGCAGCGGCACGGACGCGACGCTTGATTCCGCGTCGCCCGCGGATAGGAATGCGACCTGAGGTGGCGTCATGTCGGTTGAGGCGAGCACGCGAAAGCCCGCGTCCGCGCACGTCGTCGTGCTCGGCAACGAGAAGGGCGGCTCGGGCAAATCGACCACCGCGATGCACGTGGCCGTCGCCCTGATGAATGTCGGGCAGCGGGTGGCGACCATCGACCTCGACTCGCGCCAGCGCAGCTTCACCCATTACATCGAGAACCGGCGCGCCTGGGCCAGGCATGCCGGCATCGACCTCAAGGTGCCGGTGCACTTCTGCGTGGGGCGCGGCGCCAAGCTCAAGCTCGACGAGAACGAGGCGATCGAGTTCGCCGGCTTCGCGGAGGCGATCGCCGCGGTCGAGCAGTCGCATGATTTCGTGGTCGTCGATACGCCTGGCACCGACAGCTATCTGACGCGGCTTGCCCATTCGATGGCGGATACGCTGATCACGCCGCTCAACGACAGCTTCGTCGATTTCGACGTGCTCGGTACGGTCGATGCCACCACTTTCGCGGTGACCGGCGAAAGCCATTATGCCGAGATGGTGCGCGACGCGCGTCGGCAGCGTCGCCTGATCGACGGCACCCGTATGGATTGGGTGGTGGTGCGCAACCGCCTGTCGATGCTGGGTTCCTGCAACAAGCGGCTGATCGGGGAGGGGCTGTCCGAGCTTGCCGCCCGGCTCGGCTTTCGCTGCGCCGACGGACTTGCCGAGCGTGTCATCTACCGCGAGTTTTTTCCGCGCGGGCTGAGCGCGCTCGACAACCTCGACGAGGCGACGCTCGGCACCCGCTCCAGCCTGGCGCACGTCACCGCGCGCGACGAGGTCATGAGCCTGATCGCGACGCTGAAGCTTCCGCTCGACGCCCGCGGCCAGCGGCGGGCGGCGGCCCGCGCCGCGTGGTTCGCGGCGCTGCAAAACCCGCTCGAGGTCCACGACCTGATCGGGGAGTGAGCGGCCCCGGGACAAGAGCGCGCAGGCATTGCGCTGGCGGCCGGTTATGGCCACCTTATGGGCGCTGGAAGGCTGCCCATTGAAGGGCCTTGTCATGGCCGACGACCGCCCCGACAAAACTCCGACCAACCGCCGCGACCCGCCGACGCCGGCACCGGCGTCGACGCGCGCCGACATCGAAGCCTTCCTCGCCAAAGTGAAGGGTCTCGCGCCCTCGACCGAGCCCGGCCGGCGCGGGCGGCTGATCTTCGCGCTCGACGCGACCATGAGCCGGCAGCCGACCTGGGACACCGCCTGCCGGCTGCAGGCCGACATGTTTCTCGAGGCGGCCGCCATCGGCGGGCTTGACGTCCAGCTTGTCTACTATCGGGGCTTGAGCGAATGCCGGGCCTCGCGTTGGGTCTCGCAGGCGGAGCGGCTCGCCGAAGTGATGTCGCGCATCGACTGCCGCGGCGGCCACACCCAGATCGGCAAGGTCATCGCCCACGCCAAGCGCGAGAGCCAAAGCACCAGGGTCCAGGCGGTGGTGTTCGTCGGCGACGCCATGGAGGAGAAGCTCGACGATCTCTGCCACGCCGCCGGCGAGCTCGGCCTGCTCGGGGTTCCGGCCTTCATGTTCCAGGAGGGCGCGGACGCGATCGCCGAGCAGGCGTTCCGCGAGATCGCGCGGCTCACGCGCGGCGCCTATTGTCGCTTCGATCCGGGCGCGGCCCACCAGCTCGCCGAGCTGCTGCGCGCGGCGGCGGCCTATGCGGCGGGCGGCATGCGTGCGCTCGCCGACCTCTCCGCCCGGCGCGCGGCGGGGGCGGTCAAGCTGCTCGAGCAGATGAGATAGGGATGTCGTTCGTTTTCGGCCTCGTGCTGCTGGCGCTCATCCTATGGGGGCTGCACGCCTTTTCGCGCACCAATCCGCACACCCTCGCGATCGTTCTCAAGACTGGCGGCGGGGTGGGGGCGCTGGCGCTCGCCGGCGTGCTCGGCGCTCGCGGCCGGCTCGACATCGCCATTCCGCTGGGGCTGACCGGTCTGGGGCTGCTCGGCTGGCTGCCCTGGAGCATCCCCGGCTTCGGCGACCGCACCCGCAAGAGCCCCGGGCAGACCTCGCGCGTGCGCGCCGCCTTCGTGGAGATGGAGCTCGATCACGACAGCGGCGCGATGCGCGGACGCATCCTCGCCGGCCGCCACGAAGGCGTCGCCCTCGACGCCCTCGATGTGCCCACGTTGGTCGGCCTCCTGCCGGAGATCGACGAGGAAAGCCGCGCGCTACTGATGGCGTATCTTGACCGCCGCGCGCCCAGCTGGCGTGAGCACGCGCAAGGTGACGCGGCAGCGGGGCCGGGCCGCGCCTCGTGGAGCAGCGGCAAAATGACGGAAGAGGAGGCCTATCAGATCCTTGGCGTGCAGCCGGGGGCGAGCGCCGAGGACATCGGGCGCGCCCACCGCACCCTGATGAAGAAACTGCATCCCGACCAAGGGGGGTCGACGTATCTTGCGGCCCGGGTCAATGAAGCCAAGGACGTTCTTCTCCGCCGCCATCGCTGATGTACTCCTCAACGCAACACATCACCTGGCAGCTCCTGTCCAATACGGCTTCCTGTTGATCGACGTCAGTTCTTCACGGTCACGCATTCGACGTCGTTACGCTTGAGAAACTTGCAGGCCGCTTCCGCCTTGTCCTGGTCGAACCCGGCGAAGCGGGCGCGATAATAGGTCGTACCCCCTTTCAGAACCGTTTCGGTGTAGGGATCGGCGCCGGCCACCAGCTTGGCGGCCTTGCTTTGCACCGTGCTCAGGCGTTGCTTGGCGTCCTGCTCGGCCGGATAGGCACCGACCTGGATGCTCCAGCCGCTGCGAGCCGGCGGCTTTGCCGCGGCGGCGGCGGCGGCCGCGGCGGCAGGCGCGGGCGCTTGGGCCGGGGTGGCCGCGAAGGCGAGCGCCGGCGTTGGCGCGGGTGTTGGTGCGGCCTCGACCGTGGGCGCTTGAGCGGGGCGCGCCGGCAACGTGCCGAGCACGCCCGGGCGGGCGCTGGGCGGCGGCGGTCCCTCGGCTTTGGCCGGAGCTTCGACCTTCGCGGGCGCGGCGGCTGGGCTTGCGGGAGCGGGTGCGCTGGCCGGGGCGGGTGCGGCGGCTTGCGTGGTCGGCGCGGCCGCGGCGGCGGGCGAGGGCATATTGAGCGCCGCCACCGATGCGGTCTGCGGGCCTGCTCTGACGGTCAGAGTTTTTACCAGAACCGGACGGATCGGCTCGGTCGAGCCGGTGGCGACCGAAGCCGCGTTCGCAGCGGCGGTCGGCTCGGCGCGCGGCGCGGCCGCCTCCGCCCTGGGTGCCGGCTCGAAGCGCACCGGCGCGCTGGTGGCGCTCGCCACCGCGTAGCGCGGCTCGGCCTTCGGCTTGGCGGCGGCCTTCGGCTCGGGTTTCGCCTCCGCTTGGACCGCGACCTTGGGCTCGGCTTTCGGCTCGGGCCGCTCGGCTTCGGCGACCATCGACGTGGTGCGCTTGGTCGAAGCGTGGGCGATGTGCTCGCTGATCAGCTCGCGCATGCGCGCATCGCGGCTGCCGGCGCTGCTGCCGCCCATGACGACGGCGACGACGTAGCGGTTGCCCCGGTTCACCGAGGTGACGAGATTGAACCCGGAGGCGCGGATGTAGCCGGTCTTGATGCCGTCGACTCCGTCGATCCGTCCGAGCAGCCGATTGTGGTTGGCGATCCCCTGGCCGCGGAAGGTGAAGGAGCGGGTCGAGAAATATTTGTAGTAGCGCGGGAAGCGCTCCTGGATGGCACGGCCCAGGGTGGACTGGTCGCGCGCGGTGGTCACCTGATTGTCGTCCGGCAGGCCGGACGCGTTCTTGTAGACCGTTCGGCTCATGCCGAGCGTAACCGCCTTCCTGGTCATCAGCTTGGCGAAGTCGTCTTCATCGCCGGCGATGGCTTCGGCGACCACGACAGCCGCGTCGTTGGCGGATCGGGTGATGATCCCTTTGATCGCGTCTTCGACCGCGATGGTGCTGCCGGCGCGCAACCCGAGCTTGGTCGGCGATTGCGAGGCGGCGTGCTCGGACACTTTGAGCTGGCTGTCGAGCTTGAGCTTGCCGGCTTCGAGTTGCTCGAACAGCAGGTAGAGCGTCATGATCTTGGTGAGCGACGCCGGGTGCCGTTGCGCGTCCGGATTGGACGAGTGCAGCACCGCACCCGAATTGCCGTCCACCACGATCGCCGCATAGGGCGCGGCAGTGGCGAGATCGCTTGACAGCGTCAGAAATGCAACAACCGAAGCAAAGCCGAACACGCCCCAACGAAGCCCGCCCGGGGCTCCGGTCCGGATCCGCAGCATGGTATTTCCCCCGTCCTCGTTCCCACTAGGTGCCCCAAGCGGAGCACCGACACCCCTGTCGTGCCGAGGTAGCGGCGATTGGACGTGCTAAAAAAGGCGGTTTTCTGAACTTATCCCGGCCTTTTTGGCGCCCATCCCGTCCCCAATCCGAGCGTTACGGCCGGCAACATCGACCGGTACCCGGAGGGCACAGGCGACGACGCTAGGGCAGCGCGATTGCGAAAGCGTTAAGCAGCGAACCCCCGACGGTCAGGTCATATTGCACCGCAAAATAAGGCTTGACTTTTTTGTGCACTGCAATATATACCGGTCGTCCCGGCTCAAGGGCTGGTGACGAGGGCACGACGAGGTCACAGGCAAATCGGCGAACGGCCGGGAGAGGTTTTCACATGGTCAAGAACATCGACGAACTGCAGCAGTTCGGGAAGAGCAACATGGACGCGACGGTGAAGTCGTTCGGATCGCTGTCGAACGGCCTGCAGGCGATTGCGGCCGAGATGGCGGACTACTCGAAGAGGGTGTTCGAGCAGGGCACCGCGGCGACCGAGAAGCTCATCGGCGCCAAGTCGCTCGAGAATGCGTTCGAGGTACAGAGCGACTACGTCAAGACGGCTTACGAGGGCTTCGTGGCCGAGGCTACCAAGCTCGGCGAGCTCTACACCGACCTGGCCAAGGAAGCCTACAAGCCCTTCGAAGGGCAGTGGAACAAGGCTGCCTCCGTCAAGTGATTGGTAGCGTAGGCGTTCAGTAGCGTAAAAGCCCGGCTGTTGGCCGGGCTTTTTGTTGCGGGCACCTTCCAGTTTTCAGGAAAACTGAACGTGTCTAGTGGCGCCGGTTCTACTTGGCGATGCGTAGATTGGCGAGGTTCTGGGCGATCGCAGTGAACACGTCGTTGAGCTGGCTTGCCTGCTGCACGTCGAAGTACATGTTCGGGTTCGTGGCGCAATTCTTCAGCAGGGTCGCATTGCCATCGATCACCCGCACCGAGTAGATCTTGATATTGGCCGCCTTGATGTTGGCACAAACGAGCTCGGTGCGCGCGTCGATCGCCGACTGGGTGGTGATCTTCTTGTTGTTGACGTTGTCCCAGGCTTCCGTGTTGTCGCCGTCGGTCAGGATGATGATCACCTTGTCCAAATCCGGAGCTGGAGCCGCGGCTCCGGTGTACGGCGTATTGGACGTCAGCGCGTGCCACGCCCAGACCAGCCCGATGGTGACGTTGGTCATGCCGTTCGGGTTCATCTCGTCGACCTTGCTGTTCAGCCTGTCCCAGTTGTAGCTAAGCGGCATGGCCTTGGCGATGTCGCCGCAATCGTAGACCGGATAGAGCGTCTTCTTGTTCCCCGTGGTCGGCGAGGTGTCCTGCACGTCATACGGTTGCGCGCGGTCGCGGACGCAGCCTTCCCAATGGTCCTTCCAGTTGTCCTTGTTGCAGCCGCTGCCGCTCTTCCAGCCATTGCAGTCGATGCTGTCGATGTCGAACCAGTCCCTGTCCTTGTAGCTGGTGCCGATATTGACCGTGGTGTCGAACGGGATGATCGCCACCTTGACGTCGCCGTCCTTCTTGGAGGCCTTCTTGAGCACGTCGAGGAGCGTGTGGGCGGCGGTCTTGAGGTTGCTCATCTTGCCGCTGGACGCCATCGACCCGGTATTGTCGAGCGCGAGCGCAAGCTCGAGCTTCTTGATCCCCCACAACACCTCCGATGTCACGTTGACCTTGAGCTTGTGCTGGTTGAACAGCTTCGTGAAGGTGGTGGCCACCTCGCCGGTGCCGGCCACGTCGATCCGGAAATTGCCCTCCTCCGGGCTGGTGAAGACGGGTTTGATCGAGATGTTGAAGACGTCGGTGCGGTTGAACAGCGCCGTGAAAACATCCATGGCCCTTGCGTTGAGCTGCGTGCTGTTGAGCGAGAGCGCCTCCTTCGACAGCATCAGGGCCGTGGAGTCGACCGCCGCCTGCATCGCCGCCTTGGCCGAATTCCCGCGGCTGTAGTCGACCGCGGCGCCGACGAAGCCGATCATCGGTATCATCACCAGCGCGAAGGTGAGGAGGACGTTGCCGCCCTGGGCCGTACGGAACGCCCGCAACCTGTCATGCAGTCGATTCACGAGGCTCTGTGTCATGGCTCGCCACCGGATGTGTTTCACTCGGCGGCAATTCGTAAATTAGAGGTGCGAAAAGAGCGTAAAGCTCGATTCGAAAACCGCGTTAGAAGCGGGTAACGGTGTTGGGTTCCTCCGCCCCAATGATCGAATGCAGCTAATTTATGCTAAATTGAACGGCCGGAATTTATCGGGAAAAGGCGACGCCGAGCCCGGCGTTCGGGGCCTCCAAGCCGCACGAACCGGTTCAGCGCAGCCCGGGCGCTGCGCAGTGCGGGGTGGGTCATGTCCCCGATCGTCACTTCGCAATGCGGAGATTGGCGAGATTCTGCGCGATCGAGGCGAACACGCTGTTGAGCTGGCTCGCCTGCGTGACCTGGTAGTACATCTCGGGCTTGGTCGCGCAGTTCTTGAGCAAGGTCGCGTTTCCGGCGATCACGCGGACCGTATAGACCTTGATGTTGTCGGCCTTGGCGTTGGCGCAGACTTTCTCCGTGCGCGCGTCGATCGCCGATTGCGACGACGACCAGCGATTCTGCGTGTTGTCGCCGTCGGTCAGCAGCACGAGGACCTTCTCGAGATCGGGTGCCGCCGCCGGCGCGTTGAACGGCGCCACCGGCGACAACGTCTGCCATGCCATCTGCATGTCGATGGTGACGTTGGTGTTGCCGGTCGGCGTCATCGCATCGACCTTGCTGTTGAGCGCGGGCCAGTCGTGCGACAATGTCATCATGGAAGCTGGGCAGGCGGAGGCCTGATGGGCGCGGTACATGGTGGCCGGCGCGCCGGGAACCGTGGCGGTGTTCATGACGTCGTTGTTCTGGTCGCGGTCGTTGACGCAGCCGTTCCAGGTGCTGTGAGCGGCCGGCGTCCAGATCTTGCCGTTCGACTCACAGCTGCTTTTCTTGTGATAGCTTGAACTGCTGCAGGTGCCGTTGGCGGCCTCCCAATCGGTCCAGTCGATCCAAGGGGCCTCCACGTTGCTGGTGCCGACATTGATGTCGACCGCGAACGGCACGATCGACACCTTGATGTCGCCCGGCGTCTTTTCCGCGTTTTTGAGAGTGGTCAGGAGGTTGTGGGCGGCCTCCTTGAGCGCCGTCATCTTGCCGCTCGACGCCATCGATCCGGTATTGTCGAGCGCGAGCGCCAGGTTGAGCTTCTTGATGCCCCAGACCACCTCGCCGCTGGCGGTGACGTCGATATTGGGCTGCCCGATCAGGCGCCAGAACAGGGTGGCGACGGTCGCGGTGCCGGACACCGTCAAGCTGAAGCTGCCTTGCTGGGGTGAGGTGAACTGCTGGGTCACCTGGACGTTGGCGGCCTCCGGCCGGTCGAACATCGAGGTGAAATAGACGTTGGCCTTCTGCGTGAGCTGGGCGCCGCTGAGGCTTTGCGCGTCCTTCGACAGCATGAGGGCGGTTGCGTCCAGCGCATTCTGCATGGCTGCCCGAACCGAATTGGCGCGGCTGTAGTCCACGGCCGCCCCGACGGCGCCGACCAGCGGAACGATGCCGAGGGCGAGCAGCGGCGCGACCCCACCCCTGCGATCCTTGAAAAAGCGCGCCAACAGCATTGCCCATCCTCCGCGTTCGGAACGTCGTCTGCGGACGGTGTGGAGCATGGGACGGCGGCTGTTGAAATTTTGTGAGACAAAATCCGCAAATTTCCGGCAAATTCGCCGCGAATTGTCCGCAATTGAGTCGTGATTTTTTAACCGGTGGCCCGGGATTTGCAATTTTGCGGGGGAATCCCCAACATTTCGGAGGGGAGACCGACGATCTGGAACCGCGCCGGGGCGGACTCTATGATGCCCCGGGGCCAATCCCTTTCGATCCCGCCTTGGGGGCCGCGATCCGCGAAGTAACCATGAGCCGAAGTGAGAGCAAACCAGGTCCAGAGGCATGGGGCGGGCCGCCGGCCCCGCATCTGGGTCCCGATGACAACAACAAGCGTCGCGAGCCGGGCGCGCCCGGGACCGCGGTCATCACCAAGACCAAGCCGCAGACCAAGCGGCCGAGCCTCTACCGCGTGTTGCTCCTGAACGACGACTACACGCCGATGGAGTTCGTGGTGCACGTGCTCGAGCGGTTTTTCAACAAGGACCCGGAATCCGCCCACCGAATCATGATGCATGTGCACCAGCACGGGATCGGCGAGTGCGGGGTCTATACCTACGAGGTGGCCGAGACCAAGGTGACCCAGGTTATGGACTTTGCCCGCAAACACCAGCATCCTCTGCAATGCGTCATGGAAAAAAAGTGATCGAGATGGAAAAGCGGGAACGCCGGGGCTATATGACGAGTTATCGAGAGACCTGACATGCCCACGTTTTCTCGCAACCTCGAGCAGTCGCTGCATCGCGCCCTGGCCCTGGCCAACGAGCGCCACCACGAATATGCGACGCTCGAGCACCTCCTGCTGGCGCTGATCGACGATCAGGACGCCGCCGCGGTCATGCGGGCCTGCAACGTCGACCTCGACAAGCTCCGCCGCAGCCTCACCGCCTATCTCGAGAGCGAGCTGGAAAATCTGGTCAACGACGGCAACGAGGATTCGAAGCCGACCGCCGGGTTCCAGCGGGTGATCCAGCGCGCCGTCATCCACGTCCAGTCGTCCGGCCGCGAGGAGGTGACCGGCGCCAACGTGCTGGTGGCGATCTTTGCCGAGCGCGAGAGCCACGCCGCCTATTTCCTGCAAGAGCAGGACATGACCCGCTACGACGCGGTCAACTACATCAGCCACGGCATCGCCAAGCGGCCGGGCATGTCGGAAGCGCGTCCGGTGCGCGGCTCCGAGGAGGAGACCGACACCAAGACCGGCGATGAGCCGAAGAAGAAGGGCGACGCGCTCGAGGCCTATTGCATCAACCTCAACAAGAAGGCGCGCGAGGGCAAGATCGATCCGCTGATCGGCCGCGAGGCCGAGATCAACCGCTGCATCCAAGTGCTGTGCCGGCGGCAGAAGAACAACCCGCTGTTCGTGGGCGACGCCGGCGTCGGCAAGACCGCGATCGCCGAGGGGCTGGCCCGCCGCATCGTGCACGGCGAGGTGCCCGACGTGCTCAAGAACGCCACGGTGTTCGCCCTCGACATGGGCACGCTGCTGGCCGGCACCCGCTATCGTGGCGACTTCGAGGAGCGGCTCAAGCAGGTGATCAAGGAGATCGAGGCCTATCCCGGCGCGATCATGTTCATCGACGAGATCCACACCGTGATCGGTGCCGGCGCCACCTCGGGCGGCGCGATGGACGCCTCCAACCTGCTCAAGCCGGCGCTGGCGGCCGGCAATGTGCGCTGCATCGGCTCGACCACCTACAAGGAATACCGCCAGTATTTCGAGAAGGACCGGGCGCTGGTGCGCCGCTTCCAGAAGATCGACATCAACGAGCCGACGGTCGAGGATGCGATCGAGATCATGAAGGGGCTCAAGCCCTATTTCGAGGACTACCACAAGCTCAAATACACCAACGAGGCGATCAAGGCGGCGGTCGAGCTCTCGGCGCGCTACATCCACGACCGCAAGCTGCCCGACAAGGCCATCGACGTGATCGACGAATCGGGCGCCGCGCAGATGCTGCTGCCGGAAAGCCGGCGCAAGAAGACGATCGGCCTCAAGGAGATCGAGACCACCATCGCCACCATGGCGCGGATTCCGCCGAAGACGGTGTCGAAGGACGACGCGGTGGTGCTGCAGCACCTCGACCAGACGCTCAAGACCGTGGTCTACGGCCAGGACAAGGCGATCGAGGCGCTATCGGCGTCGATCAAGCTCGCCCGCGCGGGCCTGCGCGAGCCCGAAAAGCCGATCGGCTGCTACCTGTTCTCCGGACCGACCGGCGTCGGCAAGACCGAGGTGGCCAAGCAACTGGCCATCAGCATGGGCGTCGAGCTGATCCGCTTCGACATGTCGGAGTACATGGAGCGGCACACGGTCTCGCGCCTGATCGGCGCGCCGCCCGGCTATGTCGGCTTCGACCAGGGCGGCCTGCTCACCGACGGCGTCGACCAGCACCCGCATTGCGTGCTGCTGCTCGACGAGATCGAGAAGGCGCATCCCGACCTGTTCAACGTGCT